>CANBXZ010000319.1 GCA_947373495.1 Acetobacteraceae bacterium
TTGCTTTCTGCAAAAACGCCGGCCAAGGGCCGCAACTTGCAACGCCAAGCGGGCCGTTCAGTCCCGATCCGCCTGCATTTTGCCGGCACACCCGTTGCTCTTCTCTCAGCATCAAGGCGAGCAGCAAGGGCAACACACCATGATCAACAGCATCCTCACCGCCACCGACGGCAGCCGCATCAGCCTGGCCGGTGCCATGGACGCCGACGGTGCCCGCACCCTGCGCCCGCTGTTCGAGAACATGTGCCAGAACGCCGGCCAGAACGTGGCCCTGGACCTGAACCAGGTCACCTACCTCGACGGCTCGGGCGTCGGCGCCATCGCCTTCGCCTTCAAGCGCCTCGCCGCCCGCGGCCTGCAGCTGACGGTGGCCGGCGCCTCGGGCCAGCCGCTGGCCATGCTGCGCCGCCTCGGCCTCGACAGCATCCTCGGCCTGCCGGCCCCGGTGCGCAGCAGCCGCTTCAGCCTGGCCGGCGCCCTGGGCTTCGCCCGCGCCGCCTGAGCCTGGCAACGGCCTCGCCCGTGCCCTCGGGCGGGGCCTGCTCTCCTGGGCCGGCGCCACCGGTGCGCCGCGCCCCCTTCACCAGGGCCGGCACTGCCAGCCCAAGCCCCCCGCACCGCGATTCTCCCCTGCCCCGGCCGCACGCCGGGCCAGCCCGCCGCGCGCCTGGCGCCCTCACCAGGCCAGGCGCAGCGCGGCCAAGGCGTTGTAGCTGGTGGTCTGGCCCGAGAACTCGCCGCCCAGCGTGGTGCTCAGGCTCAGGCTGTCGTTCAGCTTCCAGTCCAGCCCGGCCGAGGCCAGGGCGGCATCGTGCGCCCGGCTGGCGCCGACCACGCGGAAGCCGGCCCCCGGCAGGTTCAGCAGCCCGGCGTTCAGCGTGGCGCCCGGGCGGAAATCATGCACCCAGGCCGCCCGCAGCCGCAGCGTCAGCGCCCCGCCGCCCAGCGGCAGCGTCTCATCCACGCGCAGGCCCAACTCGCCGCGGGTATCGGCCACCGAGCGGCCGGTGAAGCTCAGCGCATAGAGGCCGCCACCGGCACCGCCGGCCTCGGCATAGCCCGGGGCGCGGTAGTTCTGCACCTGCAACGCGCCGTAGGGGGTCAGCCCCAGGCTGCCGGCGGGCAGGCGATACCCGGCCTCGACCCGGCCAGCGAAGGTCTGGCTGGTCACCTCGCCCTTCAGCCGGTCGCCGGCCAGGTTGCGGGTGGTGGTGGCCCAATTGTTGGTGAAGCCCAGCGCGCCGGAAAGATAGGCCGCACCGAACCGGGTGTTGCCGTACAGGCCAAGCTGCATGGCGTCGCTGCGGCCGCTGCCCAGGCCATTCGCCACGGTCCAGTTGCCGCCGGCACCGCCCACCGCCACGCCCAGCCTGGTTTGCGGCGCCAGCAGATAGTCCGCCCCCACCACGAAGCCGGCGTCGCGCCCCACCAGGCGTTGGCTGCCGGCCGCCTGGTTGCCGTTGAGGCTGGCATAGCCGCCAAAGGCCCCACCCCACAGCCGCAACTGGCCCACGGCGGAACCAGCCGGCGCCCCGCGACCCGCCCCGCCACGTTCGGCCGCGAAGGGGTCGCTCAACAGGCCGAGGAAGCCGTTGGTCAGTTGGAAGGCGCTCTGCTGTGCGCCGGTGGCCACTTCGCCGGAAAGCCGGGTCAGCTGCGCCCGCAGCTCCGCGCCGGTCAGGCTGTAGAGCGGCAGGAAGTTCAGCGCCAACCCGCCGCCATTGTTGAAGGCGCTGTTCAGCCCGGCCGCCACGCTGCGCTGGTTGCCGTTCAGCGCCAGGCCGCTGCCCAGGTTGGCGGTCAGGTCCAGGTACACATCGGTGGCGGTGTAGCGCAGCGCGGCGGTGAGGAAGGATGGCAGGGCGCTGGCATTCAGGCTGCCGAAGCTGCCGGTGACGCTGGCGCCGTGCAGCGCCTGGTTGTGGCTGGCCAGCGGCAGGTTGGGGGCGAGGTAGGCGGTGAAGCCCACCGCATTGCCGATGGTGATGGCCCCCGCCGCATTCGCCACCGCGCCCGAGGCACCACCCACGCCATAGCGGAACTGGGTGTTGTTGCTCAACGCGATGCCGGTTTGGGAGGAAACCCGCCCCAGGTCCCCCACCGCCAGCGTGTTGCCGGTATTGCTGCCGTTGCCGACCACGATGTTGTAGGCGGTGAGCAGCGAACCGGCGCCGGTGACGGTGACGACGTTGTTCAGCGAGGTGTCGCTCTGCCCCACGGTCAGGTTCTTCAGCGCCGCCAGGCCAATGGAGACCGTGGCGCCATTGCCGACCGTGAGGGTATTGCCGGAACGGTCCAGCCCGGCGCCGCCATTGGCGCCCAGGTTGAAGCTGCCCTGCGTGGTCAGGCTGGAGCCGACGCCATCCACCAGCACGCTGTTGTTGGCCGCCGCCCCGACACTGCCGGTGCCGCCGCCGACGCGCATCTGCAATGCCGTCACGCTGCCGCCATGCAGCACCGCAAGGCTGTTGCCGCCGGCGTTGAAGCCGACATACAGCGTCGAGGCATCCACATGCAGGGCGGAGCCGGCGCCGCTGACGCTCAGCCGGTTACCGCTGGCCGTGGTGGTGTAGCCAACCTGCACGTCATCCGGGCTGCTGCCGCCATCGATATGGCTGATGTTGACCTGGCCGCCGCCGGTGATGAGCAACTGGTTGCCGGTGCCGATGCTGCCCAGCACCAGGGCCGGGCCGGTGACCGGGCTGCCACCGGCGATATTGGCCAGCGCGGAGCCGGCGCCGGTGACGGTCAGCGTATTGCCGTTGCCGCCCGCCTGGTCGCCGATGGAGAGCACCCGGAAACCGTAGGAGCCACCATTCTGCAGCGTGACACTGGTGCCGGAGAGGCTCTGGCCAACGATCAGCCAGCCATCCACGCTGCGGGCGTTGCTGATGGGATTGGCGGCCTGGTTGTCGAAGATGTCGTCCGCGCGGGCGGCCAGGGGCACCATGGCCAGGGCCATCGGCAGCAGGCAAAGGGCGGTGGAGGCGGCGAGTGCGGTGCGGCGGCGGGTCATTTTTTGCCTCGTTGCAACGGGTCCGCCCACATTCCCGTGATCACCGCGCTTCGTCAACCAGGGGTTGCACCTGTACCTTATGGTACCCTTCAGGCGGGCGGCAGCTTCGGCGGCTTCGGCCAGCGCGCCGCCATCAGGGGCAGCACCTGTTCCAGCAGCCGCCGGGTCTGTGCCAACGGCACCTCGTCGCCCTGGCCCACCGGGCGCAGCACGAACTTGGTCACCCCGGCAGCCACATAGGCCTCGATCCGGGCGAAGATGGCCGCGGCGTCGCCCACCACGAAGCCCCGCGCCGGGTCGCGCCCGGTGCGCTTGGCATAGGCCGCCATGGCCGTGGCCACCGCCGGTTCCGCCGCGTCGCCCAGCCAGAAGTTGAAGCCGGCGCCATAGTGGTCATCGTCGATCGTCCGGCCCTCGGCCGCGGTGGCGGCGCGGATGGCGGCAAGGATCGGCGCCACCTCCGCCGGGGCCTCGGCGCCGGCCTGCCAGCCGGTGCCCCAGCGCGCGGTGCGGCGGATGGCGGCCGGCGAGGCGCCACCGATCCAGACCGGAAAATCCCGCTGCACCGGCCGGGGCGAGATGGCGGCGCGCGAAAGCCGGAAGTGCCGGCCGGCGAAGTCCACGCTGTCCTCGCGCCACAGCCGGGTGATGACCTCCAGCGCCTCGTCGGTCACCGCGCCCCGGGTCTTGGTCTCGATGCCCAGCGCCTGCCATTCCGGCGCCTGCGGGCTGCCGATGCCGAAGGCGGGCAGCAACCGGCCCTCGCTCAGCACGTCGATGGTGGCGCATTGCTTGGCCACCAGCACCGGGTCGCGCAGCGCCAGCGAAACCACGTTCATGCCGAATTTCAGCCGCCTGGTGCGCCCGGCCAGCGCCGCCAGCATGGTCATGCATTCCAGAATCGGCACCCGGCTCACCAGCCGGTCGGTCTGCCACAGGCTGTCGGCGCCGGCCTGCTCGCACAGGTCCACCCAGCGCCAGAAGCCCTGGGCGCTGGCGAAGGGGTATTCCGCCAACCCCAGGCCCAAAGCAACCTTCATCGGGCCACCCTCATGTCCGGGTCAGCGGCGCGAGGGCGTCCAGCCGGCGCAGGATGCCGTCGCGGTCCAGGTCCGGCACTTCCAGCAGCACGCGGTCGATGCCACCGGCGGCATAGCCGGCCAGCGCCGCGGCATCGGCCGGGGCGCGGAACACGGTGGTGGTCAGCGTCGCCGGGTCACGCCCGGCACCCTCGGCCGCGGCGCGCAGGCGGGCCACCGCGGCGGCGGGGTCGAAGCCGGCCCCGGCGCGGGGGAACCAGCCATCGCAGAACGCCACCACGCGGCGCAAGGTGTGGTCGGTCTCGCCGCCCAGCAGCACCGGCACATGGCCGAGCGGCTTCGGGTGCATCCACACCTTGTCGAAGTTGACGAAATCGCCGTGGAAGCTGGCTTCCTCCTCGGTCCACAACTGCCGCATCGCCAGCACGCGTTCCTGCATCAGCTTGAAGCGCGTGGGGTAGCGGGCGCCGTGGTTTTCCATCTCCTCCACATTCCAGCCACCGCCGATGCCGAACAGGAAGCGGCCGCCGGAAAGCCGGTCCAGGCTGGCCACGCTCTTGGCCGTCACGATCGCATCCCGCTGCGGCACCAGGCACACCCCGGTGCCGAGCCGCAACCGGCTGGTGCGCGCGGCAGCGAAAGCCAGCGCCACGAAGGGGTCGTGGGTGTGGGAATACCGCTTCGGCAGTTCGCCGCCGCCCGGGAAGGGCGACAGCCGGCTGGCCGGGATATGCGTGTGCTCGCAGACGAACAGGCTCTCGAAACCACGCTCCTCCAGCGCCGCGCCCAGCTCGCCGGGGTCGATGCCGTAGTCGGTCGGGAAGTAGAAGACGCCGATCTTCATGGCGCGGCCCTCACAGCCCGAGGCGGGCGCGGAAGGCATCGTCGCGCATCGACGCGTCGGTGCCCACCAGGTCGTCCGCCGCGCTGCCGCACAGGTAGACCAGGCCGCTGACCGCATGCGCCACCGGCAGCAGGTCGCCACGCGGGATCTTGCTGATGACGTTCATGCCGGAAGCGCGGATCTTCACCTGCATCTCGGTGTCGATGGTGCCGGGGGAAAAGCCGAAGACGCGAATGCCCTGGCCCTT
>CANBXZ010000320.1 GCA_947373495.1 Acetobacteraceae bacterium
TCGCCGCCACGCCCCGCATCGCATGGGCTTCCATGCGGGCGGCGGCAACGTCTTCCGCGGTGGCGGCGGCCAGCAGCAGCGGCAGGCGCTTGCGCAATTCCTCGGCACAGAGTTCGGAAAGCGCGTCCAGCGGCTTCGCGCGGGGGGCCGGCTTGGGCATGGGCTCGGGTTCATCCAACCGGCAGGTCAGCAACAGGTCACCATCCTCAAGCGTCATCCAGCGGTCCCGCACCCGGCTGCCATCCGGGCGGAAGCGCACGGCGATGCCCTGCCGCCGATCCCGCATATCCGCAAGCCTGTGGCGCAGCGCGGCGCCAATGGCTTCGGCCGCTGTCGCGCCGGCCGCTGCCTCCGGCTGCGGAGCCACCCCGGCCAGCGTGGCGAAGCTGTCATTCCAGGCCAGCAGCCGCAGGTCGCGGTCCAGCAGGCAGGCGCCCAGGTCCAGCCCGGCCAGCACCTGGCCCACCCGGCGTTCCTGCGCCTCGGCCCGGGCCAGCGCCTGGCGCAACCGCGCCTTGGCCTGGTTGGCCTGCACCATCGCCTGGGCGGCCTGGGCTTCGGCCGCAGCCTGCCGGCGCCGCGCCCGGCGCAGCATCAGGCCGGCGGTCAGCGCCAGGCCAGCCAGGCCAAGGCCCAGCACAATCGAAGGTTGCAGCGCCGCGACCCCGGCCGCATGGTCCAGGGCGCCCTGCGCCTGGGGCTGCCCCTGGGCCATGCCGGGCGCGCCCCACATCCCCAACGTCAACGCCCCGGCCGGCCGGGCCAGTTGCGCGAACAGTTCGGGTTGTGATCGCCAACGAAGCATGGTCTTCCCTGCCGGATCGTAATTTAGACGCATTGTCCGGGGGTTCTTCTACCACCGCGTGCAACCGGGCGGCAACAGCAATCGCCAATCACGCTTGCGTCAGCCCCGGCCTGGCCAGCGCCAAGGGCGCGGCCCAGGGCATGCTCGCCCGCGGTGGGGGCACCGCAAGGCGCGCAGCCCGCGGCACGACAACGCGCTGCAGCCTGATCAGGCTTCAGGGGCCTTCGAAGCGCAGGTTGTTCTCCCGCGCCACATCCACCCATTTGGCAATATCGGCCGCCATGAAGCGAACCAGTTCCGCCGGGCTGCCCAGCGGCACCAGCAGGCCGCTGTCTTCCAGCCATTGCTTCACGCCCGGCACCGCGGCCGCCTCGCGCATGGCCGCGCCGATCTTCTCCACCACCGCCGGCGGCAGGCCGGGCGGGCCGTACAACGCGCTCCAGGCCACCGCCTCGAAGCCCGGGGAGACACCTTCGTTGAAGCTCGGCACCTCGGGCAAGATGCGGCTGCGCGCCAGGCTGGTCACGCCATAGGCGCGCAGCCGGCCATCCCGCAGGAAGGGCACCGCGGTGGAAGCGCCCATGATGCCGAGCGGCAGCTGGTTGCTGGCCAGGTCGGTCAGCATCGGCCCGGTGGAGCGGTAGGGCACCGGCGTCAACTGGATGCCCAGCTTGGGGCGCATCAATTCCGCGGCGAATCGGCCGGACGTGGCCGGGCCGGACGTGCCGATGGGCGTGCCCGGGTTGGCGCGCAGATGCGCCAGCAACTCCGGCAGCGTCCGGGCCGGAAAGGCCGGGCCGCTGACGATCACGTTCGGGTCCAGGCTGATGAGGGTGATGGGGGTGAAGTCCCGCACCGGGTCGTAGGCCAGCGGCGCCATGGCCACGACCGAAACGCTGTGGCTGGCCGAGGTGGCCCAGAGCAGCATGTGGCCATCCGGCCGCGCCCGCTGCACGAACTGGCCAGCCGGCACGCCGGAAGCGCCGGGGCGGTTTTCCACCACCACCGGCTGGCCGAGGATGCGCGCCAGTTCGGTGGCGAACAGCCGGGCCGGAATATCGGTGTTGCCGCCCGGCGCGTAGCCGACGATCAGGCGAATGGGCTGGTTGGGAAACGCCGCTTCCTGGCCCTGGGCCGGGGCCACGGCCGGCAGGGCCAGCAACGCGGCGCCGCCGCGCAGCAACGCGGACCTGGTCATCCTCGTCATGGACATCCTTCCCTCATTTGCCGTGGATCATGGCGCGGCGGCGGGCGGCTCGCCAGAGGCTTGGCGTAACGTGGCGCCGCCCCTACCCTGCGGCGCGGCAGGGAGCAACGAAGATGAAACGCATTGCGCTCGGCGCGCATTTTCCCTCCATGGGCCAGCACGTGGCCGCCTGGATGCACCCCGAGGCGCAGATCGACGCCGGGCATAATTTCCGCTGGTTCGTCCGCATGGCACAGGCCGCGGAGCGCGCGCGGTTCGACTTCGTCTTCATGGCCGATACGGTCGGCACGCGGGATGGCGACATGCGCGCGCTGCGGCGCTGGCCACAATACATGGCGCATTTCGAACCCATCAGCCTGATGAGCGCGACAGCGGCGGTGACCGAGAAGGTCGGCCTGGTCTGCACCGCCTCCACCAGCTACTATGAGCCCTATAACGTGGCCCGGCTGTTCGGCACGCTGGACCATATCAGCGAGGGCCGCGCCGGCTGGAACGTGGTGACCACGGCCAATGTCGCCGCCAGCCACAACTTCAACCGCGACGAACACTACGACGTGGCCGACCGCTACGGCCGCGCCCGCGAATTCGTCGAGGTGGTGAAGGGGCTGTGGGACAGCTGGGAGGATGATGCCTTCCTGCGCGACCGTGCCACCGGTGAATACTTCGACCCGGCCAAGCTGCATCGGCTGGACCATGAGGGCAGGTTCTTCAAGGTGCGCGGCCCGCTGAACCTGGCGCGCCCGCCGCAGGGCCACCCGGTCATCGCCCAGGCCGGCGCCAGCGAGGACGGCATGGAGTTGGCCGCCGAGACCGCCGAGGTGGTGTTCCTCTCCAAGCTGCGGGTGGAGGATGCGCGCGCCTTCTACGCCAACGTGAAGGGCCGCATGGCCAGGTACGGCCGCGCGCCGGACCAGTTGAAGATGACCGCCGGCATCAACATCACCGTGGCACCGACCGAAGCCGAGGCGCGGGAGAAGTTCGCCTACATGCAGTCGCTGATCCACCCGGATGTCGGGCGCGAATTGGTCAGCGTGGAACTGGGCGGCGCCGACCTTTCCGACCTGCCGCTGGACGGGCCGATCCCGTGGGACCGCATCCCGACCGCCAGCATCATGAGCCCGAGCCGGCTGGCGGCAATGCGCGCGCTGGTGGCGCGGGAGAACCTTTCCCTGCGGCAGTTGTATGAACGCTATGCCGGCTCGCGCGGTTCGGCCGTGGTGGTGGGCACGCCCACCCAGGTGGCGGACATGATGCAGCATTGGGTGGAGACGGATGCCTGCGACGGCTTCATCATCCAGGGCAGCTACTTCCCGGGCGGCTTCGATGATTTCTGCCGGATGGTCGTGCCCGAATTGCAACGGCGAGGATTGATGCGCACCGAATACGAAGGCCGCACCCTGCGCGACCACCTGGGCCTGCACCGCCCGCGCAACCGGTTCGCGGCATGAGCGCGCTGCGCTGCCGCGGCGTGGCGCCCGAAGCCCAGCGCGCCGAGAGCTTCGCCCGACTGCGGAACTTCCTGGGGCGGGAGGTGCTGCGCTATTCGCCATTCTACCGCGCCCGCTTCGCCGCGCTGGGGCTGAAGGCGGCGGACATCGCCAGCGAGGCCGACTGGGCGGCGCAGGTCCCCTTCACCAGCAAGGATGAGTTGCGCGACCACGCCGCAGACTTCGTGTTGCAGCCGAACTACCCCGGCCGCCCGGCGGACCCGCGCACCGAGGCGATCGATGCCGCCTCGCTGGCCCGCTACGCGCAGCAGGGTGCGCGCATGGCCGAGGAAGCCGGCGATATCGAACCGCCGACTTCGCCGGCAGAACGCGCCTACCGCGCCTTCCTGCACGACTGGCAGCCGATTCTGTACACCCGCACCGGCGGCACCACCGGCAATGCGGCGCAGTCGGTCTATACGCTGTCCGACCTGCACGGCCCGTTCAAGCGGTGCGCGCTGTTCCACCACAACATGGTGGGCTGGTCGCCGGAACAGCGCTTCATGTCGCTGCTGCCGGCCGGCGAGCATCTCGGCTTCTACGGCAACCTGCTGGTGCCGATTTTGAACGGCCAGCCGCTGCGCGCCATGATGGGCGGCCGCACCGTCTCCACCGAGAACCAGGTGCTGGTGGCGGCGAAGGACGGCACCCAGGCGCTGTACGGCACGTCGAGCTACCTGGTGAACTGGCTGGAAACCGCGGTCGCGCTGCAAGCCGCAGGGCGCATCGCCGGCCTGCCCGCGCTGCAATTGCTGAGTGCTTCGGCCGAGGCGCTGAGCGAGGGCTACGCCGCCAGCATCCGCGCCGCGCTGGCCACGCTGGGCGCGCCCAACGCCCGGCTGGTGCAGGGCATGAGCAGCACGGAGCTGAAATCCGGCGGCTTCCGCGAATGCGATGAAGGCATGGGCCTGCACGTGGACCCGCAGCACTACTTCATCGAGATCATCGACCCCGATACCAAGCTGCCGGCCAAGCCCGGCGAGCGCGGCGTGCTGGTGTGGAGCCACATCGACTGGCACGGCACCGTCATCCTGCGCTACTGGTCGGGCGACACCATCGATGGCGGCACCCGCTTCGACGCCTGCCCCGGCTGCGGCCTGACCGTGCCGCGGCTGTTCCCACCCTTCCGCCGCCTGCTGGCGGATTTCATCAAGGTGAAGGGCGCCCGCGTCGATCTCGCCGAACTGCGCGCCGCGATCGAGACCGGCTTCCCGCGCGACAGCTACCAGATAGAAATCCGCGGCGACGAACACGGCAAGCTGACCATCCGCGGCCATCTGCTGGCGGGGCTGGACGCGGACCGCTTCCGCAGCCTGGTGTTCGGCGCGGTGGAGTTGCGGCTGGACAGCGTGGAGCCGTGCAGCGCCGAACAGATGAACCATCGCCTCTATGGCGCTGGCGGCTGGAAACCCCGCTGGCTGATCAACGAGCAGGCCCCATGACAGATACCGCCATCGTCGGCATCGCCGAACTGCCGCAGGGGAAGATGCCCGGCGTCACCCCCATGGGGCTGCACAGCACCCTGGCGCGCATGGCGCTGGCGGATGCCGGGCTGCACGCGCGGGATGTGGACGCCATCATCACGCTGTCGCCGCGCTCCGACCCCTACCTGATCCACGCCACCGCGCTGGCGGAGTTCATG
>CANBXZ010000321.1 GCA_947373495.1 Acetobacteraceae bacterium
ATGGATGGCGGTATGGTCCTCAGCGCGATTCACCCGCAGCTGATGCATGGTGCCCCCGAAGGGCAGGTGGCCAGCGTCCAGCCGGTTGGTCCAGGGCGCCATCAGGAAGGCGCCGGCGAAGCTTTCCGTCGGGTCGGCGCCCAGCGGCAGCGGCGCCAGCACCTGCTGGCCCTGGCAGGCCAGCGCGGCGAAAGCGGCGCCCTGCTCGGGCAGCAGCCGCGCAGTCCAGCCCGCTGCCGCCAGTTCGATCAAGCGCGCGGCGCCGGCATGCAGCCGAGGGCGGCAGGAGCACTGTTCGGCAAGGCTGGCTTCATGCGGGTCTTCCTTCCATGCCACCGGCATCGCCCTGATGTAGGGCGGCGGCCGTGGCGCCACCAGCCGCGGCCAAGCGGGTTAAGGGCGGGCAGGTTCAGGCCGGGTGGCGGCTCATGCCCCGCCCCGCAGCAGCCCCGCCGCCCGCAGGGAACGCAGCACATGCGCGCGCATCCGCGCTTCCGCCAGGTCCGGGTCGCGCTGGCGCAGGGCTTCCACCAGGCCGGCATGCTCGGCCAGCGCCCGGGGCAGTTCCAGCGGCGCGGATTCCAGCGCCCGCACCCGGTGCACGTGGTCGTAGCCGCGCAGCGCCGTCAGCGACCGCAGCAGAAAGGCATTGCCCGCGGCGGCATGCAGCAGGGCGTGGAACCGTTCATTCGCCTCCGCCAACCGGGCGGTGTCGGCCGCCGCGGTGGCCTGGCGCATCGCCACCAACTGCGCCTCCAGCGCCGCCAGGTCGGCCGGGCCGGCGCGTTCGGCGGCCAGCGCGGCGGCCGAGCCTTCCAGCGCGGCGCGGATGCGGCCCATCTCGGCCAGGCGGTCGGCGCCGAATTCAGCCACCACGGTGCCGCTGCGCGGCTGGGTCACCACCATGCCATCGGCTTCCAGCCGGCGCAGCGCATCACGCACCGGCTGGGCGGAAATGCCCAGGCTCTGCGCCAGCCCACGTTCGGAGATCTTGGTGCCGCCGGGCAATTCCCCGCGCACGATGGCATCGCGCAGCCGGCGGAAGGCGCGTTCCGCCAGGGAAAGCGATGCCGCCTCATCCAGCGGGCGGAGCACCGGGGCGGAGACGGCGGAGGCCATGGACAGCTGCTATAGCAGCCGGCAATCTCGGGTCAAACAGCACCGCCTTCGAGGAAACCCATGTCCCGCAAGAAGCCTGAAGACCTCCGCAGCCATCGCTGGTTCGGCGTGGACGACCTGCGCGCCTTCGGCCACCGGTCCCGCCTGTTGCAGACCGGCCTGGGCGAGGCGGATTTCCGCGGCAAGCCGGTGATCGGCATCATCAACACCTGGTCCGACCTTTCCCCTTGCCACGCGCATTTCCGGGTGCGGGCGGAGGAGGTGAAGCGCGGCGTCTGGCAGGCCGGCGGCTACCCGGTGGAACTGCCGGCGCACCCGGTGACGGAACAGTACCAGAAGCCGACCAGCATGCTGTACCGCAACCTGCTGGCGATGGAGACCGAGGAGCTGGCCCGCAGCCATCCGCTGGACGGCCTGGTGCTGATGGGCGGCTGCGACAAGACCCCGCCCGGCCTGGTGATGGGGGCGCTTTCCGCCGGGCTGCCCAGCATCTTCGTGCCCGCCGGGCCGATGCTTTCGGGCAATTGGCGCGGCAGGAAGCTGGGGTCCGGCAGCGATGTGTGGAAGTACCACTCCGAGCTGCGCGCCGGGAACATCACCCAGGGCCAGTGGAAGGAAATGGAGACCGGCATCGCGCGGTCCTTCGGCACCTGCATGACCGCGGGCACCGCCGCCACCATGATGCTGGCGGTGGAAGCCCTCGGCCTCGCCCTGCCCGGCTCCTCCTCCATTCCCGCCGCCGACAGCAACCACCCGCGCATGGCCACCGATTGCGGCCGCCGCATTGTGGAGATGGTGTGGAACGACGACACCCCGGCACGGCTGCTGACCCAGGGCAGCGTGGACAATGCCGTGACCGTCACCATGGCCTTCGGCGGTTCCACCAACGCCATTCCGCACCTGATCGCCATGGCCCGCCGCGCCGGGCTGAAGCTGGACCTGGAACGCTTCGACGAACTCAGCCGCCGGGTGCCGCTGATCGCCAACCTGCGCCCGAACAACGGCGAATACCTGATGGAGGACTTCTTCTATGCCGGCGGCGCGCGGGCGCTGATGGCCAAGCTGGCGCCGTACCTCGACCTCTCGGCCATGACCGTGACCGGCAAGACCCTGGGCGAAAACCTGGAAGGCGCCGAGTGCTACAACGACGACATCATCCGCCCGCTGGACCAGCCGTTGCAGGCGGAAGGCGGGCTGGCGGTGGTGAGGGGCACGCTGGCGCCGCGCGGCGCGGTCATCAAGACCTCGGCCGCCGACCCGAAGCTGTTGCAGCACACCGGGCCCGCCGTGGTGTTCAACGACTACAACGACATGAACGCCCGACTGGACGACCCGGAGCTGAACGTGACGGCCGACAGCGTGCTGGTGCTGCGCCAGGCCGGCCCGCAGGGCGGCCCGGGCATGCCGGAATGGGGCATGATGCCGATCCCGAAGAAGCTGCTGCAGCAGGGCGTGCGCGACATGCTGCGGCTGTCCGACGCCCGCATGTCCGGCACCAGCTATGGCGCCTGCGTGCTGCATGTGGCGCCGGAATCCCATATCGGCGGCCCGCTGGCCTTGGTGAAGGATGGCGACCTGATCCAGCTGGATGTCGCCAACCGCCAGCTCAACCTGCTGGTGCCGGAGGACGAGATGGAACGCCGCCGTGCCGCCTGGAAGGCGCCGGAACGCAAGTACCTGCGCGGCTGGACCAGCCTGTACCTGGACCACGTGACCCAGGCCGATGAAGGCTGCGACCTGGACTTCCTGCATCACGGCGCGCCGACGCCGGAACCCGAAATCCACTGAGGCGTTGGGGCGGGCATGGATAACCAGCCCGCCTCGCCCGAGACTGTCCCGCTGATCGAGGGCTGGATGTTCGGTGCCCTGCTCTACCCGCACGCGATGCAGGTGGTGGCGGAAAATCCCCCGGCCAACGACAGCTAGTCTGCTGTTTGCGGCGTCCGCCCGCCCACGGACGAGCGCCACGGGCCAGCAGGCCATTGCAGGCAACGGCCAGGGGCTTGGCTTGAGGGCCGCAGGGCTGCGGAATCAGGCCACCAGGCGCTGATCCGGCGGCAAGCCCGGCGAATGGCTTGCCGAGCAGCCGATCCGGCGCCAGCATTGGCGGCATGAAGACCATCGCCGATGCCGCCGCCGCCCTCGCCCAAGGGCGGGTTTCCGCCCGCTCCCTCGTTGATGCCGCGCTGGAGCGCATTGCCGACCCCGGCGGGGAAGGCAGCCGCGCCTTCGTGGCCGTGCATGCCACTGCCGCGCGTGTGGCCGCCGACGCCATCGACACGCTGCGCCACCACGGGCTGGCGCCCAGCCCCTGGGCCGGCATTCCGGTTTCGGTGAAGGACCTGTTCGACGAAAAGGGCCATGTCACCCGCGCCGGCTCCCTGGCGCTGGCGGATGCGGCGCCGGCCACCAGCAACGCGCTGGTGGTCACCCGGCTGCAACGGCTGGGCTTCATCGTCATCGGCCGCACCAACATGGTGGAATTCGCCTTCAGCGGCCTGGGGGTGAACCCGCACTACGGCACGCCGAAAAGCCCGTGGGACCGCGCCACCGGCCGGCTGCCGGGCGGCTCTTCCTCCGGCGCCGCCGTGGCCACCGCGGACCACATGGGCTTTGGCGGCCTGGGCACCGACACCGGCGGTTCCTGCCGCATCCCGGCCGCGCTGTGCGGCATTGTCGGCTTCAAGCCCACCGCGAAGCGCGTGCCGCAGGAGGGTGTGCTGCCGCTGTCCTTCTCGCTCGACAGCGTCGGCCCGCTGGCCCGCAGCGTGGAATGCTGCCACCTGCTGGACGCGGCGATCTCCGGCAACCCCAACCCGCAGCCGCTGGCGCATCGGGGCGTCGCCGGGCTGCGCTTCGCCGTGCCGCGCGGCACCTTCCTGCTGGACGGCATGGACGCGCATGTCGCGGCCAGCTTCGACCGGGCGCTGGCCAAGCTCAGCGCCGCCGGCGCGCGGATCGAGCTGCTGGACATTCCCGAGATCGGCGCCATTCCGGGCCTGAACGCCAGCGGCGGCTTCACCGCGGCGGAAGCCTATGCCTGGCACCAGTCCCTCATCGCCCGCAAGCGCGACGAATACGACCCCAACATCCTGGTCCGCATCATGCGGGGCGAGAAGATGCCGGCCAGCGACTACGTCAAGGCGGTGCAGGGCCGCCAGCGCATCATCGCCGCCGTGGCCCGCCGCACCGCGCCGTTCGACGCGCTGCTGATGCCGACCTGCCCGGTGATCCCGCCCGCCATCGCCGAGGTGGCGGAGCAGAGCGAGTACAACCGCATCAACCTGCTGCTGCTGCGCAACACCGCGGTGGGCAACTTCCTCGACCGCTGCTCGATCAGCCTGCCCTGCCAGGAAGCCGGCACTGCCCCGGTGGGCCTGATGCTGACCGGCGAGCACGGCGCGGACGCGGCGCTGTTCCAGTCCGCCGCCGCGGTGGAAGCGGCGCTGGCGGCTTAACGCGCGCAACCGGGCCGGGGGGCGACCCCGGCCGGGCTGGCTTCAGGCGCCGGGCACCAACTCCGCCCGCTTGCCCAGCAGCCATTCGGCCGCCTGCATCCGGGTGCCGTGCCAAACCCCATGCGCCGCCACCACCTGGCGCATGATCTCGTCGAACACCCAGGCGCCGGCCGGGCGGCCATACACATGGGTGTGGATGGTCACGTCCATCAGCACCGGCTGGGTCTCCCGGTGCAGCAGCGCGGCGAAGGCGTCCTCGAACTGCTGCAGCATGGCGCGGGCGTTGTTGCCGTAGCGGATGCTGCTCGGCAGGTCGTTCACGTCCATGGTCAGCGAAATCCGCACCATGTCGCGGCCGCCCGCCATTTCCAGGTAGGGCATGTCGTCGTCGTTGCAGTCGCCATCATGCAGGTAGCCGGCCTCGGCCAGCAGCGCGGTATGGCCCGGGCTGCCGGTGCCGCGGGGGCTGATCCAGCCGCGTGGCGCCTCGCCGGTCACCTCCGCGATCAGCCCGGTGGTGCGCTTGATGTTCTCGCGCTGGCCGGCTTCGTCCAGGTACACCG
>CANBXZ010000322.1 GCA_947373495.1 Acetobacteraceae bacterium
CACCGGCTCGTCCACCGGCGGGGCCAGTTGCGGCAGCGCCAGCAGGCCCAGCGCCGCGGCCAACGCCAGCGCATGCGCCAGCACCGAGGCCAGGGGCGGCCAGGCCCAGCCAGGCGCCGGCGTACGGAGCAGCCAACGGTCCCGCGCCACCAGCGCGGCCGGGCCGGGCGCGGCGGCTTCCGGTGCCGGCACGGCCAGCCCGGCCCGCGGGCTCACAGCACCAGCACCCCGTGGTGCTTGGCCTTGCCCTCGGGTTCGACGTGAATGCTGATGATGGCGCCTTCCACCTCGGCCTTCAGCGCCGCCTCGATGCGGTCGCAGATGGCGTGGCTGTCGTTCACCTGCATCTCACCCGGCACCACCAGGTGGAAGTCGATGAAGACCAGGCGGCCGGCGTGGCGGGTGCGCAGGTCATGCGCCTCGATCGCGCCTTCGGCATTGCCGGCCACCACGCGGCGGATGCGGCCCAGCAGTTCGTCCGGCACCGCCTCGTCCATCAGGCCGGAGAAGCTGGCCTTCATCAGCCCCCAGCCGGAGACCAGGATGTTCAGCGCGGTCAGCCCGGCCAGCACCGGGTCGAACCACGCCTTGCCGGTCAGCGCCGCGGCGGCGACGCCGGCGATGACCCCGACGGAAGTGACCACATCCGCCATCAGGTGCCGGGCATCCGCCAGCAGCGCCGGGGACCGGGCGGCACGGCCGCGGCGCAGCAGCAGCCAGGCCCAGAGCAGGTTGATGACCGTGGCCACGGCCGAAACCGCCAACCCCAGGTCGGGGCTGGTGATCAGCCGCGGGTTCTGCCAGGCGCCATAGACCTCATGCAGGATGGAGAAGGCGGCGATGACGATCAGCGCGCCTTCCAGCACGGCGGAGAAGTATTCCGCCTTGGTGTGGCCGTAGGGGTGGTTGGCGTCGGGCGGCAGGGCGGCATAGTGCAGCGCCACCAGGGCGGCGGCGGCGGCGGCCACGTTCACCACCGATTCAAGCGCATCCGCCAGCAGGGCCACGCTGCCGGTCAGCCACCAGGCCCCCAATTTCAGGGCCAGCACCAGGCAGGCGATGACAACGCTGCCGATGGCGGTTTGGATGACCTTTGTCATGGCGGGGGCGGCACGGCTCCGGGCTGGACCAGGCCCCCGGCGGCAGGCTCAAGGCCGGCGGGGGATTGTTCGCTCATTCAAACGGCAGGCCGGGGGATGGCCACCCGGGGCCGTTCAATGCCCCGAGCCGGGGCGCCACCGCAACCCCTTCCTCACACCGAGAAATACTTCGCCTTCGGGTGATGCAGCACGATGGCGCTGGTGGATTGCTCCGGGTGCAGTTGCCATTCATCCGAAAGGGTCACGCCAACGCGGTCCGCCTGCAGCAATTTCAGCAGCGCGGCCTGGTCCTCCAGCTTCGGGCAGGCGGGGTAGCCGAAGCTGTAGCGGCCGCCGCGATAGTGCTGCTGCAGCATCTTGTCCATGTCGCGATCATCCTCCCCGGCGAAGCCCAGTTCGGCGCGGATGCGCTTGTGGGTGTATTCCGCCATCGCCTCGGCCATCTCCACGCTCAGGCCGTGCAGGTAGAGGTAGTCCTGGTAGCGGTCATCCTCGAACCAGGTGCGGGCGATGTCGCTGGCCTTCTGGCCCACGGTGACCACCTGCAGGCCGATCACGTCGCGGCCATCCTCGATATCGGTGACGAAGTCGGCGATGCACTCGCCATCCTGCTTCGGCTGGCGCGGCAGGTTGAATCGGCAGGCCTCGGTGGTGCCGTCCTGCTCGAACAGCACCAGATCATTGCCCTGGCCGGCGCACTTCCAATAGCCGTAGACCGCCTGCGGCTTCAGGATGTCCTGCTCGTCGGTCAGCGCCAGCATGCGGCGCAGCACCGGGCGCAGTTCCTGCTTGGCCCAGCCGAGGAAATCCTCCAGCGACTTGCCCTGCTTCCGGAAGCCCCACTGGAATTGGTACAGGCTGCGTTCGTTGATGAACGGCACCACCGCCTTCGGCACGCTTTCCAGGATGCGCGGGCCCCAGAACGGCGGCGTCGGCTTTTCCGCGCCCCGGTTCAGCGCGCGGCGGCGGCCCTGGGCGTAGCCGAGGTCGACCGGGGCGAAGCCGCGCGGGTCGGCCTGGCCCAGGGTGCGGCTTTCATTGCGGGCGCGGCCGACGCGCTTCTTCGCCACCGCGGCCAGGTAGTCGTCGAAGCCGTTGCCGGTGACCTTGTCCATCAGGTGCAGGCCGTCGAAGGCATCCCGCGCATAGGCCACGCGGCCGGTGGTCTCGCCGCCGGCATAGGCGCGGACGCAGTCATCCTCCACATAGTTGCGGGTCAGCGCCGCACCACCCAGCAGCACCGGCACGTCCAGCCCCTGGCGGTGCATTTCCTCCAGGTTCTCGCGCATCACCACGGTGGACTTCACCAGCAGGCCGGACATGCCGATGGCATGCGCGTTGTGCTGCTTCACCGCCGCCACCATGTCGGCCAGCGGCACCTTGATGCCGAGGTTGACGACCTTGTAGCCGTTGTTGGTCAGGATGATGTCGACCAGGTTCTTGCCGATGTCGTGCACATCGCCCTTCACCGTCGCCAACACGATGGTGCCCTTTTCCTGGCCCGCCACCTTTTCCATCAGCGGCTCCAGATAGGCCACGGCGGCCTTCATCGTCTCGGCCGATTGCAGCACGAAGGGCAACTGCATCTTGCCGGCGCCGAACAACTCGCCCACCACCTTCATGCCGTCCAGCAGCACGTCGTTGATGATGGACAGCGGCGTGTTGCCGGCGTCCAGCGCGTCCTGCAGCTCCTCGCCCAGGCCCTTGCGGTCGCCATCCACGATGCGGTCCTTCAGCCGGCCCTCCACCGTCTCGGCCCGTACCTTCTTGACGTTGTCCGCCGCCTTCCGGCCGGAGAAAATTTCCAGCACCTTCTGCAGCGGGTCGTAGCCTTCGGCGCGTCTGTCAAAAATCAGGTCTTCCACCACCTGCACTTCCTCAGGCGGGATCAGGTGCAGCGGCTTGATCTTGGAGACATGCACGATGGCGCCGGTCATGCCGGCCTTCACCGCGTGGTCGAGGAAGACGCTGTTCAGCACGTGCCGCGCCGCCGGGTTCAGGCCGAAGCTGATGTTGGACAGGCCGAGGATGATCTGGATGTCCGGAAACTCATCATGGATCAGCTTGATGCCTTCCAGCGTCCACTGGCCCAGCTTGCGGTCGTCCTCGTTGCCGGTGGCGATGGTGAAGGTCAGCGGGTCGATCATCAGGTCGCTCTGCGGCAACCCGTGCTTGTTGCAGGCGAAGTCCACCAGCCGGCGGGCGATGCGCAGCTTGTCCTCGGCGGTCTTGGCCATGCCGACTTCGTCGATGGTCAGCGCGATGACGGCAGCACCGAACTTCTTGGCGAGGATCAGCCGGTCTTCGGCGGCCTGCTCGCCATCCTCGAAGTTGATGCTGTTGATGATCGGCTTGCCACCATGCAGCTTCAACGCCGCCTCGATCACCGGCGTCTCGGTGGAATCAATCACCAGCGGCGCGTTCACGCTGGAGGTGAAGCGGGTGATGACCTCGCTCATCTCGGCCATTTCGTCGCGGCCGACGAAGGCGGTGCAGATGTCCAGGCTGTTGCTGCCCTCGCCCACCTGGTCGCGGCCGATGGCGACGCAGCCATCCCAGTCATGCGCCGCCTGGCGTTCGCGCCACGCCTTGCTGCCATTGGCGTTGCAGCGTTCGCCGATGGAGAAGTAGGCGTTTTCCTGCCGCAGCGAGACCGCGCCATACAGCGACGCCACCGAAGGCACCCAGTAGTGCTTGCGCGCCGCCGGCGTGGGGCGGAAGCCGCGGCCCACCTTGCGCAGCATGCCGTCCAGCGCCTGGATATGCGGAATGCTGGTGCCGCAGCAGCCGCCGATCAGGTTGAAGCCGTCCTCCAGCACGAAGCGTTCCATCCAGCTCGCCATCTCGGCGGCGCCGAGCGGATAGTGGGTCTGGCCATCCACCAGTTCCGGCAGGCCGGCATTGGGCTGCACGCTGAGCAGGCCGGGCCAGTTCTGGCTCAGCCACTTCACATGCTCGGCCATTTCCTGCGGGCCGGTGGCGCAGTTCAGGCCGATGAGCGGCACGTCCAGCGCATTCACCACCGTCGCGGCGGCGGCGATGTCGGGGCCGACCAGCAGCGTGCCGGTGGTCTCCACCGTCACCTGCACGAAAATGGGAATGTCGCTGTTGGCCGCGCGGCGTGCGGCCTTGGCGGCATTCACCGCGGCCTTGATGAACAGCGTGTCCTGGTTGGTCTCGGTCAGCAGCGCGTCGGCGCCGCCGGCGATCAAGCCACGGCATTGCTCCTGCAACGCGGCTTCCAGCGCGTCGTAGCCGATATGGCCAAGCGAGGGCAGCTTGGTGCCCGGGCCGATATCGCCGATGACCCAGCGGTCGCGGCCATCGGCGAAGCTCTCCGCCGCCTCGCGCGCCAGTTCCACCGCGTTTTTGTTGATCTCGAAGGCGCGCTCGGTAAGGTCGAACTCGCCGAGCGTGACGGGCGAGCCGCCAAAGGTGTTGGTCAACACCATGTCGCTGCCGGCTTCGTAGTAGCCACGGTGGATCTCGCGCACCAGGTCGGGGCGGGACAGCACCAGCACGTCGGTGCAGTTCTCCCGGCCCCAATAATCCTTCTCGATGTCGAGCGTCAGCGCCTGGACGCGGCTGCCCATGCCGCCATCGCACAGCAATACGCGGTCACGCAGGGCGTCGAGCAGATGGGGGCGGGACATGCTGAAGTTCCGTCTCAGAAGGTCAGGGCCGGCACGGCGACACTCGCCATGCCGGGAAGCCGGCGCGCCGGCCACAGGCGCACCTCAAGCGGGCCGGGCACCGAAACCGGGCCCAGGGCCACGCAGCCGGCGGCGCGCAGCCAACCGGCCAGGGCGGCATCGTCGAAGCCGGGCCAGCGATGCGCGTTCTTGGCCAGCAACTCGCCCCGCTGGTGCGGGCCCAGGTCGGCGATCAGCAGCAGGCCATCGGGGCGCAGCACGCGGGCGGCCTCGGCGATCGCGGCCGCCGGGTCCTCGGCGTAGTGCAGCACCATCTGCATCGCCACCACGTCGAACTCGGCATCCGCCAGCGGCAGCCGGTACATGTCCG
>CANBXZ010000323.1 GCA_947373495.1 Acetobacteraceae bacterium
CAGCGCGCGACGGGTGGGCGAGGTGAGCGGCATGGGACGTTCTTCCAACCGATTTCGCCAGGGACATGGCGTTTTGTTCATCCTGGTGCCGCATCCGCCCCCCGGCTGGCAAGCCCGCGGGCCGAATCGAATGGCGTGGGCGTTTCCGCCGGCCGGGGTTCTGGACTAGCTTGGCCAGCCCCGGGGTTGGTCCGGGCTAGGGCGCGGTGCATGGAATTCATCAAACTCTACACCCGGGTGCTGGGCATGCTGGGGCCGGACCGGCGGGTGGCCGCCGGGCTGACGCTGGCCAACATCGTCATGGCGGCGCTGCAATTCCTGGAACCGGTGCTGTTCGGCCGGGTCATCGACGTGCTGACCCGGGCCGATGGCATGGACCGCGCCGTGGTCTGGAGCCGGGCGCTGGAGTTGCTGGCGCTGTGGTCCAGCGTCGGCCTGTCCTCCATCGGGGCCAATGTCGCGATTTCGCTGCTGGCGGACCGCATGGCGCACCGCAACCGGCTTTCCGCCATGGCCGGCTTCTTCCAGCACGTGCTGGCGCTGCCGCTTTCCTTCCATGGCGACATCCAGTCCGGCCGGCTGATGAAGGTGATGCTGGTGGGCAGCGACAACCTGTTCGCCCAGTGGCTGAGCTTTTTCCGCGAACACCTGACCACCTTCGTGGCCGCGCTGGTGCTGCTGCCGCTGACCCTGGTGCTGAACTGGCGGCTGGCGCTGCTGCTGATCGGCCTGGTGGTGCTGTTCGCGGTGCTGACCGCCATCGTCATCCGCAAGACCGAGGCGGCGCAGGGCCAGGTGACGCGGTTCCACAGCCAGTTGGCCGGCAATGCGCAGGACGCGCTTTCCAACGTGGTGGTGGTGCAGTCCTTCACCCGCATGGCCAGCGAGATGGCGCAGTTCCGCAGCATCGTGCAGCAGGTGCTGGACCGGCAATTCCCGGTGCTGAACTGGTGGGCGGTGGTGTCGGTGCTGACCCGCGCCGCCAGCACGCTGACCACGATCGCCATCTTCATGCTGGGCACCCTGCTGCACCTGGACGGCCTGGCCACGGTGGGGGAGATCGTCAGCTTCATGGGCTTTGCCGGGTTGCTCATCGGCAAGCTTGAGGGCGCCGTGGCCTATGTCGCCTCGCTGGTGCTGAACGCCCCGGCGATGAAGGAATTCTTCGAGGTGCTGGACGCCCGCAGCACGGTGCCGGAAAAGCCCAATGCCGTGGTGCTGCCGCGCACCACCGGCGACGTGCTGTTCGACAATGTCGGCTTTGGCTACCCGCACGGGCCGAAGATTCTGGACGAGGTCACCTTCCACGCCCCGCCCGGCCGCACCGTGGCGCTGGTGGGCCAGACCGGCGCCGGCAAGTCCACCGCCATGGCGCTGCTGCAACGGCTGTGGGACCCGGTGGAGGGCCGCATCACGCTGGATGGCACCGACCTGCGCGACGCCACGCTGGACAGCCTGCGCCTGAACATCGGCGTGGTGTTCCAGGAAAGCATGCTGTTCAACCGCACCATTCGCGACAACCTGCTGGTGGGCAAGCCGGACGCCACGCAGGAGGAACTGGAACGGGCCTGCCGCATGGCGGAAGCACATGACTTCATCACCCGCCAGCAGAACGGCTACGACACCATGGTGGGCGAACGCGGCGCCAGCCTTTCCGGCGGCCAGCGCCAGCGCCTGGCCATTGCCCGCGCGCTGCTGAAGGACCCGCCGGTGCTGATCCTCGACGAAGCGACCAGCGCGCTGGACGCCGCCACCGAGGCCCGGGTCTCCAAGGCGCTGAAGGCGCTGATGCAGGGCCGCACCACCTTCATCATCGCCCACCGGCTTTCCACCGTGCGCGACGCCGATGAGATCTTGGTGTTCGACACCGGGCGCATCGTGGAACGCGGCACCTTCGAGAGCCTGGTGCGGCTGGATGGCCGTTTCGCCGAACTGGTGAAGACGCAGCTGACCGCCGCCCCGGCCGCCGCCGCCCCCTGAATGGCGCCGCTGGAAGCCGCGCTGCTGGGCGAACTGGCGGCGCGGTTCCAGGGCGATGCGGCGCACGACATGGCGCATCTGCGCCGCGTGCTGGCACTGGCCCGGCGCATCGCCGCCGCCGAAGGCCCGCATGACGCCGAGGTGCTGACCGCGGCGGCGCTGCTGCACGACCTGGTGGCGCTGCCGAAGAACCACCCCGACCGCGCCCGCGCCAGCACCCTGGCCGCCGAGGCCGCCTGCGCGCTGCTGGCCGGGCTGGGCTTTCCTCCGGCGCGGCTGCCGGCGGTGGCGCATGCCATTGCCGCGCACAGCTTCGCCGCCAACATCGCCCCCGCCACCCCGGAAGCCCGCGCGCTGCAGGACGCGGACCGGCTGGACGCGCTGGGCGCCATCGGCATTGCCCGCACCTTCATGGTGGGTGGCGCGCTGGGCCGCGCCCTGGCGGATGCGGCGGACCCGCTGGCGGAACATCGCGCCCCGGACGACACGCGCTTCACCCTGGACCATTTCCCGGCCAAGCTGCTGCGCCTGCCGGGGCTGATGACCACCGCCAGCGGCCGCGCCCTGGCCACCGCAAGGGTGCGGTTCATGCGCCGCTTCCTGCGCCGCATCACGCAGGAATTGCGCGGCTGACACCCGCTGCGGTTGTGGCTTTTGCTTGCATTGCCCGCTGCCGGGGGCGCAGGCTTCCTGCTCAAGAAAGCCGGAGGGAGGCCGATTGCGATGATTATCGCCACCATCCTGAAGCGGAAGGGCGCCCAGGTATTCTCGGTGAACCCGGATGACAGCATCCACCAGGTTGCCGTGCTGCTGGCGCAGCAGCGCATCGGCGCGGCGCTGGTGGCAGACCCGCAGGGCGCCATGCTGGGCATCATCAGCGAACGCGACATCGTCCGCGGCATGGCCGGGCAGGGCCCCGGCACCACGCAGTTGCATGCCCGCCACCTGATGACGCGCAACGTCTTCACCACCACCCCGCAGGACAGCGTGGAGGGGGCGCTGAAGCTGATGACCGACCGCCGCGTGCGCCATCTGCCGGTGCTGGTGGCCGGCCGCGTCGCCGGCATGGTGAGCATCGGCGACCTGGTGAAGGCCCGGCTGGAGGAAGCCGAGTTGGAGACCACGGAGCTGAAGAACTACGTCGCGCAAGCGGGGTAGGGGCCGTGCGGTAACGGCGCGCCTGGATCCTTCGCCCTTGATCCTTCGCAAGGACTTTCCGGGCGGGGCGCGGTTGCATGGCGCGTCACGCAACCACTGGCCGGAGCAACCGCCATGAACCATCATCACCGCAAGGTGCTGCACTCGCTTTTCGCCCACCCGGTCAGCAGCAACCTGGACCCCAAGCAGGTGCAGTCCGCGTTGAGCGAACTGGGGGCCGAGGTCAGCCACGGCGGCCATGGCCAGCTGCTGGTGAAGCTGAACGGCCACAGCCAGGGCTTCCACGACAGCCACCACAGCCTGTCCAAGGATGAGGTGGTGAGCCTGCGGAAGTTCCTGGAAGGCGCGGGCGTGGACCCGGCGCGCGACTACCCGCTGTAACGCCAGGGTTGCACAGCAGGGACCGGCGCGGCCAAGCTGCGCCGGTTCAACCTGTGTTTCCCTGGGGGTTTCATGTCCATCACTCGTCGCGCGGCGCTGGCCGCCGCAGCAGGCGCCGCATTCGGCGCCCCGCACCTGGCCGAGGCGCAGACCCGCCTGCAGATGGCCGTGCCCTATCCGGACGGCAACTTCCACACCCGCAACATCCGCGAATGGCTGACCGCGCTGGAAGCCGACAGCAAGGGCCGGCTGAACATTCAGCTGCACAGCAATGGCAGCCTGCTGGGCATGCCCGCCATCAAGCGCGGGGTGCAGCAGGGCCAGGTGCAACTGGGCGAGATCCTGCTGACCGCCTATTCCAACGAAGAACCGATGTTCGACGCCGACGCCATCCCCTTCCTGGTGGATGACTTCGCCGCTGCCCGCCGGCTGGGCGAGTTGCAGAAGCCCTATATCGAGGCACGCTTCGCCCGCCAGGGGCTGATGCTGCTGTACACCGTGGCCTGGCCCGCCGCCGGCTTCTACACCAACGCCCCGCTGGACAGCATGGACGTGCTGCGCGGCACCCGCTTCCGCACCTACAGCCCGATGACCAATCGCTTCGCCACGCTGGTGGGGGCCACCCCCACGCTGGTGCAGGTGGCGGAACTGGCGCAGGCCTTCGCCACCGGCGTGGTGCAGGTGCAGGTCACCTCGGCGCAGACCGGGGTGGATACCTCGGCCTGGGATTACTGCCGGGTCTTCACCCCCACCGGCTTCACCATGACGAAGAACGCGGTGTTCATGTCCCGCCGTGCCTTCCAGGCGTTGAGCGTGGAGGACCAGGCGCTGGTGCGCGCCACCGCGGCCCAGGCCGAGGACCGCGGCTATCGCTACGCCGAGGAAAGCCAGCGGGCGGCCGAGGCTCGGCTGGCCGAGAAGGGCATGACCATTGGCCGCATCGCCCCGGCGGTGATGGAGGAGTTGAAGAAGATCAGCACCACCATGGCCAATGAATGGGTGGAAAAGACCGGCGAGGACGGCCGCAAGCTGTTGCAGGCGTTCCGCCAGGGGGCCTGAAGCGGCACGCGCGGCGGGGCTTGCTCCGCCGCGCTACCGCCTGGCGGTGGCCGGGTGCAGCGCCACGGCCAGGGCGGCGATGGCCAGGGCCAGCGCGGTGCCGGTGTACAGCGTGGCCGGCGCCAGCACCGGCAGCAGCATGCCGGCGGCCAGCGGGCCCAGCCCGGCGCCCAGGTCTCGCCACGTGGCCAGCCGGGCCAGGGCCGGTACCCGTTCCGGCCCTGGGTTGGCGGCGGCGGCCACCGGGGCCGGCAGTGGTTGCAGCAGCCCGCGCAGCAGCACCACCAGCACCGCGCCGGTCCAGATGGCCCCGAACCCCACCAGCACCAGCCCGGCGGCCGAGGCCAGCGACAGCCCCACCAGCAGCCGCAGCGCGCCCAGCCGTTCCGCCAACGCGCCGCCGGCCGGGCCCAGCAGCATTTCCGCCAGGTAGCGCAGCGCCAGCGCCCCGCCGGCGGCCAGCACCGCGCCTTCCGGGTTGGCCCGCACCGCCAGCACCGCAAGCCCCAGCACGAAGATCCCATCCAGCGCGAAGCCCTGCACG
>CANBXZ010000324.1 GCA_947373495.1 Acetobacteraceae bacterium
GGTAGTTCTGGCGCCCTGCGGCGCCGGGGGCTTCAACGACTCAGCCGGGCATGGGATGCTGCGCCATGCTCACAGACCTGCTGTTTCCCGCTGGCGCCACGCTGGCCTGGCTGGTGGTGGCCGCGCTGACCTCCGGGTTGGCCCGCGGCTTTTCCGGCTTTGGCGCCGGGCTCATCTTCATTCCGCTGGCCGCCATGGCGCTGGGCATGCGCCAGGCGGCGCCGCTGATGCTGCTGCTGGAACTGCTCGCCATTGTCAGCCTGGTGCGTGGCGCCTGGCACGTGGCGCCGCGGCGAGAGGTGGTGCCGCTGTCGCTCGGCCTGCTGCTGGGCACCCCGCTGGGCATCTGGGTGCTGGCCAGCGCGGATGCGCTGGCGCTGCGCTGGGGCGTGGCGCTGGTGATCCTGGCGCTGCTCGGGCTGCCGATGTCGGGCTGGCGGCTGCGCGGCAACCACGGGCCGGCGGTGCCGGTGGCGGCGGGCGCGGTGGGCGGGCTGCTGGCGGGCATCGCCACCATCAGCGGGCCGCCGGCCATGGCGTACCTGCTGGGGCGGGACCTGCCGAAGCAGCAGGTGCGGGCGATCTTCAACCTGTATCTTTCCGTCGGCGACCTGGCGGCGCTGCTGGGCTGCCTGGTGGCCGGGCTGGTCGGGCCGGCGCTGCTCGGCCCGCTGCTGGTGACGGCGCCGCTGTATGGCTTCGGCATCTGGGCCGGCAGCCGCATGTTCGGCCTGGCCAGCGAAGTGACCTTCCGCCGCACCTGCTACGGCCTCATCGCGGTTGCGGCCTTGCTCAGCCTGCCGATCTGGGATGGCATGCGCTGAGCGAGACAAGGGAAGCGCGAGCATGACGGGCAGCTACACCACCGGCTTCAGGGGCCTGACTTTCCACGACGCGCTGCCGCGCTTCCGCGACGGCACCGACACGCCGCGCGCCTACCTGGAACGCTGCCTGGAGACGATTGCCGCGCGCGAGCCGCAGGTGAAGGCCTTTGCCGCGCTGAACCCGGAAGGCGCCCGTGCCGCGGCCGATGCCAGCACCGCGCGCTGGCAGGCCGGCGCGCCGCTGTCGCCGATCGACGGCATGCCGATGGGCATCAAGGACCTGCTTGAGACCAAGGACATGCCGACGCAGATGGGCTGCGACGCCTATGCCGGCAACTTCCCCAAGCGCGACAACGCCGCCGTGGTGGCGCTGCGCCAGGCCGGCGCGGTGATCCTCGGCAAGACCGTGACGGCGGAGATCGGTGGCGCGCATCCCGGCCCCACCACCAACCCTTGGAACGCCGCGCATACCCCGGGCGGGTCTTCCTCCGGCTCGGCGGCGGCGGTGGCGGCGGGCTTCGTGCCGGCGGCCATCGGCACCCAGGTCGGCGGCAGCATCATCCGGCCGGCGGCCTATTGCGGCAATGTGGCGCTGAAGCCGACCCAGGGCGGCATCAACCGCGGCGAGCGCATGGCAACCTCCATGAGCACCCATGGCCCGCATGCCAACAGCCTGGAGGACATGTGGGCGGTGGCGATCGAGATCGCCGCCCGGGCCGGCGGCGACCGTGGCGGCATCGGCCTGCAAGGCCCGCGCGCCACGCCGGAAGCGGTGAAGCCGCAGCGCCTGATCCTGATGGAAGGCGAGGGCTGGGCCGGGCTGGACGCCGCCAGCAAGGCGGCCTTCGAGGCCCTGCTGGAACGCCTGGCCAGCGCCGGCGTGCAGGTGCTGCGGCGCGGCGACCACCCGGCGATCGAGCGGTTCGAGGCGGGCATCGCCAGCGCGCGGGCCGTGTGCGGCGGCATCACCAGCTGGGAAAATCGCTGGAACACCCGCAACCTGGTGGACAACTGCCCCGAGGGCGTCAGCCAGCGGGCGAAGAACGTGCTGGCGGCGGCCGAGAAGATGCTGCCGGAGGACTACTACGCCCGGCTGTCCCAGCGGGACGAAGCCCAGGGCCGCCATGTGCGGCTGGCGCCACTGGCCGATGCCGTCATCAGCCTGTCCTGCCCCGGCCCGGCGCCGGTATGGGAAGGCGATGTGCCCGGCCAGCCGCTGGCGCCGCGCCCGACCGGGGACTTCGTGTTCAACGCGCCGAGCAGCATGCTGTTCGCGCCGGTGGTGACGGTGCCGCTGCTGGCGGTGGGCGGCTTGCCGGTGGGGGTGCAACTGATGGGCCAGCAACACCAGGACGCCCGCATGGTGGGCCTGGCGCGCTGGCTGCTGGGCGCCCTGGCGCCGGCTACGGCGTAGCCGGCCGCACCCCCATCGCCACGGTGCGTTCGTCCATCCGCGGGTCATGCGCCAGCCCGCGGCGCAGCGCCCAGACGTTCACGTACTGCACCAGTTGCAGCATGGGTTCGTGCTGGGCGTAATAGGCCACCGCCTCGTGCCAGATCCGCTCCCGCGCGCCGTCGTCCATGGTGGCGGCGCCGCGGGTCAGGAAGCTGTCCAGCACCGGGTTCGAGTGGCGGGACATGTTGCCGGCGCCGGTCAGGCGTTCCCGGTCGTAGGTGGCGACGATGCTGAGCAGGTAGTTGCTGCCCTCGCCGGTGCTGCTGCCCCAGGCGCCGAGTTGCATGCCGAATTCCTGCCGGGTGCGGCGCGGCACGAAGGCGGCGAAGGGCAGCGCCTCCACCTGCGCCCGCACGCCGATGCGCGCCCACATCTGCGCCACCGCCTGGCTGAGGCGGGCGTCATTCGGCCAGCGGTCGTTCGGGGTGGAGAGGGTGAGGCGGAAGCCCTCCGGGAAGCCGGCTTCGGCCAGCAGGCGCTTGGCCGCGTCAGGGTCGAAGCGTTGCGGCCGGATGGCGGCGTTGTAGCCGAAGGCCCCTTCCGGCAGCCATTGCGCGGTGGCCACGGCGGCGCCCTCCATCACCCGTTCCACCAGCAGGTCCCGGTTGATGGCCATGGAGAGGGCGCGGCGCACCCGCTCATCCAGGAACGGGTTGCGCGGCAGCGGCACGCCGGCATTGTCGGTAACCCCCGGCACCGGGCCGGTGCGGGAATAGTCCGGCAGCATGAACACGGTGCGCACGCTGGGCACGCTGGTGACCGTCACCCGTGGTTCCCGTCGCAGCCGGGCGATGTCGCTGGTGGCGATCTGCTCGATCATGTCCACATCGCCGGAAAGCAGGGCGGCGGTGCGGCCGGCGTCGTTGGTCAGGAAGCGGATTTTCACCTGTTGCCAGGGCTGCGGGCGCCAGTCGTAGGGGTTGCGCGCCAGTTCCACGCCTTCGCCGGAACGGTAGCTGACCAGCCGGTAGGGGCCGGTGCCGATGGCGGCGCGGCCGTTGTTGAAATCCTCCGGATTGGCGCCGGTGGCGGCGTGGCGGGCGATGATGCCGACCGAGGCCAGGTCCAGCGGCAGCAGCGGGTGCGGCTGATGGGTGTGGATGCGCAGGGTCAGCGGGTCCAGCACCTCCACCCGGCTGATGGCGCGCAGGTAGCCGAAGAAGCCGCCCGGGCTGTTCGCCACCGTGGGCACCCGGCCGAAGGTGAACACCACGTCGTCGGCGGTGAAGTCGCGGCCGTCATGCCACTTCACCCCGGGGCGCAGCTTGAACTCCCATTCCGTGTCGCTGACGGCGCGGTAGCTTGCCGCCAGCGAGGGGTAGGGCCGGGCCAGGGCGTCGCGTTCCACCAGGCGGTCGAAGATGTGCATCGCCGTGGCGTTGTTCGGCACCATGTTGTGCCAGTGCGGGTCCAGGCTGGTCACCACCGAGGCATTGCCGATGGTCAGGGTCTGCGCCACGCCGAGGGTTGGCGCGAGACATAGCAGGGCTAGGGCGGCAAGGCGCATCGAACCATTTCTCCCGGGCTTTGCCGGCAGCATAGGCGCAACCCGGGGCGCATGAAAAACCCCGCCACGGCGGATGCCGGGCGGGGTTTTTGCTGGTTGCCGCCCGGCCCCTGCGGGACGGGCGGCGCGGTGGCGAACGGGCTGGTCAGCCCTGGCGCTCCACCATCATCTGCTTGATCTTGCCGATCGCTTCCGCCGGGTTCAGCCCCTTCGGGCAGGTCCGGGTGCAGTTCATGATGGTGTGGCAGCGGTACAGCCGGAACGGGTCTTCCAGGTTGTCCAGCCGCTGGCCGGTGGCTTCGTCGCGGCTATCCGCGATCCAGCGATAGGCCTGCAGCAGGATGGCCGGGCCGAGGTAGCGGTCGCCATTCCACCAGTAGCTCGGGCACGACGTGGAGCAGCAGAAGCACAGGATGCACTCCCACATGCCGTCCAGCTTGGCGCGTTCCTCCTTGGACTGCTTGCGCTCCTCGTCCGGCGGGGCCGAGGTTTCGCTCTGCAGCCAGGGCTCGATGCTGCGGTACTGCGCGTAGAGCTGCGACAGGTCCGGCACCAGGTCCTTCACCACCGGCAGATGCGGCAGCGGGCTGATCTTCACATCGCCCTTCACGTCGGAAATGTACTTGGTGCACGCCAGCGTATTGGTGCCGTCGATGTTCATCGCGCACGAGCCGCACACGCCCTCGCGGCACGAGCGCCGGAACGTCAGCGAGCTGTCGATCTCGTTCTTGATCTTGATCAGCGCGTCGAGAACCATCGGGCCGCAGGCATCCATGTCGACTTCGTAGGTGTCGACCGTGGGCTTCTTGCCGTCGTCCGGCGTCCAGCGGTAGACCTTGAACTTCTTGATGTTCTTGGTCCCGGCCGCCGCCGCGTAGGTCTCGCCGACGCCGATCTTGGAATTGGCGGGCAGTGCAAACTCAGCCATCGCTTCCTCTCGAACTCAGTACCAGTATGTCCTAGTAAACTCGCGCTTTGGGCGGGAACGACTGAACGTCGTTGCTCATCGGCTGCAGGTTGACCGGGCGGTAGTCGATCTTGGTCTTGCCGGTGTCGCAGTCGACCCAGACGGCAGTGTGCTTCAGCCAGTTCTTGTCGTCGCGCTCGGGGAAATCCTCGTGCGCGTGCGCGCCGCGGCTTTCCTTGCGGTTGGCGGCCGAGCGGATCGTGCCCTGCGCCTGAAGGATCAGGTTCTCGAACTCCAGCGTCTCCATGAGATCGGAGTTCCAGATCATCGAGCGGTCCTTGACGCGGATGTCGCTGGCGCCGGCGAACACGCGGTCCATGTTGGCGCAGCCCTCGGCCAGCGTCTTGGTGGTGCGGAACACC
>CANBXZ010000325.1 GCA_947373495.1 Acetobacteraceae bacterium
CCTCCATGCGTGGCGCATTGCTCTGGCTGCTCGGCATCCCGATCCCGGTGCTGATCCTGCTGTATCTTTTCCATATCATCTGAGGCTGGCCCCGCCTGAGCCGGCGATGATGGCTTCCTCACTTCTCCGCGACCGGCTAAAACCCGCCCCCAACGGGGGTGGTGTTGGGTCTGGGCCGTTTCGCGCCGCGGCTCGCTCCCGTCACATTTGCTTGGGAGACAGGCGCGATGAAGCCTTTTCGCACTCTGGTGGCCGGCGTTTGCGCCCTCGCCATCGCTCTGCCTGCCGCTGCCGCGCCCTGCGTGCAGCCGGTGGAGAAGGCGGGCTTCGACCTGCATGCCTTCCAGAGCCGCCTGATGGTGGTGGCGCTGACCTGCCAGGAAGAAGGCGGCGCCGCCAATGGCTACAACGGCATGGTCCGCCGCTTTCAGCACGACCTGAAGGGCGCCTACGACCGGGTGATCGGCCATTTCCGGCGCAACGGCGGCAACCGCAAGTTCGACGACTACGTCACCAACCTGGCCAATACCCAGGCGCAGGAAAACCTGTCCCAGGGTGACCATCTGTGCCGCAATTACGCCCAGACCTGGCAGAAGGTCGGCGGCTTCCAGAACGTGTCCGAGCTGGTTGAGCTGGCGGCTACCGCCCCGTCGCAGAACTTCTACCCGCTTGAGGTTTGTGCTGCCCGCCCGGCCCGGCCGGCGGCTGCGGCCCAGCCGCATCATCGGCCCCGCCCGGCCGCCCGGCCGGCGCAGTAGCCGAGACGAAAAAGGGGCGCCGCGAGGCGCCCCTTTCCAATTCGGCATCAGTCCTGCGGTTTAGCGCAGCACGATTTCCACCCGGCGGTTCTGCGGCTCCCGCACATTATCCGCGGTCGGCACCAGCGGCCGGCTCTCGCCGAACGCGGTAATGGTGATGGCGCTGCGGGCCACGCCTTCACGCACCAACTCGCCGGCCACCGCATCCGCGCGGCGTTGCGACAGGCGCTGGTTGTAGGCGGCATCGCCCGAGCGGTCGGCGTGGCCGGCCACTTCAATGCGCGTCACCTGCATGCGACGGGAATTCTGCGCCGCCTCGGTGATGATCTCCCGCGCCCGGCTGGTCAGGTCGGCGCGATCCCAGTCGAAGAACACCAGGTAGGTGCGCGCCGGCTGCACCGCCGAAACCGGGGCCGGGGCGGGCTGCGCCATGGGTGGCGGCGGCGGGGCCGGCTGGTTGAAGGCGTAGCGCAGGCCGATCAACACCGAGTGGTTGCCGTTCTCCACCTCCACCTTGCCGCGGCTGGCCACCCCGGCGGCGTTGTAGGCGGTGGCGTTCAACCGCGGCTCCAGCGTGCCGAGGTAGCGATATTCGGCGGTGAGGGAGAGGCCGCGGACGCCGAACTGGGTCAGCGGCACGGCGGCGCCGACAATACCCTGGTAGGCGAAGTGCCCGGCGCTCTGGTCGATGTTCAGGCGCTGGCCGCTCGGCAGGCTGGTGGCATTGAGCTTGTGGAACTCATCCCACACATAGCCGGCGCCCAGGCCGATATACGGCTGCACGATGCTGGAGCCGAGGCCGAAATTGGCGAAGTCCAGGTCGTAGAAGGCATTGGCCATGACGCCGTAGCTGCGCTGGCTGCCGCGGATCCCGGCAAAGGGCGCGCCGGCGCCGCGCAGCTTGTCGAACTCATTGCTGCGGAAGTTGCCTTCCACTTCGGCGCGCACGCCGTTGCCGAAGCCCCAGCCGAGGCTCATCAGCCCGACATAGCCGGGTTCGAATTGGGATTTTTGCCGCCCGTTCAGGCGGTTGCCGGCGGCGCCGAAGGGCAGGTGGCTGTCGATATGCTGGCGGTCCACCGGCTGGTTCCAGCCGATCGCGCCGCCAAGATACGGCCCGCTGACCGGCTGGGCGCTGGCCACCACCGGTGCGGCCATGACGGTTGCCGCCAGCAGCGCATTGCGAAGCTTCATCAAGATGTCTCCCGTTCCCGCGTGTGGCGGCATCCGCCACCGCGGCTAGTGCTGAAAGCCGGCGGGCCAGGGGCGGTTCCGGGCGGGAACGCGCTGGCGAGCGACTGTGGCCAACAGGCCACGCTCCGGCGGCGGGAGCCAGACAACAGCAGGTCAGCCAAGCGGCTGTGAACGGGATGGGGAGCGGACAAAAAGAAAGGGCGCCCGAAGGCGCCCTTTCCCTAACTCAGCGAAGAGTTCGAACTGCTTAGCGCAGGACGATCTCGACGCGGCGGTTCTGCGGCTCGCGGACGTTGTCGGCCGTCGGCACCAGCGGGCGGCTTTCGCCGAACGCCTGGACGCTGATCGCGCCGCGGGCAACGCCGTCACGCACCAGCTGGGCGGCAACCGCCTCAGCGCGGCGCTGCGACAGGCGCTGGTTGTACGCGGCGTCGCCCGAACGGTCGGCGTGGCCGGCCACTTCGATGCGGGTCACGTTGGCGCGCTGCGCGTTCGTCGCCGCTTCCTTGATGATTTCGCGGGCGCGGGCCGTCAGGTCGGCGCGATCCCAGTCGAAGAACACCAGGTAGGTGCGGGCAACGCCCGGAGCAGCGGCCGGGGCCGGAGCCGGGGTGGCAACCGGCACCGGGGCCGGCGCGCCGAAGGCGTAGCGGAAGCCGATCAGGGCGCTGACGTTGTCGTTGCTCGGCTTGAAGGTGCCGCCCGAAACAACGCGACCCGTGGTGGCCGTGCCCTGCAGCGACGGCGCCAGGGTGCCGTAGTAGCGGGCTTCAGCCGTCAGGCTCAGGCCAGGAACCATCGAGCTGAGGCTGTACGCCACGCCGAGGATGCCCTGGTAGGCCAGCGCGCCTTCGACATCGACCAGACGGAAGGAGGTGTTGCCAACGCGGCCACGCACGCCCTTGAAGTCGTTCCAGCCGTAGCCGACGCCGACGCCAACGTACGGGGTCAGCGGACCACCGAGGTTGATGTCGTACATGGCGTTGACCATCGCGCCATAGGTCTGCAGGTAGCCGGTCTTACGCGACGCCACGACACCGTTGATGGTGAGCGAGCGCACGTCGTTCTGGCGGAAGTTGCCTTCCACTTCAGCACGCAGACCGTTGCCGAAGCCCCAGCCAATGCTGGCCAGGCCAACCGCACCAATGTCAGTCGTCTTGATCTTCAGACCGCTGTCGGTGCTGTTCAGGCGATAGTTAACGCCTGCACCACCAGCGATATAAAGGCCATTCACAGGCTGGGCCTGTGCAGCAACCGGCAGCGCCAACACCGTCGCGGCCAGAAGAACCTTCTTGAGGCTCATTCTCTCTCTCCTCGGTCCCGTTCAAAATCTCAATCGCTGCGCCGAACTTGGGAACGACTCCAACGCTGCGTGGGGGCAACCTAACACCGACTGCGGCCGCTGGAACCCCAATGCGACCATTTCCGCATCAATGTGGCCAGAAAGCCACAGATGCGGATGGCAAGTTTGTCACAGGCCGGCCAGGGCCACCGAATCATCCATGGTGGCCAGGCTACCCAGCGGCAGAATGCGGTTGGCATGGCCCAATTTGCGGCCTGGGCGGGCTTCCGCCTTGCCGTAGAGGTGCGGCGCCACCCCGGGCGTGCGCACCAGCTGGGGCCACAACGCCAGGCCTTCCGGCCCTACCAGGTTTTTCATCACAGCGTCGTGATGCCGGGCCGGGTCGGCCAGAGGCAACCCGGCCACGGCGCGCACATGCTGCTCGAACTGGCTGGCCAGGCAGGCATCCATGGTCCAGTGGCCGGAATTATGCGGCCGGGGGGCGATCTCGTTGCCCAGCAGGCTGCCATCGGGCAGCACGAACATCTCCAGCGCCAGCAGCCCCACCAGGCCCAGCGCCTCCGCCACCTGGCCGGCGTGGCGGCGGGCGGCCTCGGCCGTGGCGGGCGCCAGCCGCGCCGGGGCGAAGCTGAGGTCCAGGATGTGGTCGCGGTGCCGATTCTCCACCGCGTCATAGACCGCCAGGGTGCCGTCCACGCCGCGGGCGGCGATGGCCGAAACCTCGGCCACGAAGGGCACGAAGGCTTCCAGGATCAGCGGCCTGGGCGAAAGCCGGGCGAAGGCCGGGGCCAGGTCCTCCGGCCGGCGCAGCACCGCCTGGCCGCGGCCGTCATAGCCCAGGCGGGTGGTCTTCAGCACCGCGGGCAGGCCGATGGCGGCCACCGCCGCGGCCAAATCGGCTTCGGTATGCACCGCGCGCCAGGGCGCCACCGGCACGCCGGCGCGTTCCAGGAAGGCCTTTTCCTCCAACCGGTCCTGGCACACCCGCAGCACCTGCACGCCCGGGCGGCAGGGCGCCAGCGGCTCCAGCGCCGCCAGGGTGGCGGCCGGCACGTTCTCGAACTCGAAGGTCACCACGTCCACCGCGGCGGCGAAGCGGGCCAGGGCGGCGGCGTCCTCATAGGCGGCCACGGTATGCGCGGCGGCCACCTGCATGCCGGGCGAATCCGCCTCGGGCGCATATATATGGCAACGATAGCCCAGCCGGGCCGCCGCCAGCGCCGACATGCGGCCCAACTGGCCGCCACCCAGAATGCCGATGGTGGAACCGGGCGGCAGGGGCTTGGCTGCGGTCGTGCTCACGCCACGGTTTCCGGCACGCCCGCGGTCTGTGCCGCCCGCCAGGCGTCCAGCCGCGCCGCCAGCGCCGGGTCCGACAGCGCCAGGATGGCGGCGGCCAGCAGCGCGGCATTGATGGCACCGGGCTTGCCGATGGCCAGGGTGCCCACCGGAATGCCGCCGGGCATCTGGGCAATGGAAAGCAGGCTGTCCATGCCCTTCAGCGCGTGGCTTTCCACCGGCACGCCCAGCACGGGCAGCGGGGTCATGCTCGCGGCCATGCCGGGCAGGTGGGCGGCGCCGCCCGCGCCGGCGATGAGGACCTTCAGGCCGCGGTCGCGGGCGCTGCTGGCGTATGCCACCAGCCGGGCCGGCGTGCGATGCGCCGAAACCACCCGGCATTCATGCGCAACGCCAAGTCTTTCAAGGGTTTCGGCTGCATTCCGCATGGTCTCCCAGTCGGAACGGCTGCCCATGATGATGCCCACCAGGGGCGTGGTGTTGTCGGCCATTCGGCAACCCTCAGGCGATGATGTCCGGCACCAGCCGGCTTTCCAGCCAGGA
>CANBXZ010000326.1 GCA_947373495.1 Acetobacteraceae bacterium
CGGTCATCGCCTTCGACGGTTTCCTGAAGCTGTATCGCGAGGATGAAGACGACCGCGCCGCCGACGCCCGTGCCGGCATCGCCGCCGCCCCCGGCGCCAGCGAGGATGATGACAGCCGCACCCTGCCGCCGATGCGCGAGAAGGACCCGCTGAAGCGCGGCGCCGTTACCGCGACGCAGCACTTCACCCAGCCGCCGCCGCGCTTTTCGGAAGCCACGCTGGTGAAGCGAATGGAGGAACTCGGCATCGGCCGACCCTCCACCTATGCCTCCATCCTGCAAGTGTTGCAGGATCGGCAGTATGTGAAACTGGACAAGCGTCGCTTCGTACCCGAGGACCGCGGCCGGCTGGTGACCAGCTTTCTCAGCCGCTTCTTCGAACGCTATGTCGATACCGGCTTCACCGCGGGGCTTGAGGAGCAGTTGGACGACATCTCCGGCGGCAAGACCGACTGGAAGGCGGTGATGCGCGCCTTCTGGGAGGAGTTCTCCAAGGCGATCGACGCCACTAAGGACCTCAAGATCAGCGACGTGATCGACGCGCTGGACGAGGAATTGGGCCCGCACTTCTTCCCACAACGCGAGGGCGCTGGCGACCCACGCAGTTGCCCAGCCTGCGCCGGCGGCCGCCTGGGGCTGCGGTTGGGCCGTACCGGAGCCTTCATCGGCTGCAACAACTACCCGGAATGCCGCTACACCCGCCCGCTGATCGCGCCAGGCGCCGAGGGCGACGGCACGACCGGCCTGACCGAAGGCCAGCGGGAGTTGGGCAGCGACCCAGCCACCGGCCAGAATGTCAGCGTGCGCCGCGGCCCCTATGGGCTATACGTGCAGCTTGGCGAGGCCGGTACCGACGAAAAGGGCAAGCCCACCAAGCCACGCCGCGCCAGCTTGACCAAGGACATGGTGCCGGACCTGCTGACGCTGGAACAGGCGCTGTCGCTGCTGTCGCTACCCCGCATGATCGGGCTGGACCCAGAGACCGGTGGCGAAATCAGTGCCGGGATTGGTCGCTTTGGGCCTTACATAAAGTTGGGCAGCACCTATCAAAGCCTGGAGCCGGGCGATGACGTGCTGACGCTGGGCATGAACCGCGCCATGGATCTGCTGGCAAAGGCGCGCGCCAAGGTGCGTTTGCTGGGTAACCACCCGAAGGACCAGGCGCCCGTTGAGATCCGCAAGGGCCGCTTCGGCCCTTATGCGATGCACCACAAGACTATCGCCAACCTGCCGCGCGGGGTGGAGATGGAAGAGATCACGCTGGAAGAAGCCGTGACGCTGCTGGCCGAAAAGGGCAAGGAACTGAAGCCGAAGGCCGGCGCCAAGGGTAAGGCCAAAGCCGCCCCCAAGGCAGCGACCAGGACCGTGAAGAGCGCGACCGACACCGCCGAGGCGCCAAAGAAGGCCCCGGCGCCCCGCAAGCCAGCAGCCAAGGCGGCAACCGCCGCCAAGGCCAAGCCGGCAGCAACCAAGACGGCAGCGGCAAAAAAGCCTGCTGCCCGCAAGAGTAAGGTATAGCGCCATGGCAAGGCGGCTCTCCGGCACCAGCCGCCCGCGTCGCCCGTTCGGCGACAAACCCCTTCCTGGCGAGTTGCCCGAGGGCAAGCCGCCGCGTGAGAAGGTGGTTCGGCCGCCCAATCGCGCCAAAGGCAAGCCAGAATGGGCAAAGCCTCGCCCAGGTGAGGACGAGGCCCCCGCGGCCCGGCCGGCGCGCTCTCGTGCCGCGGCCGCTGTTCAACCGCCGAAGAACCCACTGAGCCGGCCCATGCTGCGCCCGGAATGGGCTAAGCCCCGGCGTGAGCGTAACTTGCCGCCCCCTCAGGACGACGCCAAGCCGGCCCGGCGCCGCAGTGACGACCGAGGGCCATCGGAAGCCGCGGCCCGGCCCCACCGAGAGCGTACCAGGCCGGAGGCTTCTGCCGCCGTGCGGCCGCGCGTGTCAGTACCCATGGCCGCTGAAGGCCAGGGTGAACGCCTGCCCCGCCCCAAGGGATGGGCCAAGCCGAAGCGGGACAAGGCCGTGTTGCGCGCCGCCAAGGCCAAGGCGAAGGCCAATGGCAAGATCAAGCGTCGTGAGCCTGAGGAAGCCGCCCCACCGCCGACGGTGAAGCCGATGCGCGCGCGCTTCGGCAAATCCGGCACCGAGACAGTGGCCGGCCGCGCCGAGGAAGCCGGGCGCCCCAAGCTTCGGTTGGAAAGCCCCCTGCCCTCCACCGAGGAAGTTCGGGGCTACCTGCGCAGCGTGAATGGCCGGGTCGGCAAGACCGAGATTTCCCGGCACTTCGGCCTGAGCACCGAGCAGCGCCCCGCCTTGCGGGATTTGCTGGCCCGGATGAAGGCCGAAGGCGCCGTCGCCCCAGCCGGCCGCAAGCAGGTCCAGGCCCCTGAAAAGCTGGGGGAGATGACCGTGGTGGAGGTGTTCGGCACCGACCCCGACGGCGACGCCCTGGCCCGGCCGGTGGAATGGGACAAGGCGCAGGGCCGGCCGCCCATCATCTTCATGCGCGCTGAGCAACGCGGCAGCGCCGCCCTGGCGCCCGGTGAGCGGGTTTTGGCCAAGCTTCGGCACCTGGGCGGCGACAAGTACGAAGGCCGCAGTTTCAAGCGCATCGGCGGTGCACCGCCAGCGCGCATCCTCGGTGTGTTCGAGGAAGGCCGCATCATTCCCACCGACCGCCGGCAGAAGGGTGAATGGGTCGTGCCGCCGGGCGCCGAGGGCGGTGCCTCGCCGGGTGAAATTGTGCTGGCGGAACCTATGCCTGGGCATCGTCCCCTGGGGGCGCGGCCGGCACAGATTGTCGAACGCCTGGGCAAGATGGGCGAACCCCGGTCGGTCAGCCTGATCTGCATCCACGCCCACGGTATTCCGGATGTTTTCCCGGCCGAGGCATTGGAAGAAGCCGAGAAAGCCAAGGCCGTGACGGTGCGAGGGCGGGAAGACCTGCGCGCCTTGCCCTTGGTGACGATTGACGGCGATGACGCCCGCGACTTCGACGACGCGGTATTGGCCGAACCGGATGGCGCCGGGTGGAAAGTCACGGTCGCGATCGCCGATGTGGCGCATTATGTCCGTACCGAAAGCCATTTGGACCGGGAAGCCTGGGCGCGCGGCAACAGCGTGTACTTCCCGGACCGGGTGGTGCCAATGCTGCCCGAAGCCCTCTCCAATGGCTGGTGCAGCCTGCGCCCGAATGAGGCTCGGGGCTGCCTGTTCGTGGAAATGTGGTTCGACGCCCATGGCCAGAAGCAGCGCCACCGCTTCGGCCGCGGCTTGATGAAAAGCCACGCCCGGCTGACGTATGAACAGGCCCAAAGCCTGTTTGAGGCCGGGCACGAACCCGACGGCCTGACCTCGGGCCACATGGGCCGGCTCTATGGCGCCTTTAAGGCCCTGCTGGCGGCGCGCGAAAAGCGCGGCACGCTGGACCTCGACATCGCGGAGCGCAGAGTCCTTATCGATGAGCACGGCAAGGTGACCGCCGTGGTACCGCGCGCCAGGCTCGACAGTCATCGGCTGATCGAGGAGTTCATGGTGGCGGCCAATGTCTGTGCCGCCGAGGAACTGGAGCGGCTGCGCCAGCCCTGCATGTACCGCGTGCATGCGCCGCCCTCGGACCAGAAGTTGGAAGGGCTACGGCAATTCCTGCACGGATTGAGCTTGGCGCTACCGCCGAAGGACCAGTTGCACCCGCGCGACTTCGCCCACCTGCTGGAGCAGGTGAAGGACAAGCCGGAACAGCGAATCGTCAATGAAACCGTGCTGCGCAGCCAATCCCAGGCAGCCTATGACCCGGACAATATCGGTCATTTCGGTTTGAGTTTGGGCCATTACGCGCACTTCACCAGCCCTATCCGCCGCTATGCGGACCTGCTGGTGCATCGCGCGCTGATCCGTGGCCTGAAGTTGGGCACCGGCGCGCTGACCGAGACCGAGGCCGCTCGCTTCCCCGAGAGTGCGGAGCATATCACCAGCACCGAGCGCCGCGCCGCCCAGGCGGAACGCGACGCGGTGGACCGTTATCTCGCAGCTTTCATGGCAGAACGGGTCGGCCATGTGTTCAACGCACGTATTTCCGGGGTGACACGGTTCGGCCTCTTCGTCACGGTGGAGGAGAACGGGGCTAGTGGGCTGGTTCCGCTTGCCTCGCTACCGGATGACCGATGGGATCACGACGAGGCCAGCCATTCGCTGGCCGGTCGCAGGACAGGTTTGACCTTCTCGCTGGGCGAGGCCGTGGAAGCGCGCCTTGCCGGAGCAACACCGCGCACCGGTGGCATGGTCTTCCATCTGATGCAGGGTGTCCCGCAGCGCCGCGAGCGCGAGCGCCAGCCCGGCAAGCGACCCTCCAAGCAAAAGCGCCACTGACCTGCCTGAGGCGGTTGCTATGCTTCGTCCTGGTGCTGGCCCTGGCCAGCCTGGGCGAAGCCCATGCGCAGGAGGAAGGCTTCCCGCGGGAGGAGGTGCAGGCGGTTCTGTCCCTTGCCCTGACCACGGTTCTGCAACGTCACCTGGATCAACCCACGCCGCAGGACCTGGCGCTGTGGAGCCTGCGCGGGCTGGAAGTGCTCGAGCCAGCGCTGAAGCCCGAACTGAACGCCAGCACGCTGCTGCTCTCCTCGGGCGACCGCGTACTGGGCGCGCGGCCACTGACCCCGCTGCCACCGGAGGCCCCGCGTGAGGCCGCTGCCCAGCCCACCGCCTTCGCCCTGGCCGCGCTGTACGAAGCGGCCTGGAGGGCCTCCCCTGCCCTGCGGCAGGCCGGGCCGGAGCGTATGCTGCGCAGCGGCTTCGAGGAGTTGTTCAATCATCTTGACCCCTACAGCCGCTATCTGACGCCTGACGAGGCTCGGGGAGCCAGAGCGCGCCGCGTTGGCCTGGCCGGGCTGGGCCTGCGCCTGGCCGCCAGCCGCCCCGGTAGCGTCACGGTGGCGGCGCTGGTGCCTGATGGCCCCGCCGCCCGAGCTGGCCTGCGGCCGGGTGACCGGGTGTTGGCGATAGACGGTGTTGGCCTGACCACCCTGAACCTGCCTTCAGCCGCGGCGCTGCTGGAGGGCCCTG
>CANBXZ010000327.1 GCA_947373495.1 Acetobacteraceae bacterium
GCACCTGCCGAGCATCGGCGAGGAATTGCCGGGCTACGCCGCCGAGCAATGGTACGTACTCGGCGTGCCGCGCCGCACACCGGAGGAACTGGTGCAGCGGCTGGAGACCGCGACGCGGGAGGTGATGAGCGACCCGGCCTTCATGCGGCTGTGCGAGGAACGCGGCTTCGACCCGGAATTCCTAGACAGCCAGGGCGCCACCCGCGCCTTGGCCGCGGATAACCTGCGCTGGGCGCCCATCATCGCCCGCGCCGGGATCACGCCCGAATGAGGCCCGTGCTGCTGGCCCTGCTGCTCTGCCTGGCACCGCTGGCACAGCCGGCCCGGGCGGCGTTTCCGGAACGCCCGTTGCGGCTCATCGTCGGCTACGCGCCGGGCGGTTCCACCGACATCATCGCCCGCACCGTGGCCGAGGGCATGGGCCAGCGCCTGGGCCAGCAGGTGGTGGTGGAAAACCGCGGCGGCGCCGGCGGCGTGCCGGCCGCGGCGGTGGCAGTGCAGTCAGAACCCGATGGCCATACCCTGGTGCTGCATACCCAGGGGTTGAACCAGGCGGCGGCGGTGGGCACCCGCATGCCGTTCCACCCGGTGAATGCCTGGGCGCCGCTGGGCCTGGCCGCCACCGGCGCCAATGCGCTGATGATCCACCCCTCCCTGCCCGTGCACAGCATGCGGGAGTTGCAGGCCTGGGTGCGGGCCAGCGGCCAGCCGCTGCGCTTCGGCACCCCGGGCATCGGGCTGTCCTCCGCCGTCTTCGCCCAGGGCATGGAGGTGGAGATGGAGGAGGTGCGCTATCGCGGCACCTCGGCGGCACTGGCGGACCTGCTGGCCGGGCGGGTGCATGCCTATACCATCGCGCTGGCCGGGGTGCTGCCCTATGTGCAGTCGGGCCAGTTGCGGGCGCTGGCCATCGCCGGGCCGCGCCGCAGCCGGGTGATGCCGGAGTTGCCCACCACGGCGGAGGCTGGCTTCCCCTCGGTCCTGATGGTCAGCTGGTTCGGCCTGGTCACCCTGGCCGGCACACCGCAGGACCGGCTGGAGGTGCTGTTCGCCGCCCTGCAGGCCACGCTGGCGGACCCCACGGCGGTGGCGCGGCTGGAAGGCGCCGGGCTGGACGTGGAGCCCAGTGCCTCCCCGGCCGCATTTGGCCAGATGTACCGCGGCGACTATGACCGCTGGATGGAAGTCTCTCGCCGCCAGGGTTGGACCCGATGAAACGCCTGTTGCTGTTGCTGCTGCTGTTCGCCCTGCCGGTGCGGGCGGAGTTCCCGGAAAAATCGCTGCGCCTGGTCATCCCCTTCACCCCGGGCGGCACCAACGACATCGTCGGCCGCCTGGTGACCGAGGGCATGGGGCGCCGGCTGGGGCAGAACATCGTCATTGAAAACCGCGGCGGCGCCGGCGGCATGCTGGGTGCCGAGATCGTCGCCAAGGCGGCGCCGGATGGCTACACCATCCTGCTCGGTGGCAGCGGCAGCCTGAGCATTTCCTCCCTGGTGCACCGGCATGTGCCGTTCGATGTCGCCACCGCCTTCGCGCCGATCGGCCTGATGGCGGTGGGGCCGAACGTCATCGTGGTGCATCCTGGCCTGCCGGTGCATTCGTTGCGGGAATTGCAGGCCCATGCCCGCGCCGCCCGGCCGCCGCTGAGCTATGCCAGCCCCGGCGTCGGCAGCACCGGCCATGCCGCCGGGGTGATGATCCTGCAGGCGCTGGGGGTGGAGATGGAACACATCCCCTACCGTGGCACCGCGCCGGCCCTGACGGATGTGATGGCCGGGCGGATCCCGGTGTTCACCAACGCGCTGGCGCCGATGCAGCCCTATGTGGAAGCCGGCCGGCTGCGCGCCCTGGCCATTGCCGGCACCCGCCGCAGCCCGGCCATGCCCAACCTGCCGACCACGGCGGAAGCGGGCTTCCCCTCGATCCAGGCCGCGACCTGGTACGGGCTGCTGGCGCCGGCCGCCACCCCGGCGGACCGCGTGGCCCGGCTGCACGCCGCGCTGGCCGCCACCCTGGCCGACCCCGAGGTGCGACGGAAGCTGGAGGAAGGCGGCGTGGAGGTGGAAGCCAGCGAAAGCCCGGCCGCCTTTGCCCGCTATTTCACCGAGGATCGCGCCCGCTGGACCGTGGTGATCGACCAGGCCGGGATGCGTGGCGCGGAATAGCGCCCCAACCCAGGGTAGGCCCGCCGTGATGGCGGGCCGCCTGCCGGCTCAGAACGGAATGTCGTCGTCCAGGTCGCCGCCGCCCTTCGGCGCATCCCACTGGCCGCCGCCGCGCTGGCCCCCTGCGGCGCCGCCGCCACTGCGGGCCGGCGGGCTGGAGGAACGGCCACCGCCGCCATAGCCACCACCGCCGCCACCGCTGCGTTCACCGCCACCGCCGCCGCCCATGTCGTCACCGCCGCCGGAGGCGCGGCCGCCAACCATCTGCAACTCGCCGCGGAACTGGCGCAGCACGATCTCGGTGCTGTATTTGTCGGCGCCGTCCTTGTCAGTCCATTTGCGGGTTTCGATCTGGCCCTCGATGTAGACCTCGCTGCCCTTGCGCAGGTACTTCTCGGCCACTTCGCCCAGGCGTTCGTTGAAGATCGACACCGCGTGCCATTCGGTGCGTTCCTGCTGGTTGCCCTCGCGGTCCTTGTAGCGTTCGGACGTGGCCAGCCGCAGGTTCACCACCTTGCCGCCGTTCTGGAAGTTCCGAACCTCGGGGTCCTTGCCGAGCCGCCCCAGCAGAATGACTTTGTTGATGCCGGCCATGGCCAAAACCTTGTTGCTTGCAGGCCGGGCAGGATAGCGCGCGGCGGCCGGCTCGGCCAGCCCGACGCATCCCGCCCGCTTCAAGGGCTGGCAACTTGGCCCGGGCACCCCATTTCAGCGCGCCTGACCCGGCAGCCCCTTCCCCTGGCGGCCGCATGATGGCAGACAGCGTGAACACAGTACGAACATCGGCGGTCTCGCCGCCTGCTGGAGTGCCCTGATGGCCCCGACCCCGAATGCTGGTCTCATCCGCATCCGCGGTGCCCGCACCCATAACCTGAAGAACCTGGACCTGGACCTGCCGCGCGGCACGCTGACGGTCATCACCGGGCTGTCCGGGTCCGGCAAGAGCTCGCTGGCGTTCGACACCATCTATGCCGAGGGCCAGCGCCGCTACGTCGAATCGCTCTCCGCCTATGCCCGGCAGTTTCTGCAACTGATGCAGAAGCCGGATGTGGACAGCATCGAGGGGCTCAGCCCGGCGATCTCGATCGAGCAGAAGACCACCAGCCACAACCCGCGTTCCACCGTGGGCACCGTCACCGAGATCAACGACTACATGCGCCTGCTCTGGGCCCGCGTCGGCGTGCCCTACAGCCCGGCCACCGGCCTGCCGATCGAGGCGCAGACCGTTTCCCAGATGGTGGACCGGGTGATGGCGATGCCGGAAGGCACCCGCCTGCTGCTGCTGGCCCCGGTGGTGCGCGGCAAAAAGGGCGAATACCGCAAGGAATTGCTGGACTGGCAGCGCCGCGGCTTCGAGCGGGTGAAGATCAACGGCACGCTGACGCTGATCTCCGAAGCCCCGAAGATCGACAAGAAGCTGAAGCACGATATCGAGATCGTGGTGGACCGGGTGGTGGTGCGCGAGGGCATCGCCGCCCGCCTGGCGGACAGCTTCGAGAGTGCGCTGGGCCTGGCCGACGGCATTGCCTATGTGGACAACGCCGACACCAACGAGCGCACCGTGTTCAGCGCCAAATTCGCCTGCCCGGTCAGCGGCTTCACCATCGAGGAGATCGAGCCGCGGCTGTTCAGCTTCAACAGCCCGCAAGGCGCCTGCCCGACCTGCGATGGCCTGGGCACGCAAAGCTTCTTCGACCCGCAGCTGGTGGTGCCGGACGAGATGCGCAGCCTGGCCGAAGGTGCGGTGGCGCCGTGGTCCGGCGCGCAGTCGCCCTATTACGACCAGACGCTGGAAAGCCTGGCGCGGCACTTCAAGGTCAGCACCACCACCCCCTGGGGTGAGCTGACCAACATGGCCCGCCACGCCATCCTGCACGGCACCGGCGAGGAAGTGGTGACGCTGCGCTACAAGGACGGCCTGCGCAGCTATGACGTGAAGAAGCCGTTCGAGGGCGTGCTGCCCAACCTGGAACGCCGCTTCCGGGAGACCGACAATGCCTGGGCGCGGGAAGACCTTTCCCGTTACCAGGCCGACAAGCCCTGCCCGGCCTGCGCCGGCTACCGGCTGAAGCCGGAATCGCTGAGCGTGAAGGTGGCCGGCTGCCATATCGGCGAGGCCAGCGAGATCAGCATCCGCAAGGCACGCGAGTGGTTCGGCCGGGTGATGCCCACGCTGACGCCGCAGCGCCAGGAAATCGCCCGCCGCATCCTCAAGGAAATCGAGGAACGGCTGCAATTCCTGGTCGATGTCGGGCTGGACTATCTTTCGCTCGGGCGGTCCTCGGCCACGCTGTCGGGTGGCGAGTCGCAGCGCATCCGGCTGGCCAGCCAGATCGGCAGCGGGCTGACCGGGGTGCTGTATGTGCTGGACGAACCCAGCATCGGCCTGCACCAGCGGGACAATGAACGCCTGTTGGTCACGCTGCGGCGACTGCGGGATATCGGCAACACCGTGCTGGTGGTGGAACACGACGAGGACGCCATCCGCAGCGCCGACTGGCTGGTGGATATCGGCCCGGCGGCCGGCGCCGGCGGGGGCCGTGTCATCGCCCAGGGCACCCCGGCCGAGGTGGCGGCGAACCCGGCCAGCCTGACCGGCGACTACCTCTCCGGCCGCCGCCGCATCGAGGTTCCGACCACGCGCCGCACGATCGACCCGAAGCGGGTGGTGAAGGTGGTGGGCGCCACCGGCAACAACCTGAAGAACGTTTCTGCGAGTTTCCCGCTGGGCACGTTTACGTGTGTCACCGGCGTCTCCGGCGGCGGCAAGTCCACGCGGGTGATCGAGACGCTGTACAAGGCCGCGGCACGCCGCTTGATGGGCAGCGGCACGGTGCCGACGACGCATGAGAAGATCGAGGGGCTGGATCAG
>CANBXZ010000328.1 GCA_947373495.1 Acetobacteraceae bacterium
ACACCGTGGGTGACCACGTGCTGTTCGGGCTGGACGCGCTGTTCGAGGCCGATGCCACCACCGCGGAACTGCAAGGGCTGTGGAGCACCGACGGCACCGCGGACGGCACCCAGCACCTGGGCCCGGCGACGCTGCTGACCGAAACCACCCTGGCCGCGCTGCCGCTTGGCTTCACCACCCATGACCAGGACGGCAATGGCCGCGCCAACCTGACCTGGCTGAGCAGCGACGGCCTCACCCTGTACGACTGGCACCTGGACAGCCTGGCGGTTGCCGCCGCCACGCCGTTGGCCGGCCCGGGCGCTGGCTGGAGCATCAAGGCGGTGATGGACTACGACGGCGATGGCCGTTCCGACCTGGTCTGGCGCAACACCGCCGGCGATGTTTGGGGCTGGACCATGCAGGGCGACACCATGCAGGCCGCGCTGCACCTGGGCGAGGCCTCGACCGCCTGGGCCATTGTGGGCAGCGGCGACTTCAACGGCGACGGCAAGGGCGACCTGCTGTTCTACAATGCCACCGATTCCTACTACTGGGTCTGGCAGTTGGGCGCCGCCGGCATTGCCGGGCAGGGTGGCTTCGCCAGCCCCGGCGCCGAATGGTCGGTGCTGGCGGTGGAGGATTTCGGCGGCGACGGCAAGTCCGACATCCTGTGGCGCAACACCAGCGGCGCGCTGTACCTGTGGCAGATGGATGGCCTCGCCATTACCCAGCAGGGCTTCCTGCCGGCGGTGGAGGCCGGCTGGTCGCTGGCCGGCACCGGCGATTTCAACGGCGACAGCCGCGCCGACCTGTTGTTCCGCCACACCGATGGCAGCCTGTGGATCCGCCTGATGGATGGCCTCGCCACCCTGGGGGAGGGTGGCCCGGGCAACCCCGGGGCCGATTGGCAGGTGTTGCAGGTGGCGGACTACAGCGGCGACGGCCAGGCCGACATCCTGGCCCAGCACGACAATGGCACGCTGTGGGTCATGGCCATGCACGGCACCGCGGCCAGCGGCGGCGCCAGCCTGGGCGGGCTCGACACCAGCCTTTGGCACCTGGCCTGACGCCGCGCCGGGGCCGGCCGCGATACCCCGGGGGCGCCTCACGGCTTGACCCTCGGCGCCCCGCCCCGTAAGGCCGCGCCAAAGCCAGCCCATGGGACCGCCCGCCATGTCCGACGCCCTTGACCCGATGCAGATCCTTTCCGCGTCGTTGCCGTACCTGAAGCGCTACGACGACCAGATCATCGTGGTGAAGTACGGCGGCCACGCGATGGGCGAGGAAGACACCGCGATGCGCTTCGGCCGCGACATCGCGCTGCTGGAGCAGATGGGCGTGAACCCGGTGGTGGTGCACGGCGGCGGCCCGCAGATCAACGCCATGCTGAAGCGGCTGAACGTCAAGTCCACCTTCGTGCAGGGCCTGCGCGTCACCGACGCGGAAATGCTCGACGTGGTGGAAATGGTGCTGGCCGGGCCGGTCAACAAGCAGGTGGCCGCCAGCATCACCCGTGCCGGGGTCATGGCGGTGGGCATTTCCGGCAAGGATGGCGGGCTGGTGCGCGCCCGCAAGCTCAGCCGCACCTACCGCGACCCGGGCAGCAACATCGAGCAGGTGCTGGACCTCGGCTTCGTCGGCGAGCCGGAAAGCATCGACACCCGGGTGCTGAAGCTGCTGATCGGCGCCGACATCGTGCCGGTCATCGCCCCGGTGGGCGTGGGCGTGGATGGCCAGACCTACAACATCAACGCCGACACCGTGGCTGGCGCCATCGCTGGGGCGCTGGGCGCCGAACGCATGCTGATGCTGACCGACGTGCCCGGCGTGCTGGGCCAGGATGGCAAGCTGATCCCGGAAATGACGGTGGCCGAGGTGAAGGCGGGCATCGAGGCCGGCTGGATCAGCGGCGGGATGATCCCGAAGGTGGAAACCTGCATCTATGCCGTGGAACGCGGCGTGAAGGGCGCCGTGATCCTGGACGGCCGGGTGCCGCATGCGGTGCTGCGGGAACTGTTCACCGAAGGCGGCGCCGGCACGCTCATCAAGGCGTAGCGCCCAGGGGCGCTGATCAGGGCGTAGCGCCCAGGGGCGCTGATGAAGGCGTAACGGCGCCGGGGCGGCTGCCCCGGGCCTGTCGCGCCTACTCCACGGCAATCCCGGCTTCGCGGATCACCGTGCCCCACCTGGCCACTTCGGCGGCCAGGAAGGCGCCGCTGCTTTCCGGCGTCGAGTCCGGGCGGACCTGAATGGCCAGGTCGCCCAGCTTCGCCTGCACCTCCGGCAGGGCCAGCACGCGGCGAAACGCCGCATTGGCCGCGGCCATCACCGGCGCCGGGGTGCCGGCCGGGGCCAGCGCCATGTGCCAGGTGGCGGAATCGGCGCCGGTTACGCCGGCTTCGGCGAAGGTGGGGATCTCCGGCGCCTGCGGCATGCGGCTGGCGGAGGAGACCGCCAATGCCCGCGCATCGCCACGCTGGTTGTAGCCCAGGCCGGTATTGGCCACGTCCAGGAACAGCGCGATCCGCCCGGCGATCAGGTCCAGCATCGCCGGCGGCGCGCCGCGATAGGGCACGTGCTCGGCGCGCAGATCCCCGGCCCGCTTCAGCAGCAGCGCCGTGATGAGGTGGGTGGCGCTGCCATTGCCGCCGCTGCCGTAGCTGTAGCGGCCGGGATTGGCGCGGATCAGCGCCAGCATCTCCGGCAGGGTGCGGGCCGGCAGGTCCTTGTTGGCCAGCAGCACCATGGGGATGACGCCCAGCAGCGCCACCGGGGCGAAGTCCGCCAGCGGGTCGAAGGGCAGGCGGGGGAACATCGCCCGCATCACCGCATGCGCCATGGTGTTGTACAGCAGCGTGTGGCCGTCCTTCGGTGCCCGCGCCACCACCTCGGCGCCCACCGTCACCCCGGCACCGGAGCGGTTTTCCACCACCACGCGCTGCGGCAGGAACTTCGACATCTCATCGGCGAACAGCCGCGCCGGAATGTCGGTGGCGCCGCCCGGGCCGAAGGGCACCACCAGGCGCACCGTCTCCCGCGGCCAGGCGGGTTGCGGTTGGGCCAGTGCCGGCGTTGCCAGCGCGCCGCCGGCCAGCGCCAGCAGCGGGCGGCGCCGCATCACCGACCGACCCATTTCGGCGCGCGCTTTTCCACGAAGGCGCGCGGGCCTTCCTTGAAATCCTCGGTGGCGCGGGTGCGGGTGCTGGCGGCCTTGCTCACCTCCCACAGCGCCGCCTCCGGCATTTCCGCCGCCAGCCGGGCCACGGCCAGGCTTTCCCGCACCGCGATGGGGGCGTTCACCACCACCCGGCGCGCCAGGTCCAGCGCCGCCTCGCGCACCTCGGCCGCCGGCACCACGGCGTTGACCAGGCCGAAATGCGCGGCCCGGGCGGCGCTGATCGGCTCCCCGGTGGCGATCATCTGCAGGGCGATGGCCTTGGGGATGGCGCGCGGCAGGCGGAACACGCCGCCGGCACCGGCCACCAGGCTGCGCTTCACCTCCGGCAGGCCGAGCGTGGCGCCTTCGGCGGCCACCGCCAGGTCGCAGCTCAGCAGCAACTCCAGCCCGCCGGCCAGCGCATGGCCCTGGGCGGCGGCGATCCACAGCTTGGTGCGGCTGGCGCGGGCCAGGCCGGCGAAGCCGCCGCGTTCGGTGGCCAGGGCGGCGCCATTGCCGGCCGAAACCTCCTTCAGGTCGGCCCCGGCGCAGAAGGCATGCGGCCCGGCGCCGGTCAGGATCACCGCCCAGATGTCGGGGTCGGCCTCGCTGCGGTCCACCGCGGCTTCCAGCCCCTCGGCCACCGCGCCGTTGATGGCGTTGCGCGCCTCCGGCCGGTTGATCGTCACCAGGGCGATATGGGGTTCGACGACTTCGTACAGCACGGCTGCCATGGCATCTGCTCCTCCGGTTGGGGCCATGCTGCGGCGCCGGGCCGTTGGCGGCAAGGGCGGCCCGCGGCGCCTTGTAAGCCGGCGCCACGGGCGCATAATCCGGCCAAGCGAGACAGAGGGAACGCATTATGGGCAATCGCATCGCCATCATCGGCGCCGGCGCGGTGGGCGGCTATGCCGGCGCGCACATGGTCCAGGCCGGCGAGGACGTTACCTTCGTGGACATGTGGCCGGAGAATGTGGAGGTGATGCGGACCAAGGGCCTGCGCATTTCCCACATCAAGGACATTCCGGAATTCACCGTGCCGGTGAAGGCCATCCACCTGACCGAATTGCAGCAGGTTTCGAAGGAAAAGCCCTTCGACATCATCTTCATCTGCGTGAAGAGCTACGACACCGCCTGGGCCACCATGATGTCCCGCCAGTACCTGGCGCCGGGCGGCTACATGGTCAGCCTGCAGAACTGCATGAACGAGGAGACGATTGCCGAGATCGTCGGCTGGGGCCGCACGCTGGGCGCCATCGCCTCCTCCATCACCGTGGAACTGTGCGAACCCGGCCATGTGCGCCGCGCTTCCGGCAAGGGGGGCGCCGCGCACACCGTGTTCCGCGTGGGCGAAGTGCATGGCCGCATCACCGAGCGCGCCAATGAACTCGGCCGGCTCTGCGCCCTGTCCGACAGCTGCGTGGTCACCAGCAACCTGTGGGGCGAGCGGTGGTCCAAGCTGGTGACGAACGCCATGGCCAATGGCATGTCCGCCTGCACCGGGCTCATCAGCAAGGACATCCTGCTGAACGACCAACTGCGCCAGTTCACCGCCCGCCTGGGCAGTGAGGCGATTCGCGTCGGCCAGGCGCTGGGCTATGAGCTGGAGGAAATCCACCACATCGCGCCGGAAGTCATCGCCCTGGCCGGTGAGGGCGATGCCGCGGCCCGCGCCGAATACGATGCCCATCGCATCAAGGAAGCCAGCAAGCCCGGCGGGGGCGCGCATCGCCCCAGCATGGGCCAGGACATGATGAAGGGCCGCCGGACCGAGATCGAGTTCCTCAACGGCTTCATCGTGGACAAGGCCAAGGCCATCGGCATCGCCACGCCGGCGAATGCGGCGCTGACCGAGATCGTCAAGCGGGTGGAGAAGGGCGAGATCCCGGCCGACCC
>CANBXZ010000329.1 GCA_947373495.1 Acetobacteraceae bacterium
TACGGCATCCAGGCCGAGTTCGTGGACGGCCCGGACCTGGACCAGTGGAAGGCGGCGCTGAGCCGGCCGGCCCAGCTGGTGCTGCTGGAAACCCCGAGCAACCCCATGCTGCAACTGGTGGACCTGCCGGCGGTGGCCGAACTGGCGCATGCCGCCGGCGCCATCGTGGTGGTGGACAACGTCTTCGCCACCCCGCTGCTGCAGAAGCCGCTGACCATGGGCGCCGATGTGGTGGTGTATTCCTGCACCAAGCACATGGACGGCCAGGGCCGCGTGCTGGGCGGCGCCGTGCTGGGCAGCAAGAAGTGGATCGAGGGCACGCTCCAGCCCTTCACCCGCAACACCGGCCCGGCGCTGAGCCCGTTCAATGCCTGGGTGATCCTGAAGGGGCTTGAGACCCTGCACCTGCGGGTGCCGGCGATGTGCCGCAGCGCCGCGCTGGTGGCGGATTTCCTGGCCGAGCGCCCGGAAGTGGCCCAGGCGCTGTACCCGATGCGCGCCGACCACCCGCAGCAGGCCCTGGCCCGCAAGCTGATGAGCGATGGCGGCACGCTGTGCACCTTCGACCTGAAGGGCGGCAAGGAAGCGGCGTTCAAGTTCTGCAACGCGCTGCAGCTGATCGACGTTTCCAACAACCTGGGCGACAGCAAGTCCATGGTGACGCACCCGGCGACGACGACGCATATGCGGATCGGCGCCGAGGAGCGGGCGAAGCTGGGCATCACGGATGGCACCATCCGCCTGAGCGTGGGGCTGGAAGACGTGGCCGACCTGATCGAGGACCTGGGCTGCGCGCTGGACGCCACCCATTGAACGGCGGGGACGCGGGGCGCTACTTCCCCGCGTCCCGCGCCACCACCACCACGCCATCCACCTCCTGGTGCGGCACGATCTCCAGGCTTTGCCCGAGGCAAGGCCCGGTCACGCAATGCCCGTCCTCGATCTTGAAGCGCGCGCCATGGGCGCTGCACACGATCAACGCCTTGCGCGTATCCAAAAAGCGGTCCGGCAGTGGCTCCAGCGGCACGCCGATATGCGGGCAGCTGTTGACGTAAACCCGCACCACCCCGGCCTTGCGCACCGCGAACAGGCCATAGAACCCGCCCGGCGCGCTGGGAAACCCCTTGGCGCCGGGGTCGGGAATATCCGCCACCCGGCACAGCACGCGCTTTTCCTCGGTGTCAGTCGTCATCAACCAGGCCCAGTCTTTCGTGCCACTGCGCGATGCTTTCCTCGGGGTATTCCTGGTGGTGGCGATCGCCGCGCACCGCCTGCACCTCCACCCAGGGCGCCTTGTAGGCCAGCATCAGGTGGGTATGGCGCGGCGGCACCGGCAAGGACGTGTCCACCGCCGAGGCGAAGGGATGCACCAGTTCCGGCCAGCGCTTGTCGTACAGCCACAGCGCGCTGCCGCATTGGCCGCAGAAATGGCGTTCCCCCGGGCTGCGCCGGGTGCGCGCCCCGGCTTCCCGCAGCTTGGCGTGATACACCTTCACATGCCGCTGCCCGGTGACCTTCAGCGTGGCGCTGTCGGCGCCCAGGTTCACCGCCCAGCCGCCCCCGCCCTGGGTCTTGCGGCAGATGGTGCAGTAGCAGCGCTGGTAGGGCACCGGATGCGCCGACCGCACCCGGAACGTCACCGCGCCACAGTGGCAGGAACCTTCAAGCTGCATGGCTCACGCCTTCTTCCGTGCCCTGGGCGGCTTGAAGCCGCTCATCCGGCACAGAATGGCCCAGTGTTCGGGCGAAACCGGCATCACGGAAAGGCGGGACATCCGCACCAGGGCGAGATCGGCCAGCGCCGGCTCCGCCTTCACCTCGGCCAGCGTGACCTTCTTCGGCACCGGGGCCACCGCGCGCATGTCGGTGCAGACCCAGCGGCCGGTCTCATCGCTGGGGTCCGGGTAGGCTTCCCGCGCCACCTCCACCACGCCGACAATCTCCTTGCCGATGTTGGAATGGTAGAAGAACACCAGGTCGCCCTGGCGCATCGCCTTCAGGTTGTTGGCCGCCATGGCGTTGCGCACGCCGGTCCAGGGCTCCACGCCATTGGCCACCTGCTGGTCCCATGAGAATGCGTCCGGTTCGCTTTTCACCAGCCAATACGCCACCAACCCTGCCCCCCTTTCGCCGCAACACCGGCGCTACACTGCAACCAACCCCGCCCGGAGGAAAGCATGCGCGCGCCATTCAAGCTGTATCTGGCCCTTGGCCTGCCGGCCATGGCGCTGCTGCCCGCTGCCCGCGGCGCCGAATTGCCGGTGCGCAGCGTCACCCTCTCCAATGCCGGGCTGATGCAGGTGGAACGCGGCGGCCCGCTGGCGGCGGATGAAGGCATCACCTTCCGCGCCCCGGCCGAGGATGTGGACGATGTGCTGAAATCCCTGCTGGTACGGGACGCCGCCGGCACGCTGGAGGGCCTGCGCCTGCCGGCGCGGGACCTGGAGACCGAGGCGTTTCGCGGCCTGCCGCTGCGCCCGGCGGATTTCGAGAGCCGCATCGCCCTGCTGAAGGCGCTGCGCGGCCACCTGGTGGAAGCCGGCGGTGCCAGCGGCCGGCTGGCGGATGCCGAGGAGAGCGAGGCCGGGCTGCGCCTGGCGGTGCTGACCGAAGCCGGGCTGCGCACCGTGGTGCTGCGTGAGGGCGAGGAGGTGCGCCTGGCGGACCAGGCCCTGGCCGCCCGCCTGCGCCGCGCCGCCGAGGCGCTGGCCGCCGCCCGCACCGCGGATGAGCGCCAGGTGGAGATCCGCCTGCGCGGCACCGGCGGCACGCGGGAGGTGGGCTTCACCTATGTGGCCAGCGCACCGCTGTGGAAGCCCAGTTGGCGCCTGGTGGTGCCGACTGGCGAGGGCGAGGCGCGGCTGCTGGGCTGGGCGGTGGTGGAAAACCGCTCCGGCACCGATTGGGAGGGGGTGCGGCTGTCCCTGGTTTCCGGCAACCCGGCCGCCTACCATCAGCCGCTGTACGAACCCATTCGGGTGGCGCGGCCGGAACTGCCGGTGCGCGTGGCCGAACGGGTGCAGGTGCAGGCGGATACCGGCGGCCGCCCGCCGCCGCCGCCCATGCCGGCGCCCGCGCCACCGCCCATGGCCATGGCCGCGCCGATGCCGGCCGGCATGGCCGCCCGCAGCGCCGCGCCGCAGCCCGGCGCCGCGCTGTTCCAGCAGGACATCGCCGCCACCCCCAGCGCCACGGCGGCGTCCTCGGCCGGGCGGGTGGCCTTCACCCTGCCGGCGCCGGTTTCCATCCGCACCGGGGAGACCGCCAATGTGCCCTTCGTGGATGTCGCCCTGCCGGCCGAACGGCTGTGGTGGGTGCAGGACCTGGCGGCGCGCAACCCGCTGAACGCGGTGCGCCTGCGCAATGCCGGCACCAGCACCCTGCCGGATGGCCTGGCCACGGTGTATGGCGCCACCGGCCCGGCCGCGGGCGCCGAGGCCGGCGCCTTCCTGGGCGATGCCGAGTTGCGCGCGGTGGCCCCGGGGGAGGCGCGCATCCTGGCCTTCGCCCGTGACCGCGACGTGCAGCTTTCCTCCGCCCAGGCCAGCAATGAACGCCCGGTGAGCATCCAGACCCGGCGCGGCGTGGTGCTGGTGGGCACCGTGCGCAGCACCGAGACCGCGCTGGCGGTGGACCCGCGCGGCGCGCGCGGCAAACTGGTGGTGGACCTGCCGCGCCAGCCCGGCATGCAACCCCGCTTCGCCGTGGCCAGCGAGGGCGATTTCGGCCTGCGCCACGAAGCCGTGCTGGATGGCAGCGCCACCACGCTGCGCTTCGGCTGGGAACGCCAGGGCAGCACCGAACTGCCGCTGTGGGATGCCGGCCTGGGCGACCCGACGCTGCTGCGCTGGCGCGAGATGGACCTGGAGCAGAGCCTGCGCCGGCTGCCCGGCGGCCCCGGCACGCTGGAGACGCTGCGCACCGTGCTGGAACGCCTGCCGGCCGATGCCGCCGGGCGGGACAAGCTGGCCGCGCTGGTGGCGGCGATGCAGCAGGCCCGGCAAATGCTGGACACCGCCCGCACCGCCATCCGCCAGTACGCCACCGCCGAGGCCGCGCTGGGCCGCGCCCGCGCCGCCGCCGAGGACCGCAGCGGCCCGGCGCGGGAGGATGCCCGGCGCCGCTTGAACGAGGCCAGCCTGGCCACCGAGCGCGCCGGCACCGCCGCCGACACCGCCTGGGAAGCCTGGCAGCGCGGCGTGCAGGACCTGCTGGCGAAAACCTGAACCTGAGCGGGGCGTTGCCGGGGTGGAGAACCCCGCATGACCCTGCCGCCCAAGCCCAGCCCTGCCCTGCTCACCGCCATCAGCGCGGCCGGCCTGCTGGCCGCGGCGCTGCAACGCGGCCAGGCGGCGCCGCTGGAAATGCCGCTGCGTCCCGGGCGTCGCCAGGCCGGGCGTCGCCAAGCCGGGCGCCAGCAGGCGGGGCGTCACCAGGCCGGCGAGGCCGCGGCCCCACCGCGCGGCTGGTGGCCGGCGCTGCAGCGCACCGTGCTGCAGGCCGACGCCGACCGCCTGCTGACCGAGGCCGCCGGCGTGACCTTCTTCACCTTGCTGGCGCTGTTCCCCGGCATTGCCGCGCTGGTTTCGCTGTACGGGCTGTTCGCCGACCCGGCGACGATCTGGCGCCACTTCACATTCCTGGAAGGGCTGGTGCCCGGTGGCGGCATGGAGGTGCTGCAGCAGGAAGTGCAGCGCATCGCCGCCAAGGGCCCGGGCAGCCTGGGGTTCAGCCTGGCCATCAGCGTGGTCACCTCGCTGTGGTCGGCCAACCAGGCGATCAAGGCGTTGTTCGACGCGCTGAACGTGGTGTTCGAGACCAAGGAAACCCGCGGCTTCCTGCGGCTGACGGCGGAAACCCTGGGCTTCACCCTGGCCTCGCTGGTATTCGTGCTGCTGGCCATTGCCGCGGTGGTGGCGCTGCCGGTGGCGCTGGCGGTGCTGGGGCTGGGGGCGCAGGCAGACCTGTTGCTGCGCCTGTCCCGCTGGCCGCTGCTGCTGGCGACGATGACGGTTTACCT
>CANBXZ010000330.1 GCA_947373495.1 Acetobacteraceae bacterium
GGGGCGCCATGCGGCACCTGCGCCTGATGATCCTGCTGTTGGCCGCCGCCTTCGCCCTCACGCTGGTGGGCACCCGCGCGCTGTTCGTGCGCCAGGACACCGAGGCGGCGCTGCGCCGCACCGCCGCGGGCGCCGAGGACCTTTCCCGCATCGTCGAGGAATACGCCCGCCGGACCTTCGAAACCGCGGACCTGGTGGCGGCGGACGTCCTGGCGCATGTGCAGCAGCATGGCGGCATCGAGGGTGTGCGCAGCAGCCCGGGCAGCCATGCCTTCCTGCGCGTGCTGGCGGCCCGGGCGCATCATGACTACGTGATGGTGGTGGATGCCGCCGGGGTGCCGGTGGTGGTGAACTTCGCCTCGCGCGCGCCCGTTGAACAAAACTTCACCGACCGTGCCTGGTTCAAGGCCCACCAGGATGGCGCCGAGACCCATATCGGCCAGGCGCTGCGCAGCCGCGTCACCGGGGAGGTGCTGTTCACCTTCACCCGCGCCATCCGCCGCCCCGATGGCGCGCTGGACGGCGTGGTGCAGATCGCCATTCGCCCACACTTCTTCCAGGATGGCGGGCTGACCGCCGACACCGGCCGCAACGCCGTGCTGGGATTGTGGACCCCGAACGGCCGGGTGATCGCCCGCACCGACCTGCGGCCGGACGAGGTGGACAACACCATCAGCGCCCCGGCCCTGCTGGGCGCCACCATGCGCGACGGCCAGGCCGCCCTGCGCTACATCGCCCCGTTCGACCAGCATGACCGCATGCTGAGCCTGCGCCGGGTGGATGGCTGGCAGGTGGTGGCCGGCGCCAGCCTGCCGGTGGCGGCGGCCCTGGCCGCGCATGCCCAGGCCCATGCCTGGAGCGCCTGGGCCACCCTGGCCTGCCTGCTGGTAGTGGGCGGCCTGACCTGGTTCGCCCTGCGGCTGAGCCAGCAGGCCGAAGCCGCCGCCCGGCAGGTGGCAGACGCCCATCAGGCGCTGGAAGCCCGGGTGGCGGCCCGCACCCATGAGTTGGCCGAGGCCAATGCCCAGTTGGCCCGCAATGAGGAACGCTTCCGCGGCATCTTCAATGCCAGCTTCCAGTTCATTGGCCTGTTGGCCCCGGATGGCAGGGTGCTGGAAGCCAATGACACCGCCCTGCACTTCGCCGGCACCACGGCGGCGGAAGTGGTTGGCCAGCCGTTCTGGGAAACCCCCTGGTGGCGGGTGAGCCAGGAGGTGCGGGACCAGTTGCGGCACGCCGTGGCCCGTGCCGCCGCCGGCGAGTTCATTCGCTATGAGGTGACCGTGCAGGGCGCCGGCGATACCTCCGCGGTCATCGACTTTTCCCTGAAGCCGGTGCGCAACGCCGCCGGGGAGGTGGTGCTGCTGGTGCCGGAAGGCCGCGACGTGAGCCAGTTGAAGACCGCCCAGGCGCAACTGCATGAAGCGCAGAAGCTGGAAACCCTGGGCCAGTTGACCGGCGGCGTGGCGCACGATTTCAACAACCTGCTGATGGTCATCCTGGGCAACCTGGCGCTGCTGAAGAAGCGCCTGGGCGCGGAGGATGCCCGCGTGCAGCGCCTGCTGGATGGCGCCACCCAGGGCGCCGAGCGTGGCGCCGCGCTGACCCGCCGCCTGCTGGCCTTCGCCCGGCGGCAGGAGTTGCGGCCGGAAGCCATCGACGTGACCCGGCTGGTGGCCGGCATGGACGACCTGCTGCGCCGCACCGTCGGGCCGCTGTGCCGCATCGACATCGCCATTCCGGCCGGGCTGCCCCAGGCGCAGGCGGATGTGAACCAGGTGGAGTTGGCGCTGCTGAACCTGGCGGTGAATGCGCGGGACGCCATGCCGCTGGGCGGCGACCTGCGGATTGGCGCGCGCCAGGCGGATGCGGCGGAACCCGAGGCGCCGCACGGGCTGGCGCCGGGCCAATACCTGTGCGTCAGCGTCAGTGACAGCGGCACCGGCATGGACCCCGCCACCCTGGCCCGCGCGGCGGAACCGTTCTTCACCACCAAGGGTCCGGGCAAGGGCTCCGGCCTTGGGCTTTCCATGGTGCATGGGCTGGCGGCACAATCCGGTGGCCAGTTGCGGATAGAGAGCACCCCCGGGCAGGGCACCACGGTGGAATTGTGGCTGCCGGTGCATGCCACCAGCCCGGCGCCGGCGGCCGAGCCCCCGGTGGCCTCCACCCCGCCGCTGGCCACCACCCGGCCGCTGGCCATTCTGCTGGTGGATGACGACCCGCTGGTACAGGCCGGCACCGCCGCCATGCTGGAGGATCTGGGGCACCGGGTGATGGTCGCCGGCTCCGGCGCCGCCGCCCTGCACCTGATGGCGAACGGCCAGGGCTTCGACCTGATGATCACCGACTTCGCCATGCCGGACATGGACGGGCTGGAACTGGCGCGGCGCGCCATGCAGGCCCGGCCGCAATTGCCGGTGGTGCTGGCCACCGGCTTCGCCGAACTGGCCGCCGCCACCGAAACCACCCTGCCCCGGCTGGACAAGCCCTATCGCCAGGAAGCCCTGGCGGCGCTGATCGGCCGGGTGGTGGAAGACCCCGCCGGCGGCGGCAACGTGGTGCGCCTGCACCTGCCGCCACGCGTCTAGGCCCGGCGGGGCTGTCGGGCCCTGGCTTCCAGGGCCGTCGCGTGATGCGCGCCTTGCGGTAGGCGCGCCTCAGGCGACCACGCTTCAGCCAGCCAGGGCCTGCGGGAAGAACAGCGCCGGCCGGCCATGGGTGGCGATCTCGTGCTTCCAGGCATGCACCGCCAGCGCGAGGGACCCCACGCCCCACAGGGCCAGGTATTCCACCCCGCCCAGGTTCCACATCCAGCCCGCGCCCTTGGTGGCGAAGATGGCATAGACCGCAATGGCCATGACGCCGGTGGAAACCAGGCCCACCCACTTCACCAGGATGTTGCAGGTCAGCCCCACCAGGCAGACGGTTTCGGCCGCGAGGGCCAGGTACAGGAATACCTCCGGGTACGGCAGCACCTTGGCGAAGAAGGCGGTGGACCCCGCCATGTTCTGCAACTTGGACAGGATATGCGGCAGGTAGGCCAGGCCAAGGAACAGCCGCAGCACCACCGCCGGCTCGGTCAGGTCGAAGTCGGACTTGCGCATCACATCTCTCCTGTTGCGACTGCGGCCAACCATGCGTCCCCCACGCCGCGCCGGGCCTTGCGGCAGCGCAACCGGCTTCCGTCCCTGCTGAATGGTGGTCATAGTGGCCGTGAATGGGAACATTGCCGGAACTTTTCGCGGGTTGGTTCGCCGCGCGGGGCTGGACGCCGCGGCCGCATCAATTGGCGCTGCTGCAGGCCGCCCGCGCCGGGGAAAGCGCGCTGCTGGTGGCCCCCACCGGCGGCGGCAAGACCCTGGCCGGCTTCCTGCCCAGCCTGGTGGAACTGGCGGAGCAGCCGCGCGAGGGCCTGCACACGCTCTACATCTCGCCGCTGAAGGCGCTGGCGGTGGATATCGCCCGCAACCTCGGCGCCCCGGTGGCGGAACTGGCGCTGCCCATCAGCATCGAGACCCGCACCGGGGACACCCCGGCCAATCGCCGCGCCCGCCAGCGGGAAGCACCGCCCAACCTGCTGCTGACCACCCCGGAAAGCCTGACGCTGCTGCTGTCCCTGCCCGATGCACGGGCGATGTTCGCCAGCCTGCGCAGCGTGGTGGTGGATGAGGTTCATGCCCTGGCCGGCACCAAGCGCGGCGACCAGCTGGCGCTGTGCCTGACCCGGTTGCAGGCCCTGGCGCCGGGGCTGCGCCGCGTCGGGCTTTCCGCCACCGTGGCCCACCCGGATGCGCTGCGCGCCTGGCTTTCCCCGCGGGGACGCCCGGCCGATGTGCGGCTGGTGCTGGGGCGAGGCGGCGTGGCGCCGCGGCTTTCGGTGCTGCTGCCGGAAGGGCGCCTGCCCTGGGGCGGCCATATGGGGCTGGCCTCGGCGCCGGAGATTTATCGCCGCATCGGCCAGGCCGGGGTCACCATCGTCTTCGTCAATACCCGCGCCCAGGCGGAGCTGGTGTTCCAGGCACTGTGGAAGCTGAACGACGACAACCTGCCCATCGCCCTGCACCATGGCAGCCTGACCGTGGAACAGCGCCGCAAGGTGGAAGCGGCCATGGCGGAAGGCCGGCTGCGCGCGGTGGTGGCGACGGCGTCGCTCGACCTCGGCATCGACTGGGGCGCGGTGGACCAGGTGGTGCAGGTGGGGGCGCCGAAGGGGGTCTCGCGGCTGTTGCAGCGCGTCGGCCGCGCCAACCACCGCATGGACGAACCCAGCCTGGCGGTGCTGGTGCCGGCCAACCGGTTCGAGGTGGTGGAATGCGTCGCGGCGCTGGAAGCGATCGAGGCCAGTGAACTGGATGGCGACCCGCCCCGCCCCGGCGGGCTGGACGTATTGGCGCAGCACATTCTTGCCTGTGCCTGCCACGCGCCTTTCGCGCCGGACGACCTGTTCGCCGAGGTCACCCGCTGCGGCGCCTATGCCGGGCTGAGCCGACAGGACTTCGACGACGTGCTCGGCTTCGTGGAAAACGGCGGCTACGCGCTGCGCGCCTATGAGCAATACCGCAAGCTGTTCCGCGACAGCCAGGGCCTGGTGCAGGCGGCCAACCAGCGCGTGGTGCGGCAGTTCCGCATGAACCTGGGCACCATCGTGGAAACCCCCATGGTCAAGGTGCGGCTGCGCGGCGGGCCGATGCTGGGCGAGGTGGAGGAATACTTCGTCAGCACGCTGGAGCCGGGCGACTGCTTCATCTTCGCCGGCCAGTTGCTGCGCTATGACCGGCTGGAGGCGATGACCGCCGTGGTCTCCCGCGGGGGTGAGGGCGAGCCGCGCGTGCCGGTCTATGCCGGCGCCCGCATGCCGTTGAGCACCGAGTTGGCGGCGCGCGTCCGCGGCATCCTGCACGACCCGCGCAAGTGGCGGCACCTGCCGGCCTCGGTGCAGGAATGGCTGCGGCTGCAACAGCACCACTCCGCCCTGCCGCCACCGGATGGCCTGCTGGTGGAGACATTTCCGCG
>CANBXZ010000331.1 GCA_947373495.1 Acetobacteraceae bacterium
GAGATCCCGGCCGACCCGAAGCACATCCTGGACTTGCGCCTGAACTGAACCCCAGCAACGGGCAGCGCCGGGGCCAACCGGCGCGCCCGCCTCGACCCCAGGGAGACCACGCCATGCGCCGCCTGCTGCTAGCCTGCCTGTCGCTGCTCGCCATGCCCGCCATGGCGCAGACCTTCCCGGACCGAACGGTCACCATCATCGCCGCCGGCGCCGCGGGCGGCCCGACCGACACCATCACCCGCATCGTCGCCGACAGCATGGGCCGGCACCTCGGCCAGTCCGTGGTGGTGGAGAGCATCGGCGGCACCGTGCTGGGGCCGCAGCGCGCCGCCCAGGCGCGGCCGGACGGCTATACCCTGCTCATCAACAACATCGGCATGGCCGCCAGCGCCACGCTGTTCCGCCGGCTGCCCTATGACGTGCCGGGCGCCTTCGCGCCGCTGGGCATCGTCTCCGACGCCGCCATGACCATCGTGACCCGGCCGGACTACCCGGCGCGCAACCTGGCCGAGGTGATGGCGACGCTGAAACAGCGCGGCGACGCGCTGAACATCGCCACCGCCGGCATTTCCTCCGCCGCCAACCTGTGCGCGCTGCTGGTGCAGCACGCCGCCGGGGCGCAGGCCACCGTGGTGGCGTTCCGCGGCACCGCGCCGGCCATCACCGAACTGATGGCCGGGCGGATCGACCTGCTGTGCGACCAGGCGACCAATACGGTGCCCTATATCCGCGACAACCGCGTGGTGCCCTGGGGCGTTTCCTCGCCGCAGCGGCTGCCCGGCCTGCCCAACCTGCCCACCACGGCCGAGGCCGGCTTCCCCAGCATCGCCATGAGCACCTGGCACGGGCTGTACGCCCCGGCCGGCACGCCGGAAGCGATCCAGGAACGGCTTTCCACCGCGCTGCGCGCCGCGCTGCATGAGGACAAGCTGCGCCAGCGCTATGCGGACCTGCTGACCGAAGTGCCCAGCGACGAACGCGCCAGCATCGCCTTCCATCGCCGTTTCGTGCGCGAGGAGGTGGACCGCTGGCGTCCCATCATCCAGGCGGCTAACCAGTTCGCCGATTGAATTACGGAGACAGCACCATGCAGCTCGGTCGCCTCGGCGTTTGGTATTCCACCGACAAGCTGGACGCAGCCGGGCTGCGGGCGCTGCTGCGGACGGTGGAAGGGTTGGGCTACGGTACCTTCTGGTACCCGGAATCGCGCGGGTATGAGAGCCTGTCCCTGGCCGGCTTCCTGCTGGGCAACAGCCAGAAGCTGGTGGTCGGCAGCAGCATCGCCAACATCTATGCGCGGGATGCCTTCACCGCGCGGCGCGGCATGCTCTCGCTGAACGCGCTGTATGGCGACCGCTTCGTGCTGGGCCTGGGGGTCAGCCACAAGCCGATGGTGGAAGGGCTGCGCGGCCACAGCTACGACAAGCCCATCCCGGCCATGCGCGGCTACCTGGACGGCATGCAGAACGGCGAGGCCGGGCAGGCCGACTGGCCGGTGGTGCTGGCCGCGCTGGGGCCGCTGATGCTGAAGCTGGCGGCCGCCCGCACCAAGGGCGCGGTGCCCTACAACGTCACCCCGGCGCATACCGCCGAGGCCGCGGCCGCGCTGGGGCCGGACAAGTGGCTGGCGGTGGAGCAGAAGGTCTGCCTGGAACCCGACCTGGCCCGCGCCCGCGACCTCGGCCGCAAGGAGCTGTCGCGCTACATGCCGATGCCGAATTACCGCAACAACTGGCTGCGGCTCGGCTTCACCGAGGCGGAGCTGGAGAATGGCGGCAATGACCGCTTCATCGACGCCATGGTGCTGAATGGTGGCGCCGAGAACATCAAGCGCGGCCTGCGCGCCCACTTCGAGGCCGGCGCCACCCATGTGGCGGTGCAGCCGGTGCATGCGGATGGCGACGTGGCCGCCCGCGACGCCACCCTGGCGGCGCTGGCGGATACCTGAACCGGGCGGCCGCCGCGCTCCGCGGCGGCCCCTCGCGCCGGCGCTACGCCAGGTCCGCCACCGCGGCGTGCCAGCGCTTCAGCAGGGCCACATGGGTGGCCTTGTCGGTGGCGCCGATGCGCTTGTGGTGGTGCCCGGCGTAGCAGTTGTGCAGCGTGATGTGCGTTACCCCGGCGCGCTTCCAGTACAGGAACTCCTCGCGCCATTCGGCCTCGGCCCCCTCGGCGCAGGAAACCCATACCTCCAGCCCAATCGCCGCCGGGTCGCGCCCGGCGGCCTCGGTCAGGCGCTTCAGCTTGTCGAAGTCGCTGAGCGCCTTGGCGCCCATCGGGTTGGCCAGTTGGATCCAGCCATCGCCCAACTGCGCGATGCGTTGCAGCGTGGCGTCGACATGGCCACCGAACCACACCGGCACCTTGCCGCCGGGCGGGCGCGGGTTGATGCCGGCATTGGGCAGGGTGTGCCACTGGCCCTTGAAGTCCACGAACTCCTCGGCCCAGAGCCGTTGCATCACCTGCACCTGTTCCACGCTGCGCTTGCCGCGGGTGTGGAAGTCCTCATTCAGGCCGATGAACTCGGCTTCGTTCCAGCCCACGCCGACGCCCAGGCGGAAGCGGCCGTCGCACAGCACCGCCAGGCAGGCGGCCTGCTTGGCCACCAGCGCGGTCTGCCGTTGCGGCAGGATCAGCACCTGGGTGGAGAACGACATCCGCGGCGAACACACCCCGGCCAGGAAGGCGAACAGCACGAAGGGGTCGTGGTACAGGTTGCTGGCCTTGGGCTTGCCGGTGGGCGGCAGGCCGGCGGGGTTCACCCCCAGCACGTGGTCGGGCAGGATCAGGTCGTTGAAGCCGGTGGCCTCGGCGATGCCGGCAATCTCCCGCACCGTGGCCGGGTCGCCGCCGATATCGCCCAGCGGCAAGGAATATCCCAGATGCATTTGCAGCTCCCTTGTTATGCCCTTGGGCCCGCTTGGTGCCAGCCTGGGCGCAGTCTATAGAATCCGCCACGCCGAAGGGAGACGCTGCCATGCTGAAGCTGGGATACAAGGCATCCGCCGAACAATTCGCCCCGACCAAGTTGCTGGGCTTCGGCATTCTGGCCGAACAGGTCGGCTTCGACAGTTGCTTCATCAGCGACCATTTCCAGCCCTGGAAGCACACGGACGGCCATGCGCCGTATTCGCTGGCCTGGCTGGGCGCCCTGGGGGCGCGGACGGAACGGCTGGTCATGGGCACCTCGGTGCTGACGCCGACCTTCCGCTACCACCCCTCCATCGTGGCCCAGGCCTTCGGTACGCTGGGTGCGATGTTCCCCGGCCGCGTCATCCTCGGCATCGGCACCGGGGAGGGGCTGAACGAAGTGCCCAGCACCGGCCAGCCCTGGCCGGAGTTCAAGGAGCGCTTCGCCCGCATGCGGGAAGCCGTGCAGCTGATGCGCAAGCTGTGGACCGAGGACCGGGTGAGCTTCGAGGGCCAGTACTACAAGACCGAGAACGCCACGATCTACGACAAGCCCGACCAGCCGGTGCCGATCTGGGTGGCCGCCGCCGGCGCCATGGTGGCCAAGTATGCCGGCCGCGGTGGCGACGGCTTCATCTGCACCAGCGGCAAGAAGCGCGAGCTGTACGAGGAAACCCTGCTGCCGAACGTCAAGGCGGGCCTTGAGGCTGCGGGCGCACCGAAGCCGAACTACGAAAACATGATCGAGGTGAAGGTCAGCTTCGACACCGACCGCGACCGCGCCTTGCAGGATACGCGCCATTGGGCCGCGCTGGCGCTGACGCCGGAAGAAAAGATGACGGTGGAAGACCCGGTGGCGATGGAAAAGCTGGCCGACCAGCTGCCGCTGGAACGCACCGCCAGCCGCTGGATCGTCAGCAACGACCCGGAGGAGATGGTGGAGAAGATCGGCTACTACCACGCGCTCGGCTTCAACCACCTGGTGTTCCACGCGCCGGGGCCGGACCAGGAACGCTTCCTGCGGCTGTACGGCGAGCAGGTGCTGCCGAGGCTGCGCCGGCGCTTCGCTTGAGGCACCTCGAACTCATCGCGTTGCCTGGCCTGCCGATGGTGCAGGCCGGCGACGACCTGGCCGGGTTGATCCTGGGCATCGGCATCCTGCCGCGCCCGGACGACGTGGTGGTGGTGGCGCAGAAGGTGGTCAGCAAGGCCGAGGGCCGCGAGGTGGTGCTGGCAAGCGTCACCCCCTCCGCCCGGGCCGAGGAGCTGGCGCGCGAAACCGGCAAGGACGCCCGCGTCGTCGAGCTGATCCTGCAGGAAAGCACGCGGGTGGTGCGGGCGCGGCCCAACCTCATCATCGTGCAGCACCGGCTGGGCCACACCATGGCCAATGCCGGCATCGACCAGTCCAATGTCGCCGCCGAGGGCGAGGAGCGCGCGCTGCTGCTGCCGGTGGACCCCGACGCCAGCGCCGCGGCGCTGAGCGCGCGGCTGGGCTGCCCGGTGGTGATCAGCGACAGTTTCGGCCGGGCCTGGCGCCGTGGCACCGTCGGCGTCGCCATCGGCTGTGCCGGGCTGCCCGCGCTGGTGGACCTGCGCGGCCAGCCGGACCTGTTCGGGCGGGAGTTGCATGTGACGCTGACCGGCTTCGCCGACGAGATCGCCGCCGCCGCCGGGCTGCTGATGGGCCAGGCGGCCGAGGGCCAGCCGGTGGTGATCCTGCGCGGCCTGACCTGGTCCGCCCCGGACTGCCCGGCGACGGAACTGGTGCGCCCGGCGCAGGAAGACCTGTTCCGATGAGCCAGGTCATTGCCCTTTCCGGCGGTATCGGCGGCGCCAAGCTGGCGCTGGGGCTGTCGCACCTGCTGCCACCGCAAGACCTGCTGGTGGTGGCCAATACCGGCGACGACTTCGAACATCTCGGCCTCAGCATCTCGCCGGATATCGACACGCTGACCTACACCCTGGCCGGGCTGGACAACCAGCAACTGGGCTGGGGCCGGCGCGACGAGACCTGGTCGTTCATGGAGACCCTCGGCGCGCTGGGTGGGGAGACCTGGTTCCGCCTGGGCGACCGCG
>CANBXZ010000332.1 GCA_947373495.1 Acetobacteraceae bacterium
AAGGATGAATTGCCGCCCGAGGGTTCCAGGCAGGAAGCAATGCCAACCCCGGCCAGCAGCCCTTGCGCGCGCAGCGCGTCGCGTTCGGCGAACAGGTCTGCCACCGCCACGGTCTTGTCCAGCAGGCCATGGTAGTTGCCGCTGTCGTAGGTGGTGCCGGAAGGGATCAGGTAGGGGAATTGGTCGGCGCGGATGAAGTTGCGCCGCCGCACCTCCAGCCGGTCCAGCCCCAGCGCCGCCGCCACCTGGTCGATGCCGGCCTCCAGCGCATAGTTGGTCGGCGCCTGGCCGAAGCCGCGCACCGCTTCCTGCGGCGTCTTGTTCGAGGCCACGGCCAGCGCGTGGTACTCCACCGCCTCGATCGTGTAGGGCCCGACGATGGCGCCGATCGGCTTGCCCAACTGGAACGGCGAGCGCCCGGCATAGGCGCCGACATTGTCCAGCGCGCGCATCTTCATGGCATGGACCCGGCCGGTTTCGTCGAAGGCCAGTTCCACGTCGAACACGCGTTCCGGCCCCTGCATGTCGCCGCCGGTCATGTTCTCCAGCCGGTCCTCCACCAGCCGCACCGGCCGGCCCAGCATGCGCGCCAGGTGGCCCACCAGCACGGCATGCTTGATACCGCGCTTCACGCCATAGCTGCCGCCCACATCCACATCGTGATGCACCCGCACCGCATTGCCGGGCAGCCGCAGGCTGCGCGCGATCTGGTCGGGGAATTTCGGCATCTGGATGCTGGCCCACACATCCAGCACATCCTGCGCGGCATCCCACTGCGCCGTGACGGCGAAGGTTTCCAGCGGCACGGTGGAGGAGCGCGCCCAGCGCACCCGGTAGGCCAGGCGGCGCGGCGCGGCGGCGAATTTCTCCGCCACCGGCCCCCAGACGAAATGCCGGTCCAGCAGCACGTTGCTGCCATGCGGCGGATGCACCAGCGGCGCGCCCGGCGCCATCGCCGCTTCGCCATCGGTCACGAAGGGCAGGGTCTCGTAGTCCACCCGCACCAGTTCACGGGCATCCTCGGCAATGGCGCGGCTTTCGGCCACCACCATGGCCACCCATTCGCCGGCATAGCGCGCCTGGCCCACCGCCAGCGAATAGCGCACCACCAGCGGCGTATTGGCGCCGTTCATCAACGGCTCCACCGCCGCGGCCAACTCGGCGCCGGTCAGCACCGCATGCACGCCGGGCAGGGCAAGCGCGGCGCTGGTGTCGACCGCCAGAATGCGCGCCGCCGGATGTTCGCTCTGTACCGGGGCGCAGTGCAGCAGGCCGGGCAGCACCAGGTCGGCGGCGTAGTGGCCACCGCCGGCGACGAAGCGCCGGTCCTCCCGCACCCGCCGCTTGTGGCCCACATAGCGGAACGGCGGCTGCAACTGCACGGTCATGGCGTGTTGCTCCGCTGCATCCGCTCGGCGGCCAGTTGAATGGCCTCCACGATCTGGCCATAGCCGGTGCAGCGGCACAGGTTGCCGCTGATGGCTTCCACGATCTCCTCGCGCGTCGGCGCCGGGTTGTCGCGCAGCAGCGCCTGCGCGGTCAGCACCATGCCGGGGGTGCAGTAGCCGCATTGCATGCCGTGGGTTTCCACGAAGCTGTCCTGCACGATGGAAAGCTCGCCCGGCGCCGGCGCCACACCCTCGATCGTGGTCACCGCATGGCCCTCGGCCTGCGCCGCCAGCATCAGGCAACTGCGCACCGGCTCGCCGTTCAGCAGCACGGTGCAGGTGCCGCACACGCCGTGCTCGCAACCGGCATGGGTGCCCTTCAGCCCCAGCGCATCGCGCAACGCGTCCAGCAGGCTGGTGCGGTCCTCCACCTCCAGGGCGCGGGTGGCACCATTCACGTTCAGCGTCAGCTTCATAGCCCGGCCTCCGCCTTCGCTTCATCCAGCGCCTGCATCGCCAGCGCCAGCGCGGCGCGGCGACGATAACCGGCGCCGGCATTGGGGTCGTGCAGCATCTCCAAAGGCGCCAGCGCCGCTGCCACCGCGGCCCGGTCGGAGGTCGCGACATCCAGCAGCACCGGCACCGGGGTGGCACCGCCAATGCCCAGCCGCAGCGAAACGCAACGGCCATCGGCATCGGCCAGCAGTTCGCAGGCGGCGGCGGCCATGGCGTAGTCGCCCTGGCGCATCGCAACCTCGGCGAAGCCGGTGCCGCGCCGCGCCGCGCTGGCGCGGGGGAAGCGCAGGCCGGTGACCATGGCGCCGGGCGGCAGCGCCGTGGTCATCGGCGCCAGGAAGAAATCGCGCGCCGGCAGGGCGTCGGCGCCGGCCAGCAGCACCTCGGCGCCCAGCGTCACCGCCACCAGCGCAATCTCGGCCGCCGGGTCGGCATTGGCCACGCTGCCGCCGATGGTGCCGCGCCGCCGCGTCGGCGGGTGGCCAACGAAGCGGATGGCCTTGGCCAGCAGCGGCAACGCCGCCGCCAGCGCCGCGCTGCGCTCCACCGCCACCTGGCGCAGCATGGCGCCCAGCGTCACATGCTCGGCGCCGATCTCCAGCGCATCCAGCCCGGGAATGCCGGCAATGTCGATGACGCGACTTGGCCGCACCAGGCGCATCGCCAGCATCGGCATCAGCGTCTGCCCGCCGGCGATGAGCCGCGCCTCGGGGTCCGCCGCCAGCCATTCCAGCGCCTGCAGCACGCTGTCGGCACGGATGTATTCGAACGGCGCCGGCTTCATGCCGCCGACGCCGGCCGGTATGTCGCTTCCATCTCGCGCCGCAGCTTCACCGCCTCGATGCCCGTGTCGATGGCGACATCGGCCCAGCCGACCATCTCGCCGCGCGGCACATCGCGCAGCAGCGCACAGCCATGCGCCAGGCCGATGGGCAGCGCGCCGAGTTGCAGCGACCGTTCGGCCGGGATGCACTTGCCCCACACCATGGCACCGCCCTCGCCGTCCAGCACCTCGCCGGCCTTCAGGTCCCGCTTGGCGGTGGCCGCCACGTCGCCGCGCCAGGTATCGCCCACGCCGGTGGGCTCGCCGCGCAGGGCGGCGCTGGCCACCGAAACGCCAAGCTCCAGCCCGATCAGGTGGTAGGGCCGCCACAGCGCGGCGTAGCGGCCGGAAGGGTCGGTCGCCACGCCGTATTCGGCAAAGCAGCGGCGGATGTAGTCGGTCTCGCCCTCGAACACCGCATACACGCCCCAGCGCAGGTCGTTCACCACCTGCCGGCCGTCACGCTCGACCGAGGAGATCACCTCCACCCGGCCGGTGCTGCCGGCGAACACAAACGGCAGATCCTGGGTGCCGCAGGGCGGGAAAGCCAGGCCATCCTCCGGCGGTTGCAGCCCGGTGGCGTTGGCGATCGCCGCCATCTCGATGCCGCTCTTGGTGCCATCCAGGAAGCTGTTGAACATCTGCGGGTTCATCCCGCCCAGCCTGGCCTGTTCCGGCGTCAGCCCATAGAAGCCCCAGACCGTCTCCGGCGTGCTTTCATGATAGTGCGGCAGGTACTTGGTGCCCTTGCCGGCCGCCACCACCGGCAGGCCCATGGCGCGGATGGTGTCCACCAATTCGCACACCAGGCTGGGCTGGTCGCCATAGGCCATGGAATAGACCACGCCGGCCTGCGCGGCCTTGGCCGCCAGCAGCGGGCCAGCCAGCACATCCGCCTCCACATTCACCATCACGATGTGCTTGCCATGGGCAATGGCCGCCAGCGCGTGGCGAATGCCGGCGGCGGGGTTGCCGGTGCATTCCACCATCACCTCGATGCGCGGGTCGGCCATCAGCGCCGCCGCATCCTGGGTCAGCCAGGTGCCGCCGCCGGCCATGGCGGCGTCCAGGCTGGGCGCGGCGTATTGTTCCGCCGGCCAGCCCACCCGGGCCAGGGCCTCCCGCGCCCGCGGCACCGAAAGGTCGGCCAGGCCGGCCAGGTGAAGCCCAGGGCTGCGCGGCACCATGGCCAGGAACATGGAGCCGAACTTGCCGGCCCCGATCAAGCCGACGCGCACTGGGCGGCCCTGCTCGGCGCGCGCGCGCAGCATGCGGGACAGGTTCATGGGCTTCCTCCGGTTGACGAGCACCGTTGACGGTACGGCATTTGCATCTGAGCATCCCCTGAACCGAGGAGTGCGGCAAGATGATCAGCGTCATTCGCAACGCGGAACTCGTGGTGGCCTGGGATGCCAGCGCCAGGCAGCACGTGTACATGCCGGATACCGACGTGGTGTATGAGGATGGCAAGCTGCTGTTCGTCGGCCGCGGCTATGCCGGGCCGGTCGGGCAGGAAACCCCCGGCGCCGGGCTGATGGTGATGCCGGGGCTGGTGAATATCCACAGCCACCCCTCCTCCGAGCCGATGAACAAGGGGCTGATCGACGAGGTCGGCTCGCCCGGGCTCTACAACTCCTCGCTGTACGAATACCTGCCGATCTTCCGCGGCGACGCCGAGGCGGTGCCCAATTGCGTCCGCGTGGCGCTGTCGGAACTGCTGCTGTCCGGCGTTACCACGGTGGCCGACCTGTCCATGGCGCATCCCGGCTGGCTCGACATCCTGGCCGAGAGCGGGCTGCGGGTCTGCATCGCGCCGATGTTCCGCAGCGCCCGCTGGTACACCAGGAACGGCCATGTGGTGGAATACGAATGGGACGCCAAGGCCGGCGAGAAGGCCATGGCCGAGGCGATGACGCTGATCGAGCGCGCCGAGCAGCATGAATGCGGCCGCCTGTTCGGCATGGTGGTGCCGGCGCAGATTGATACGTGTACGCCGGAGCTGCTGCGCGACAGCCACGCCGAGAGCAAGGCGCGCGGCCTGTCCTGGCAGATCCATGCCGCCCAGGCGGTCTCCGAGTTCCACGAGATCACCCGCCGCCATGGCATGACCCCGATCGGCTGGCTGCACGAACAGGGGCTGCTCGGGCCGCGCAGCATCATCGGCCACGGCATCTTCCTGGACGACCACCCGAGCACGCCCTGGCATACCCGGCGAGACCTGGATATTCTGGCCGAGACCGGCACCACCGT
>CANBXZ010000333.1 GCA_947373495.1 Acetobacteraceae bacterium
CGTGGCAATGCCCGCGCTGTCATAGCCGCGATATTCCAGGCGGCGCAGCGCCTCAAGCAACAGCGGCGCAGCGTCGGCCTTGCCGACAACACCAACGATCCCGCACATGACCACTCATCTCCCGTTCGGCGGGCGGAGCGTTCCGGGCCAGGCGCTTTGCGGCGCCGCGACCTTCGACTAACCCTGCTTGCCCTTGAAACCACGTCCTGGCTTGTTGGTCTGCATGCCCCGTGCCACCGCCATGGCATCATCGGGGACATCCTGGGTAATCACGCTGCCGGCGGCCACCAGGGCCCGGGCGCCCACCCGTACCGGGGCCACCAGGGCGGTGTCGCTGCCGATGAAGGCACCTTCGCCGATTTCAGTCCGATGCTTGCGGATTCCGTCATAATTGCAAGTGATTGACCCGGCGCCGATGTTGGCGCCGGCGCCAATGGTGGCATCGCCCAGATAGGCCAGATGGTTGGCCTTGGCGCCCCGCCCCAGGGTGGTTGCCTTCAGTTCCACGAAGTTGCCGACATGCGCCTGCTCGCCCACATCCGCGCCGGGGCGCAGCCGGGCGAAGGGGCCCACCTGCGCATTGCGTCGCACAATGCAACCCTCCAGGTGGCTGAAGGCGCGAATCTCCACGCCATCCTCCACCACCACGCCAGGGCCGAAGAACACGTTGGGCTGGATCACCACATCCTGGCCGATCACCGTGTCCCAGCTGAAATACACCGTCGCCGGGTCGGTCATGGTGGCGCCGCCGGCCAGGGCGCGGGCGCGCATCGCGGCCTGCACCTCGGCTTCGGCATCGGCCAGTTCAACCCGGCTGTTGATGCCACGCAGCTCCGCCTCCGGCGCTTCCTCGGCCAGCACGCGCTTGCCCTCGGCCCGGGCCAGCTCGACGATATCGGTCAGGTAGTATTCGCCCTTGCTGTTGTCGTTGCGCAGCGCCGCCAGCCAGCGGAACAGGTCGGCGCCCGGGGCGCAGACCACGCCGGCATTGCACAGCGCAATCCCGCGCTCGGCCGGGCTGGCGTCGGCCCATTCCACCACGCGCTCCACCTCGCCGGCGGCGTTGGTCACCACGCGGCCATACTTGCCGGGCTCCGCCGGGCGCATCGCCAGCAGCGCCAGGCCGGCTTCGGCGCGGCGGGCCAACAGGCGCCGGATGGTCCCCTCGGTGATCAGCGGGTTGTCGGCGTAGAGCACCGCGACATCACCCTGGTAGCCTTCCAGTTGCGCCGCGGCCATGCGGGCGGCATGGCCGGTGCCCAGGCGGTCGGCCTGCACCACGGTGGCGTGCGGGCTGGCGGCCTGTTCCAGCACCGGCATGTCGGGGCCGACCACCACGACGATCTTCTCGAACACCGGCTCGGCCGCCGCCAGCAGGTGCCGCAGCATCGGCCGGCCCGCCACCGGGTGCATCGCCTTCGGCAGGGAGGAGCGCATCCGGGTGCCAAGCCCCGCCGCCAGGATTACCGCCGCGCAGGCCATCATCGCCCCCTTGAAACCGGCGCCGGCAGGGCGCCGCGTGATACACCCTTCGGCGGTACTATGAATCGCACCCGGTTGAAAGTGCGCTCTCGCCGGGTGAAAAACGCCGTGACAATGCTTGACCGCGGCAGCCTCTCCGGCTGTCATGGTTGGGTCGTGAGCACCCTGGTCAGCGTTCCGCGCGGCGATGACGATACGCTCTGGGCCGTGGTTGCCACGGTGGGGCGCCAGCATCGTGTCGCCGAGATCTTCCGCAACCGCGCCGCGGCCTTGCAGGACCGTGACTGGCGGGCCGAGCAGGTGCGCGCCTACCGGGATTTCCTGCTGCGGGCCAAGCAGCCCATGCCCTTCTACAGCGTCACGCCGATCCGCCGTGCCGACCTGCCGCGGAAATGGACACCGTTGCCCGCCCTGGGGTTTCTGCGCGGCCAGTACATTTAGCCACCCCGCCGAGGGGCGGCGCGGCGCTACATCAGCAGGCCGACCACCACGACGATGACCAGGGTCAGGGCCATGCCGCCGAACAGGGCGTATTGCCAGCGGCCAGCCGGCACGGCCATCGGCTGCGGCGTGCCCTGCGGGGCGGTAGGGGCCTCGGCCAGGCGGCGGTCCAGCCGGTCCAGCCAGACTTCCAGCGCGTTCATCCGTTCCGCCAGGCGGTCCTGCTGCACCACGGCGCGCTGCATCAGTTCGGCGTCCGGCAGCGTGGCCAGGCGCTGGTCCAGTTCCTTCAGGCCGGCGCGCAGCGCCTCAACCGCGCGGGCGTTCTGGTCCAGCAGGGCCTGGATGGCGGCGGCGTCCGGCAGGGTGGCCACGCGCTGGGCCAGGGCCACCACCTCGTCCCGCATCGCCGGAAGGCGCGCCACCGGGGCCTGCACCACCACGCCACGCGGCGGTTGCGGCTGGTGGATGCGAATGGGCAGCGCCACTTCCTGGCCGTTGGCGGTCTTGGCCACCACGCTGAATTCGGCCTGCCGGGCCATCTGTTCCCGGGTGACGGCGAACTCGAAGGCATGGTTGCCGTCGCCGATGCCGTTCTTGGCCAGGTCGGCCCGCGGCAGATCTGCCATGGTCACGGCCAGGCGCCGGCCGTCCAGCCGCAATTCCACCGGGAAGCGATGCCCCACCAGCGCGGCGTCGAACACCCAGCCATACAGCCGGTCCTGGCTGGCGTTGTCGACCAGGCCGCGCACCTCGGACAAGGAACGGTCTGGCTCGGCGGTCGGCTGGCCCTGGACTTCTGCCGGAAGCTGCATCGTCAAGTTCCCTGGAATACCTGCGCCAACCGGTGGAAAACCACAGCCCGTTGCGGGGCCTGGCCCCACCCTGGCGCTGCGCCATTGTCCCGGCCCTGTTGCCTCGGCCACCGCAAGGTCAACGCAACGCCGGCGGACAGCCCACGCGCAGCGTTGGCATTCGAGCCAATGACTTAACCGCTGGTAGCATGCGGCGCCGTGGCCGGACAAGCACCACCCATCCCGGCCGGGGTCTGAAAATGTATCCCCGCGGCATCTTGACGCCGTGCTGCCGCCGCTTGCTTCATGCAACGCCGCATCGTTGCGAAGCCGGCCAACAATGGCGAGTATCATGCGGGGCAAGGTACATATTTGTCTCCCCCGGCTTGAAGGATCAGCGCGGCTGTTCTACCATAAGTCATTGATTCAAGCGTTGGAATACCGGGGGCGCTACCATGCAGAATGGGGTCGGTAGTCCGATCAGCAATGATGCTGTTTCCGCCGCCAGCGGCAACTTCTTGTCCTGGCGATTTGGCATTCAAGGCCCGGTGCTGATCCAGCCGAAGCGCTTCGGCGACCATCGCGGCTTCTTCCTGGAAACCTACAGCGCGCGGGATTTCGCCGCGCTGGGTGTGCCGGACGTCTTCGTGCAGGACAATCATTCGCTCTCGGCCAGCGTGGGCACCGTGCGCGGCATGCATTTCCAACTGCCGCCCTTCGCCCAGGCCAAGCTGGTGCGGGTGCTGCGCGGCCGCATCCTGGATATCGCGGTGGACCTGCGCCGCTCCTCCCCCACCTATGGCCAGCATGTGGCGGCGGAACTCAGCGCCGAGAACGCGGTGCAGCTGTACGTGCCGGTTGGCTTCGCCCATGGCTTCTGCACCCAGGAGCCGGTTACCGAGGTGGCCTACAAGGTCACCAACCTCTACGCGCCCGAATGCGACCGCGGCCTGGCCTGGGACGACCCGGCGCTGGGCCTGCCCTGGCCCATCGCCCCGGCGGCAGCCCAGTTGTCGGACAAGGACCGCCGGCAGCCGCTTCTGTCCGACCTGCCCCCCTGCTTCGATTGAGCGGCACCCCCATGCGAATTCTGGTTACCGGCGGCGCCGGCTTCATCGGCTCGGCCCTGGCCCGCCACCTGGTGCTGGACAAGGGCGCCGAGGTGCTGGTGGTGGACAAGCTGACCTATGCCGGCGACCGCCGCAGCCTGCGCGATTGCGAAGGCCGGCCCGGCTTCCGCTTCCTGCAGGCCGATATCTGCGACCAGCCGGCCATGGCCGCCGCCTTCGCCGATTTCCAGCCCGCGGCCATCATGCACCTGGCGGCGGAAAGCCATGTGGACCGCAGCATCGCCGGCGCGGCGCCGTTCATCACCACCAACATCGTCGGCACCTTCACCCTGCTGGAAGTGGCGCGGGCGTATTGGGGCGGGCTGGCGGGCGCGGCGAAGGACGCCTTCCGCTTCCACCTCATCAGCACCGACGAAGTGTATGGCTCGCTCGGCGCCGAGGGGTTGTTCAGCGAAACCACCGCCTACGACCCGCGCAGCCCGTACAGCGCCTCGAAGGCGGCATCCGACCATCTGGCCCGCGCCTGGCACCATACCTATGGGCTGCCGACGCTGGTGACCAACTGCTCGAACAACTACGGGCCCTACCACTTCCCGGAAAAGCTCATTCCGCTGGTCATCCTGAACGCGCTGGAGGGCAAGCCGCTGCCGGTCTACGGCGATGGCTCCAACGTGCGGGACTGGCTGTATGTGGACGACCACGCCCGTGCCCTGGCCATGGTGCTGGAACGCGGCCGGGTGGGCGAGACCTACAACGTCGGCGGCCGCAACGAACGCCGCAACCTGGCGGTGGTGGAAACCATCTGCGACCACCTGGACCGGCTGCGCCCCGCCGCCCGGCCGCGGCGCGAACAGATCACCTTCGTCACCGACCGCCCGGGCCACGACGCCCGCTACGCGATCGACGCCACCAAGCTGGAAACCGAGTTGGGCTGGCGCGCCCAGGAAAGCTTCGAGACCGGCATCGGCCGCACCATCGAATGGTACCTGGCCAATGAATGGTGGTGGCGGCCGCTGCGCGACGGCGTCTATGGCGGCGAACGCCTGGGCCTGCTCAAGGACAAAGGCTGATGCGCGTCCTCGTCGTCGGCCGCATCGGCCAGGTCGGCACCGAGCTGGCGCTGAAGCTGCCGGCCGCCGGGCATGAGGTGCTGTCGCTGGAACCGCCGGAACT
>CANBXZ010000334.1 GCA_947373495.1 Acetobacteraceae bacterium
GCCTTCCAGCAGGCCGGCCAGCCGGAGGCGGCGCGCTACCTGAACGTGCAGCCCTGAGGGGTGCGGCCCTGAGGCGTGCGACACGCGACACCTCGACAGCCTGGCCCCTGATCAGCGCCGGGTTCGGCGCTGATCAGGCTTTACGCCGCCACGGGGCTGCGTTCGGCCTGCCACATCAGCAGGCCGCCGAAGGTGCTGCCCAGCAGCGCCATGGCCTGGTAGTCGCCCAGCCAGGTGGCAACCCCGGTGGCCACGGCCACGGCGGTGGTGACCGGCCAGAAATGCCGGCCGACGAGACGGAAAAACGCTGACAACATGCCTGAGGCTCCCTTTGCCCGGGCACCCTCCGGCGGCAGCGGTGGAAACCGCGTGGGAGCGGCATGAAGCCGGCGACAGAATCCCCGCTCACGCGGTGTTCATGCGCCAACGGGCCGGGTTTGGGGTTCGGGTCGGGCTGGCGCCGCGGGGCTTGCTGCTCCGGCGGCGCCGACACATCTGCCACCAGGACCACCACAGGAGACCACCATGGCAAAATCCCCCGGCAAGTCCGGCATGCTGCCCACGCGCAACGACGTGCCGAGCAACGCCAAGCAGGTTTCCATCCAGACCCTGCAAGCCTGCCTGAACGACACCACGGACCTCTACAACGCCACCCGCCAGGCGCATTGGAACGTGAAGGGCCCGCATTTCGGCGAATTGCACAAGCTGTTCGAGGCCAATTACACCGCCCTGGCCGAAGCCGGCGATGAACTGGCCGAACGCCTGGTGCAGTTGGGCGGCACCGCCAATGGCACCACCCAGACCATCGCCAGCGGCACCCGGCTGCCGCCCTACCCCACCGACCTGTATGCCGGGCTGGACCACGTGGCCGCGCTGGCGGACCGCTACGCCATGGTGGGCAAGGCGCTGCGCGAGGGGATCGACACCACCGACGAGGCCGGCGACGCCGACACCGCGGACCTGTTGACCGGCCTGTCCCGTGCCGCCGACAAGATGCTGTGGATGCTGGAAGCCCATCTGCCGCACGACAAGCACGAATAGCCGCGCCTGCCCTCTCCCGCCCGGCCCGCTACCGCCCGGCCCCTCCCGCCCGCGACGTGCGTCCGCTGCCGGGCGACCGGCGCGGGCAGCCGGGCCAGCGGGGCACGGCGGCGGGTGGCCGGCTTCGACGTCCGCCGGGCGTCGGGGCCGGGCCACCAGGGCGGCAGGGTGGCAGGGCGGGGTTTGCCTCCGCGCCCCGGCCGGCCGATGCTGCGGCGTCCTCGGAGGAAGCCGCCATGCCCGCCGCCCGTGCCGCCGCCGGAGCCACCGCCCTGCGCGCCGCCCTGAACACCGCGCGCCCGGCCGTGGCCATGGCCGCGCACAGCCCGCTTTCCGCCAAGCTGGCCGAGGAAGCCGGCTTCGAGGCCATCTGGGCCAGCGGCTTCGAGCTTTCCGCCCTGCATGCGGTGCCGGACGCCAATATCCTCTCGCTCGGCACCCAGTTGGACAGCGTGCGGGCCATGGCGGCCATGGTGGGCATTCCGGTGGTGGCGGATATCGACACCGGCTTCGGCAACGCCGTGAACGTGCACTACCTGGTGCCGCAATTCGTCGCCGCCGGCGCCGCCGCCGTGGTGATGGAGGACAAGACCTTCCCGAAGGACAGCAGCCTGCGCCCCGGCGGCCGCCAGCACCTGGTGCCGGTGGAGGAATTCCAGGGCAAGATCGCCGCCGCCTGCGACGCCCGCGGCAGCGCCGGCACCCTGGTGGTGGCGCGGACCGAGGCGCTGATCGCCGGACTGGGCGAGGCCGAGGCGCTGGCCCGGGGTGAGGCCTATGCCGCGGCCGGCGCCGACGCGGTGCTGATCCACAGCAAGCAGAAGACCCCGGACGAGATCGTCAGCTTCTGCCGCGCCTGGTCCGGCCGGGTGCCGCTGGTGCTGGTGCCGACCAGCTACCCGCAACTGGACGAGGCCGCCATCGGCGCGCTGGGCAAGGTGGGGCTGGTGATCTGCGGCAACCACGCCATTCGCGCCGCGGTGGCCGGCATGCGCGCCACCTTCGCCCGCATCCGCGCCGAACGCTCCATTGCCGGGGTGGAAGCCGAGATCGCCAGCGTGCAGCAGGTATTCGACCTGCAGGGCGACGCCGCCATGCGCGGGGTGGAGAAACGCTTCCTGCGCTGAAGCACCGAATCGGCGAGGCGTTGTAGGACGGCGCGGCTGAAGCTATGGTGCCACCCCTTAGGGGAACAAGACATGAACGACCTGTTCGGTGGCAAGCGGCCCCCGAAGGGCGGCGCTGCCGAGCCCGCCTCCTATTCCGCCAAGGACATCGAAGTGCTGGAGGGGCTGGAGCCCGTCCGGCGGCGCCCCGGCATGTATATCGGCGGCACCGATGAGAACGCGCTGCACCACCTGGCCTCCGAGATCATCGACAACGCGATGGACGAGGCGGTGGCCGGCCATGCCAACTTCATCGAGGTGACGCTGGAGCCGGGCAACTGGCTGACGGTGAAGGATAACGGCCGCGGCATCCCGACCGACCCGCACCCGAAATTCCCCAAGCAGAGCGCGCTGGAGGTCATCCTCACCACGCTGCATTCCGGCGGCAAGTTCTCCGGCAAGGCGTATGAGACCTCGGGCGGGCTGCACGGCGTCGGCTCCAGCGTGGTGAATGCGCTGAGCGAACGGCTGGAGGTGGAGGTGGCGCGCGACCGCCAGTTGTTCACCATGGCGTTCGAACGCGGCGTGCCGCAGGGCAAGCTGAAGGCTGCCGGCGCGGTGCATAACCGCCGCGGCACCACCATTCGCTTCAAGCCGGACCCGCAGATCTTCGCCAAGCATGAGTTCAGCGCCGCCCGGCTGTACCGGTTCTGCCGCAGCAAGGCCTACCTGTACCGGGGCGTGGAGATCCGCTGGTCCTGCGACGCGTCGCTCGCCAAGGACGAAACCCCGGCCCAGGCGGTGCTGCACTTCCCGGGCGGGCTGGCGGACTTCCTGGCCAATGCGGTGGAAGGCAAGGCCGCGGTGGTGCCCGCCCCCTGGTCCGGCCAGGGCGACTTCGCCGAGGGCGCCAATGGCGAAAAGGCCGGGCGCTGCGAATGGTCCGTCACCTGGCTGGACCATGCCGAGGGCTTCCTGCACACCTACGCCAACACCATTCCCACCCCCCAGGGCGGCACCCATGAAGCCGGGCTGCGCAACGCGCTGGTGAAGGGCCTGCGCGCCTATGGCGAGTTGAAGAAGGAAAAGCGCGCCGCCACCGTCACCGCCGAGGACCTGTTGACCGGCATGGCGGCCATGCTCAGCGTCTTCATCCGGGAACCGCAATTCCAGGGCCAGACCAAGGACCGGCTGACCAGCCCGGAAGCCACCCGCCTGGTGGAACAGGCGCTGCGCGACCAGTTCGACCATTGGCTCACCGGGGACCCTGCCTCGGCCGACAACCTGCTGGCCTGGGCGATCGAACGCGCCGAGGACCGCATCCGCCGGCGCGAACAGAAGGACACGCCGCGCAAATCCGCCACCCGCAAGCTGCGGCTGCCCGGCAAGCTGGCCGACTGCGCCCGCGAATCGGCCGAGGGCACCGAGCTGTTCCTGGTGGAGGGCGACAGCGCCGGCGGCAGCGCCAAGCAGGCGCGCGACCGTGAGACCCAGGCGGTGCTGCCGCTGCGCGGCAAGATCCTGAACGTGGCCAGCGCCAGCACCGAAAAGCTGCGCGGCAACCAGGAACTGAAGGACCTGATCGAGGCGCTGGGCTGCGGCGTGGGCGACCGGTTCGACCTGGCCCGGCTGCGCTACGGCCGCATCGTCATCATGACCGACGCCGACGTGGATGGCGCGCATATCGCCGCGCTGCTGATGACGTTCTTCTACAAGGAACTGCCGGTGCTGGTGCGCGAAGGCCGGGTGTTCCTGGCCCAGCCGCCGCTGTACCGCCTGCAGGCCAACGGCAAGTCGTTCTACGCCAAGGACGACGCCGACCGGGAATGGGTGCTGAAGCGGGAGTTCAAGGCCAACGCCAAGGTGGAGGTTTCCCGCTTCAAGGGCCTGGGCGAAATGCCGCCCGCCAGCCTGAAGGAAACCACCATGGACCCGCGCAAGCGCACGCTGCTGAAGGTCATCCTGCCGGCCGAGGACCGCGCCGCCACCGCCGAGCTGATGGAGGCGCTGATGGGCCGCAAGCCGGAGCTGCGCTTCCGCTTCATCCAGGAAAACGCGGCGAAGATGGATGCCGAGGCGGTGGACGCCTGAGCCGGCTGCCCTTGGTTCAGCCGTCCAGGTTGGTGGTGTTGCGCGGCTGCCCCACCGCCTTCCAGGCGCCGCGAATCACTTCCGACAAGGCGATGGGGTCGGCCATGCCGCGCAGCACGTGAACCTCCTCCACCATGCCACGGCCCTCATTGGCCTTCACCGTCACGTCGCCCACGCCCAGCAGGCGCTGCCACAGGTTGCGGCTGACCACCACGTCGCGAATGCGGAACACCTCCACATCGTCGCGCAGCTTGTTCCAGAAGCCGGATTCCACCAGCACCCGTTCATTGCTGACCGTGACATGCTGGCGGCCGAGGAAGCTCAGCCACCACAGCAGCAGCAGGAAGGCGCCGAGGCCGACGCCGGCGGCCACTTCCAGCCGGGGGTCCAGCCCCAGGAAGCGCAGTTCCAGCCAGGGCAGCCCGACCATCAGCGCCACGCAGGCCAGCGGTGCCAGCAGGCCGCGCACCAGGCCGGCCGAACGCCGCGTCTCCCGCACTTCCAGCAGCACGCGCTCGGGGGTACCGGACATGGGGGTGGCCTCGCTTCGGTTGCGGCGGCGGCCCTTGGCCTGCCCGCCCGATGATGTTCCACCCCAGGTTTAGGCCGCCTGCCGCGCCGGCCGCAACCATCCGCCCCACGCTTCGCCCCACCGTTCGCCAAGGCCGGGGCCCAAGGGGTGGCGCGTGGTGGTTGCTGCTGCTGCTG
>CANBXZ010000335.1 GCA_947373495.1 Acetobacteraceae bacterium
ATTGCCGTAGTCCCGCCAGGCGTAGTTCAGCACATCGGGCTGCGGGCCGCCGGCGGCCAGCTCGGCGCCCAGGCCCTCGCCGAAGGCGAAGTGTTCCAGGTTCACGCCCAGGTACAGCGCCAGCTTCGCCCCGTTGGGCCAGGTGTAGCGCGGCCGCTCGGGCCAGGGGGCGTAGGGGTAGCGGCCATGGGCCGGCAAGGCGGCGTCACTCATGCAACATGATTTGCGCCGGCGGGGTGAAAGCGCAAGCGGGGCGCGTGGCCAGCCGCGTGATGATGGCGTAGAGAACGGCGCATGGATTCCTCTTCCTCCGCCACGCCGGAGGCCTCGGCCAGCCGGATGCTGAAGCGCGAGGCCCGGGCGATGGGTTTTCGCGTGCTGGTGCCCGTTGCGCTGGGCCTGGCCGGCATCGGCTGTGGCATTGCCCAGGCGTGGTTGCTCGCGCGGCTGCTGGGAACGCTGCTGGGCGTGGCGCCAGACCCCGCCGGCTGGCGCGAACTGACCGCCGCCGCGCTGCTGGCCGTGGCCATGGCGGCGCTGGCGCTGGCGCAGGAACGCGCGCAACTGGCCGCCGGCGCCACCGCCCGCGCCCGGCTGCGCCGCCAGGTCTTCGCCCGGCTGCTGGAAACCGGCGCCGAGGACCCGCGCGGCGTCGGCGAACGCGCCGCCCTGGCGGTGGACCGGGTGGAGGCGCTGGACGGCTACTTCGCCCGCTGGCTGCCGGCCGCGGCGCTGGCCATCCTCGGCCCGCTGCTGGTCGCCGGCGCCGCCGCGCTGGTGGACTGGCGCGCCGGCGCGCTGCTGTTGGGCGCCGGCTTCCTGGTGCCGGTGGCGCAGGCCATCACCGGGATCGGCGCCGCCCAGGCCAGCCGCCGGCAATTCGATTCGCTGGCCCGGCTTTCCGGCCGCTTCCTGGACCGCATGCGTGGCCTGCCCATCATCGTGCTGTTCAACCGGCAGGAGGAGGAGGCCGAGAACCTGCGCGCCGCCGCCGACGACCTGCGGGTGCGGACGATGAAGGTGCTGCGGGTGGCGTTCCTGGCCTCGGTGGCGCTGGAACTGCTGTCGGCGCTGGCGCTGGGGGTGATGGCGTGGCTGCGGCCGGGTGGCTCGTTGCTGCCGCTGCTGCTGGTGCCGGCCTTCTTCGCCCCGCTGCGGGCGTTTTCCGCCGCCTACCATGAGGCGATGAGCGCGCGTGGCGCCGCCGCCGCGCTGGCGCCGCTGCTGGCGCTGCCGGAACAGCAGGGGCTGCTGCTGCAGGAAGTGCCGCCCAAGGTGGTGCTGGCCGCCGCCGAGCTGCGGCTGACCTACGACAGCCTGCGCGGCCCGGCGCTGGATGGCGTTTCCTTCCATGTGCAGGCCGGCGAGGCCCTGGTGCTGTGGGGGCCTTCCGGTTCCGGCAAGACCAGCCTGCTGCGGCTGCTGATGGGCTTCCGCACCCCGGATGCCGGGCGCATCGCCATCAATGGCCGCGACATCATCGGCCTGAAGCCGGCCGAGCTGCGCCGGCTTTCGGCCTATGTCGGCCAGCGCGCCCACCTGTTCCGCGCCACGCTGCGGGAGAATATCCGCTTTGCCCGGCCGGAGGCGACCGACGCCCAGGTGGAAGCCGCCGCCCGTGCCGCCCGGGTGACCGAGTTTGCCGCCGAACTGCCCGATGGCCTGGACACGCTGATGGGCGAGGGCGGCTGGGGGCTTTCCGGCGGCCAGGCGCAGCGCGTGGCGCTGGCCCGCGCCTTCCTGCGCGACAGCCCGCTGGTGCTGCTGGACGAACCCACCGCCCACCTGGACCCGGCCACCGAGACCGAGGTGATCGAGAGCCTGAAGCGGCTGGCCATCGGCCGCACCGTCGTCATCGCCAGCCATTCGCCGCTGCTGCGCGCCGCCTTCCCGCGGGTGCTGGAACTGGAACACGGGCGCGGCGCGGCGCTGGCCCGCGCGGCGGGGGACTAGCGCCATGTGGAGCGACCTGAACCGCGTGCTGGGGCTGTGGCATGGCCGCCGGGCCTGGCTGTGGGCCGGCGTCGGCGTGGCGGTGCTGGCCATGCTGGCCGGGCTGGCCTTGCTCGGGCTGGCCGGGCAGGGCGCCGCCACCGCGCTGGCCGGCGGCGCCTTCGTCGGCCTGCTGTGGCTGCGCCCGCTGGTGCTGCTGCGCCCGGCGCTGCGCTGGGCCGAGCGCATGGTGACGCACGCCGCCACCTTCCGCGCCCTGGCCGACACCCGGGTGTGGTTCTTCCAGCGCCTGGCGGAACGCCTGCCCGCCGGCCTGGGCCTGAACCGCGCCGGCGACCTGCTCGGCCGCATGGTGACGGATGTGGAGGCGCTGGACGGCCTGTACCTGCGCGCCCTGGTGCCCGCCGCCGCCGCGCTGGCCGCGGTGCTGGCGGTGGCGGTGGTGCTGGCCGGGGCGCCGCTGCTGGCGCTGCTGCTCGGCCTGCCCCTGCTGCTGGCGCTGCTGCGGCCGCTGCTGCTGGCGCCGGCCGCCGCCCGCGCCGGCACCGCGCTGGCCGAGGCCCAGGGCAACCTGCGCGCCGCGGTGGTGGACCCGCTTTCCGGCCTGGAGGACACCCTGGCCGCCAATGCCGAACCCCGCGCCCTGGCCGCCGTGGCCGCCGCCGGGGACACGCTGGCCGAGGCCCAGCAGGCGCTGGCCTGGCGCACCGCGCTGGCCGGCGCGGCGGGTGGGCTGCTGGCCCAGGGCGCGCTGCTCGGTGCGCTGGCCTGGGGCCTGGCCGGTGGCGAGGTTGGCCTGGCCATCGCCGCGCTGTTCCTGGCGCTGGCCGCCGCCGAGCCGCTGGCCGCCATGCCGCGCGCCGGTGCCGCCCTGGCCGCCGCCGCCGCCAGCGCCCGCCGCTTGTTCCAGGCCGCCGACCAGGCCCCCCCGGTGCCCGACCCGCGTGGCCTGCCGATGCAGCCGGAAGGCTTCGCGCTGTCGCTGAAGGGCGTGGAATTCCGCTGGGCCGCGGACCGCCCGCTGGTGTTGCAGGGCCTGGACCTGGAATTGCCGGAGGGCAGCCGCATCGCCATCCTGGGCCAGTCCGGCGCCGGCAAATCCTCCCTGGCGGCGCTGCTGCTGAAGCTGGCGCAGCCGCAGGCCGGCAGCATCACCCTGGGCGGCAGCGACCTTGCCTCGCTGCCCGGGGAGGATGTGCGCCGCCGCATCACCTGCCTGACGCAGCAGGCCCGGCTGTTCGACGACACCATCGCCGCCAACCTGCGCATCGCCGCGCCGCTGGCGCCGGATGCGGCGCTGTGGCGGGCGCTGGACCGGGCCGGCATCGCCGAGGTGGTCCACGCCCTGCCGGATGGGCTGGAAACCCAGTGCGGCGAGGCCGGCATGCGGTTTTCCGGTGGCCAGGCGCGACGCATCGCGCTGGCGCGGGTGCTGCTCTCGGCCGCGCCGATCCTGATTCTGGACGAACCCACCGCCGGGCTGGACGCCGAGACCGAGCGCGCCTTCCTCAGCACGCTGGAACACGGCGCCGAGGGCCGCACGGTGATCCTCATCACCCATCGGCTGACCGGGGTGGAAAAGCCGCACCGGGTGCTGCGGCTGGCCGGCGGGCGGCTGCTGACCGCCGCCGGGTAGCCAGCCTGGTCGCCTGGGGCGGCAGCGGCGAAAGCCGTGACCGAGGCGCTGCTGTCGCCCGCCGGTTCAGGCCGGGGGCAGGATTTCCTGCAACAGCTCGGTCGGCCGGCACAGCCGGGTGCCGCGCCGCGTCACCACGAAGGGGCGTTCCAGCAGCGCCGGGTGGGCGGCGATGGCGTCCAGCAACTGGTCGTCGCTCAGCGCCGGGTCGTTCAGCCCCAGCGAGCGGAACAACTCGTCCTTGGTGCGCATCGCCTGGCGCGGCGCCAGGCCGGCGGCGGCCAGCAGGGCCTGCACCTCGGCGCGGCTGGGCGGGGTCTTCAGGTATTCCACCACCCGCGGTTCCAGCCCGGCGGCGCGAATGCCGGCCAGCGCGGCACGCGATTTGCTGCAAGCGGGGTTGTGGAAGATCGTCACCTCGGGCATCGCATCGGCCTCCTGCGCCGGGGGCTTGATGCCATGCCGGCGGGGGCTTCGGCCAGCGGGGGGCTTCGACCAGACGGGGCTTCGGCCCGCGGGGCCTTGCCGCGGCGGAACCCTTGGCCATGTTGCGGCGAAGCTCCTTCACCCCCACCCTGGGCCATCCCGCAAGGACAGTACCGCGTGACCGTTGAGTTCCGAACCCTGGACCCGGCCAAGTTCCAGCACCCCCACATCACCGCCCGCGGCGAAACCCGGGCCAGCGTGGCGCTGGTGGGGCTGCGCACGCTGTGGGTGAATACCGGCACGCTGTGCAACATCACCTGCGGGCATTGCTACATTGAAAGCAGCCCGCGCAACGACGCCCTGGTGTACCTCAGCACGGCCGAGGTGACGGCGGCGCTGGATGAGGCCGCGGCGGCCGGGATGCCGTTGCGCGACGTGGGCTTCACCGGCGGCGAGCCATTCCTGAACAGGGACCTGCCGGCGATGCTGGCCGCGGTGCTGGGCCGTGGCCTGCACGCCCTGGTGCTGACCAACGCCATGAAGCCCATGCGCAACCACGCCGCCGCCCTGCTGGCGCTGCGCCAGCCTGGCCTGACCCTGCGGGTGAGCCTGGACCACTACGCCGCCACGGTGCACGACGCCGAGCGCGGGGAGGGCGGGTTCGCCGCCAGCCTGGACGGCCTGCGCTGGCTGGCGCAACAGGGCTTCGCGGTGAACGTGGCCGGCCGGCTGGCCTTTGGCGGCGAGCCGGAAGCCGCCATGCGCGCCGGTTTCGCCCGGCTGTTCGCCGAGCACGCCATTCCGGTGGACGCGATGGACCCGGTGGCGCTGATGCTGTTTCCGGAAATGGATGCCGGGGTGGATGTGCCGGAGATCACCACCGCCTGCTGGGGCATCCTCGACAAAAGCCCGGACAGCATGATG
>CANBXZ010000336.1 GCA_947373495.1 Acetobacteraceae bacterium
GACCAGGTGCGGGTGACGCTGGCCGATGGCAGCGTGCTGCACACGCCCTGGCTGATCGGCGCCGATGGCGCGCACAGCGCGGTGCGCCGCAGCGCCGGCATCGACTTCGAGGGCTTCACCTGGCCGGAACGCTTCCTGGTGCTGTCCACACCGTTCGAATTCGCCGACGCGATTCCGAACCTGGCGGACGTGACCTACTACGCCGACCCGGGCGAGTGGTTCTTCCTGCTGCGCGTGCCCGGGCTGTGGCGCGCGATGTTCCCGGTGGCGGCCGAGGTCTCCGAGGAGACGGTGATGACCGACGCCTTCGCCGCCGAACGCATGGCCGGCATCCGGCCCGGCCAGGGCAGCTACGACATCCGCCATCGCACGCTGTACCGGGTGCACCAGCGCGTGGCCAAGACCTTCCGCCAGGGCCGCGTGCTGCTGGCCGGCGACGCCGCGCACATCAACAACCCGTTGGGCGGCATGGGGCTGAACGGCGGCGTGCACGACGCGGTGAACCTGGGCGCCAAGCTGGCCCGGGTGATGGCCGGCGAAAGCGACGAGTTGCTGAACCTGTACGACCGCCAGCGCCGCGGCGTGACGGTGGAGCACGTGCAGAAGCAGACCATCCAGAACAAGCAGAACCTGGAGGCGAAGGACCCGGAAGCCGCCCGCGCCTTCCGCCAACGCCTGGCCGACACGGCGGCGGACCCGGTGCGGGCGCGGGAATACCTGTTCGGCATTTCCATGCTGGCCAGCCTGAAACGCGCCGAGGAAATCGCATGATCGGCCGCCGCACGCTCCTCGCGCTGCCGGCCGTGGCCATGCCCGCCTTGGCCACGCCGGCCTTGGCGCAGGGCGAATGGCCGACGCGCCCGCTGCGCTTCATCGTGCCCTACCCGCCGGGCGGCGCCAGCGACTTCATCGCCCGCATCGCCGCCGAGCAGATGTCCCACCGGCTCGGCCAGCCGATCGTGATCGAGAATCGCGGTGGCGCCGGCGGCAACCTGGGCACCGAGCAGGTGGCCCGCGCGGCGCCGGATGGCTACACCATGGGGCTGGCCGCCATCGGCACGCTGGCGGTGAACCGCTTCCTGTTCCGCAGCCTGCCGTTCAACCCCGACAACGACTTCATCCCGGTGTCGCTGCTGGCGATCGTGCCGAACCTGATGGTGGTGCCGCCCACCCTGCCGGTGAACAGCGTGGCGGAGTTCGTCGCCTGGGCCCGGGCGCAGGGCGGCGCGGTGAACTTCGGCAGCATCGGCAACGGCACCAGCCAGCACCTGGCCGGGGTGCAGTTCAACATGCTCACCGGCACGCAGATGGTGCATGTGCCCTACCGCGAAAGCGCCCAGGCCAATACCGACCTGATGGAAGGCCGGGTGCAGGTGCTGTTCCAGTCCATCTCCGGCGCGGTGACGGATTTGGCCAGGACCGGGCGGATGAAGGCGCTGGCCGTCACCGGGCAGGACCGCGTGCCGGCCTTCGCGGCATTGCCGACGCTGAAGCAGGCCGGGATCGACGTGACCACCACCGGCTGGTTCGGCCTGATCCTGCCCGCCGGCGTGCCGCAGCGCGTGGTGGACAAGCTGGAAGCCGCCGCCGAGGCCGCCATGGCAGACCCCGCGGTGCAGGCCCGCGTCGCCGCCGGCGGCAGCATCGCCCGGGCGCAGGGCAGTTCCGCCTTCACCATCTTCATCGCCGAGGAAACCGAGCGGATGCGCGCCATCGTGCGGGCTTCCGGCGCCACCGCCGATTAACGGAGACCACCTTGCACCACCTGAATTTCGAGTTCCGTTCCAAGGGCAGCAGCGAGCATCGCAGCGTGCCGATCCGCGACCTGGTGATTGCCGGCTGGACCGGCCGCGACATGCACAAGGTGCAGGAACACATCGAGGAGCTGGCCGCCATCGGCGTGGCGCCGCCGCCCAGCGTGCCGTGCTTCTATCGTGGCAGCACGCTGCTGCTGACCACGGACGAGCACATCGACTGCCTGGGCCCGGAGAGCAGCGGCGAGGCCGAGTTCTTCCTGCTGCTGCGCGAGGATGGCTGGTGGGTCGGCGCCGGTTCCGACCACACCGACCGCAAGGTGGAAGCCTATTCCATCACCGTCTCCAAGCAGATGTGCCCGAAGCCCGTCGCCCCCGTGCTGTGGAAGTTCGAGGACGTGGCCGACCATTGGGACCAGTTGCAGATCGGCTCGGAAGTGGCGGAGGGCGACGGCTGGGTGACCTACCAGCAGGGCAGCGTCGCCGCCATGCGCGACCCGCGCGACCTGATCGCCCGCTACGAGGCGGCGGTGGGCAAGCCGGGGCCGGATACGCTGATGTTCGGCGGCACCCTGCCGGTGCATGGCGGCATCCGCGCGCGCGCGAAGTTCCGGCTGACGCTGCACGACCCGGTGCGCGGCGAGACCATCCGCCACGCCTACACCACCCGCTGGCTGCCGAACTGAGGAGCGCGCCACCATGGCGATCGAGAAAGAGCACCTGGAATTCCACAAGCCGGATCTCAGCGAGGGCTGGCACAACCCGGGCTACTACCCGGACGGGATCGAGCAGAAGATCCTGGCCGGCTTCCTGGACGAAACCAACAAGCGCGGCCATCGCACCCGGCTGCTGCGGTTCGCGCCGGGCAAGTTCACCACCGCGCCCTTCGTGCATGACTACTGGGAGGAGGTCTGGCTGGTTTCCGGCGACCTGATCGTGGGCAACGACGCCGAGGGCAATGGCGGCGAGAGCTTCACCGAGATGGCCTATGCCTGCCGCCCGCCAGGCGCCTACCACGGCCCGTTCAAGAGCGAGACCGGCTGCGTGCTGATGGAAATCCACTACTACGACGAGAGCAAGCAGTAGCGGCCAGGCCCCGGGCGCAACGCCGCCCGGGGCGTACCGGCCACCTACAGCGCGTGGCGATAGACGATGAAGCCCGAGCGTTCCGCCAGCTTGTTGTACAGCGCCTGCGCGGTGGCATTGCTCTCATGCGTTTGCCAGTACACGCGGAAGGCGCCGGCCTGGCGCGCCCGGTCGTACACCGCCTCGATCAAGGCCCGGCCAACGCCCTGGCCGCGCGCCTCGGCGGTGGTGAACAGGTCCGCCAGGTAGCAGTTCGGCGCCACCATGTTGGTGCTGCGGTGGAACAGGTAGTGCACCAGGCCCAGCAGCCGGCCATCCTGTTCCGCCACCAGCGCATGCATCGGCTCGGCCGGGTCGAGGAAGCGCGCCCAGGTGGTGCGCGTCACCGCTTCCGGCACCGCACTGGGGCCGACCCGTTCATAGAACGCGTTGTAGCCGGCCCAGAGCGGCGCCCAGGCGTCGTAGTCGCCCGGCACCACGGCGCGTATCAGCATCTCAGGCGGCCCAGCTCGGCTTGCGCTTGGCCTTGAAGGCGGCGATGCCTTCGGCCGCTTCCGGGCTGCTGGCGGTGCGGCCGAAGCTGGCGGCACCGGCCTCGGCATAGCCTTCCGGCGACAGCGGGCCCAGCGCCTGCAGCAGCAGCTTGGTCTCGGCCAGGGCGCCGGGGGCGCCTTCCAGCACATCCGCCACGGTGCGCTGCACCAGGGCTTCCAGCGCCGCGGCATCCGCCGCCACGTCGTGCACCAGGCCGATGCGGCCGGCTTCCGTGGCATCGATCACGCGGCCTTCCAGCACCATGCGGGTGGCGACCGAACGCCCCATGCGGCGCACCAGCCAGGGCAGGATCTGCGCCGGCACCAGGCCACGGCGCACTTCCGGCGCGGCGAAGCGGGCATTGGCGGCGGCAAAGGCGATGTCGGCGCAGCACAGGAAGCCGAGGCCGCCGGCGTGGCAACTGCCCTCCACCGCCGCGATCACCACCTGCGGCAGGTTGGAGATGCCCATGAAGCGCGCCCCGGTGCGGGCATTGCGCTCGCGCTGGCTGGCCAGCTTGGCTTCCGGGCTTTCCACCTTCTGCACCTCGGTCAGGTCCAGCCCGGCGCAGAAATGGCCGCCGGCGCCGCTGATGACCAGCACGCGCGCCACCTTGTCCTGCTGCAATTCCTCCAGCAGCGCCGACCAGGCTTCCCCCATGGCGGTGCTGATGGAGTTGCGCCGTTCCGGCCGGTTCATGATGGCGCGGACCACGGGGCCTTCGCGCTTGATCAGCAGGGGGGTGTCGTCGGCCATGGCTGCGGTTTCCTCAGGATGTTGAGGACAGGGTACGCAAGCCACCGGATTGCCGCTAGCGCGTGATCGCTGCCGGCCGCGGCGCCACCCGCCGGCTTTGTGGCCAGGGCGGCCGATTCACGCCTTTGGACGTAGCCGCCCCAGGCGATCAGGCGCTAGGCTGCCCCAAAACACGGGGAGAAAACGCCATGCGAAGCGTGCTTGTGCTGCTGGCCCTGTTGCTTGCCCTGCCCGCCCGGGCGCAGCCGCAACCCATCACCCTGGTGGTGAACTACGTGGCCGGCGGCGCCACCGACATCATCGCCCGCATCATGCAGCCGGCGCTGAGCGACGCCTGGGGCACCCAGGTCATCATCAAGAACACCGCCGGGGCGTCCGGCGCCATCGGCGGCGCCGAGGTGGCGCGCGCCCGGCCGGATGGCCAGACCCTGCTGCTCAGCCCTTCCGGCGGCGCCATCATCGCGCCCAACTTCCAGCGCCCGGCGCCCTACACCATCGCCGCCTTCGCGCCGATCTGCCAGGTGGTGGAGACGCCGATGGTGACGATGACGCCGCCCAGCACCGGGCTGCGCACCATCGCCCAGTTCCTGGACCGGGCGCGCGAGGGCCGCGGCGGCTACGCCTATTCCACCGCCGGCGTCGGCAGCGGGCCGCATCTGGCCATGATCGCCCTGGCGCGGCTGACCGGGGTGCCGATGAACCACATTCCCTTCCGCGGCAGCGGCGAGGCGGTGCAGGCGATGATGGCCGGCACGGTGGAAACCCTG
>CANBXZ010000337.1 GCA_947373495.1 Acetobacteraceae bacterium
TTCCATGGGCTTCGCGCTGCTGCGCGGCCAGGGCCGGGTGCGCGCCGCGGCCATGGGCGCGGCGGCCACCATGGGCAATGTCGGCTACTTGGCGCCGCCGCTGCTGCTGCCCATGCTGGGGCCGCGCGTGGCCGGGCCGGTGGTGATGAGCATCATCGCGGAAGTGGCGGTCATCATCGCGCTGGGCACGGTGCTGATGGCGCCGGCCGCACCGGGCGCCGGGCTGAAGGCCATGGGCCGCGGCCTGCTGGGGCTTACCCGCAACCCGGTCATCCTCTCCATTGTCGGCGGCTGCCTGCTGGCCGGCAGCAGCCTGGCGCTGCCGGTGCCGGTGGACCGCTTCCTGAGCTTCCTCGGCAATGCGGCGGGGCCGACGGCGCTGTTCGCGCTGGGCGGCACGCTGGGGCAACTGCGGGTGGGGCGGGAGTTGGTGGCGGTGGCCAGCGGCATTACCCTGTGCAAGCTGGTGGCCTACCCGGCCGTGGTCTGGCTGGTGCTGGGGCAGGTGCTGGAACTGGGCGGCTTCTGGGTCATCAGCGGCACGCTGCTGGCCGCCATGCCCACCGCCACCAACGCCTTCGTGCTGGCGCAGCGCAACAATGCCGGGGCCGAGGAAGTCAGCGCCGGAGTGCTGCTTTCCACCTTGGTGGCGGCACTGGCCTTCCCGGCCACCGCCTGGCTGCTCAGCGCGCCGGTGCTGCTGCCGTAGCGGCTGGGCACCCAACCACGCGCCGTCCCGCGCGCCATCCCTCGGGCCACACCCTCCAGGCGCCAGCTGCGATAGGCCGGGCTACGTATTCTCCCTTATGGCGAAGGAGTAAATATTACATCAACCTATGGTGGCAATTCAGGCATGTCTTTCCTTGAAAGGTTGCAATGTTGCTTGCCACCCCTGCACCATTCGCCCCGCCCGGCAGAGGCCCGGCGGCAGCGATCCGCGCCACGGCGCTGGAGATGGTCACCGACCTGCATCGGGCCGCACACCGCCTGGAACAATTGGGCCTGGGCAGCCAAGCCCCCAAGCTGCGCCAGGTCGCCCGGCTGGTGGCCGCCGAATACACCGCCCTGTCGCTTGATGACGGCCCGCTGGAGCAGACCATGCCCGTCATGTCGCCTGCCGGGCAGAGCGCCCCGGCGGCGCGGTTGCTGGCCGCCGAATGATGCTTCCCCTCGTCGCCCCCTCACCGCACCCCGCCGCCCCCAACCGCACGACCCTTGACCGGAGGCCGACCATGCCAGCGCTGCTGCCAGGTGAGATCGCCACGCCAACCGGCCCACTCGGCCACCGGCCGCACCAGCCCTGGCGGGAGGCGGTAGCCGCACCGGCCAGCCAGGCCATGGTGCCGCTGCCCCGGCTGATGCGGCTGGCCGGCCTTCTGGGTGTGCCCGCGGAAAGCCTGGTTGCGCGACCGGCCGAGGCGACGCTGCCCGACGACGACGCCGCCCTGGAAGTCGCCGCCGCCGACCTCGCCCGGCTGCTGCGCAGCATCCAGCGGCCCGAGGTACGGGTGGCGGTGCTGCGGCTGATGCAGACCCTGGCCGTGAGCCAACCGAACCAGGCCGCGCCCGAAGCATCCGCGCCCCAGGCCCTCATGCCCTTGGCACCCGCGACCCCGGAGCCCGCGACCCTGGCATCCGCGCCCCTGGCATCCGCCACCCTGGCACCCACAACCATGGCTCCCGCCACCCTGGCACCGGGACAGGCAACGCCGCGCTCGGCCCCGCCACAGCCAGAGACCAGCCGCCGCCCGGCGCCGGCCGCCCCGCCCGGCAACGACCTGGCCATCCAGTTGCGCGAGGCGATGCTGACGCGCGGTTCCGGCCTGAACCTGCGCTATCAGCCGGTGGTGCACCCCGAAACCGAGGCGCTGCTGGGCTTCGAGGCATTGCTGCGCTGGACCACCCGGTCCGGCCAGGAAGTGCCGCCGCTGCGCGCCGTGGCCCTGGCGGTGGATTCCGGCCAGGCCGAAACGCTGGACTTCTGGGTATTGCAGGAAGCCGCCCAGCGCGCCGCCGCCTGGGCCCTGCGCCAGCCGGACCTGGTGGTGGCCATCAACGTCACCAGCGCGTTGCTGACCAGCCCGCTGGCGGTCAGCGCGGTGCGCGCCATTCTGCGCGCCAACGGGTTGAAGCCGGCAAACCTGTGCATCGAGGTGACGGAAACGGTGCTGCTGAACCAGCAGGTCACCAGCAACCTGAAGGCGCTGCGGCAACTGGGGGTGAAGCTGGCGATCGACGATTTCGGCACCGGCCAGTCCGCCCTGACCCGGCTGATGGACCTGGATGTGGACGTGGTGAAGCTGGACCGTGGCTTCTTCACCGGCCGGCAGCTGGGTGCCCAGGACATCAGCTTCCTGGAAGCCATGGTGCGCATGGCGCATGGCCGCGGTGCCCGGGTGGTGGCCGAAGGCATCGCCTGCCGGGAAGACGCCTTGCTGGCCCGGAAGATCGGCTGCGACGCCTGCCAGGGCTTCTGGTTCACCGAGGCGATCAGCGCGGATTCGGCCGGCAGCCTGGTGGCGGTCATCCCCGCCGACCGGCCCTGGCGGATGGCTGACCCGGCGAGCCGGCGGTAGCCGCCATGCTGCAACCCGGCTTCATGCAGGTGGCCGACCAGCGCGTGGCGGCCGCCTGGGCCCAGTTGCTGGCGGAAGATGCCGGCGGCTGGGCCAGCCCGGTGCCAGCAAAGCCGGCCCGCAAGCCCCGCCCGGCCCATGCTGGCCGTCCGGCACGGGCCTTGCCCTGGGCCTCACCCTGGCCCTGGGGCCGGCTCGGCTGGCGGTTGCCCCTGGCCATCAACGGCGTGCTGGCGCTGGGGCTTGCGCTGGCGCTGGCCAGCGGCCCGCTCCTGGCCTCCCACCAGTTGCAGGCTGCCCTGCGCCAGCCGGAACCGCAGGCGCTGCACGCCCTGGTGGACTGGCCCACCCTGCGCGACAACCTGGCCGCCCGCATGCTGGGCCCCGAGCCGGCGCATCAGCCGCCCTACCTGGTGGCCCTGGCCTGGGACGTGGCGCGCGGCCTGGCCAGCGCCGAGGGGCTGCATGGCTGGGTGCAGGCGCAAGCCACCGCCAGCCAGGCCGCACCGCTGCCCCGGCCGCTCGGCACCTCCGGCGCCTGGCAGGCAACGCTGGCACCGGCCGGCCACGCCACGCCACTGGTGGCAACCCTGGTGCGGGCCTCCACCGGCCAAGGCTGGCAGGTGGTGGACCTGAACCTGCCCGAGGCCCCGGAAGCCACGACATGGTAGCCCAGCCCGGCCAGGCACAGCTGGCCATGGCGGCGCCCCCTCCGCCGCCGGAACAACTGCGCAAGGCCAGGCATGCCGAGATCCAGCGCACGCTTGGCCAGCGGATCGCCGCCCGGCGGCGCGCCCAGGGCATCAGCATGCGGGAGATGGGCGAGCGGATCGGGGTCTCCGGCCATCAGGTACAGAAATACGAAGCCGGGCAGGACATGCTGAGCGCCAGCACGCTGTACCGTATCAGCCTGGCGCTGGAACAGGATGTCAGCGACCTGGTGCGGGGCCTGGACCCGGGCGAGCCGAACCAGGCGCCGGCGCCGGCGCCGCTGCCGCACGCCGCCCCGCAGGCGCAGGAACGGTTGGAACTGGTGGCCAACTTCTCCCGCATCACCGACCCGGCGCTGCGCCGCCTGTTGTTGCAGACGGTACGGCGCATCGCCGCCGGCCAGGACGCCCCGGCGTGAGGCCCTGGCCCGGCGGCCGAGGGCCAAGAGGAAGGCCAGGGGGCGACCAGCCCCCGGGCCATTGACCCAGCGCGTGCTGCACGCCTGCCGGTGATTTCACCCCAGGCGATCACGCATCAGCGGATCGGCGGCGCGTACATCAGCCCGCCGCGGGTCCACAGGTCGTTCAGGCCGCGCGGCAGGCCGATGGGGCTGCCGCGGCCCAGGTTGCGCTCGAAGATCTCACCGTAATTGCCCACCGCCTTGATGGCGTTGTAGGCCCAGCGCCGGTCCAGCCCCATCAGCGGCCCATGGTCGCCACTGTCGCCCAGCAGGCGGCGGATCTCGGGGTTCGGGCTGTTCAGGTGGCTGTCCACATTGGCCTTGGTGATGCCGAACTCCTCCGCCGTCAGCAGCGCGAAGAAGGTCCAGCGGATGATGTCGAACCACTGGTCGTCGCCATGGCGCACCACCGGGCTGTGCGGTTCCTTGCTGATGATCTCCGGCAGGATCACGTGCTCCTCCGGGTTGGGGAAGCTGGCGCGCAGACCGGCCAACTGGCTGGCGTCGGTGGAATAGGCGTCGCAGCGGCCGGCCAGGTAGCTGCGCCGGGCCTCGTCATTCTGTTCGAACACCACCGGCAGGTAGTTCACCTGGTTCAGCCGCGCCCAGTCGGCCAGGTTCAGCTCATTGGTGCTGCCGGAGACGACGCAGATGCTGGCGCCCTGCAGGTCCGTGGCCTTGGCGACGCCCAGCGACTTGCGCAGCATGAAGCCCTGGCCGTCGAAGAAGTTGATGGCGGTGAAGTTCAGCCCGTTGGCGCTGTCCCGCCCCTGGGTCCAGGTGGTGGTGCGTGCCAGCACGTCGACCTGGCCGGACTGCAGCGCCGGCAGCCGCGCCGTGCTGGTCAGCGGCACCCAGCGGATCTTGGCGATGTCGTTCAGGATGGCGGCGGCGAAGGCGCGGCACAGGTCGCTGTCGATGCCCTGGTAGTTGCCGCGGCTGTCCGGCAGGGAAAACCCGGCGGCGCCGGTGGAGGTGCCGCACACCAGCACATCGCGCGAACGCACCGCGCTGAGGGTGGGGCCGGCATTCTGCGCCTGCTGCGCCTGGGCCGGTACGGCGGGCAGCAGCAGCAACAGGGCGGCGATGAGATGGCGATGCATGCGGTAAGCGACTCCCGGCCTTTGGTTGCC
>CANBXZ010000338.1 GCA_947373495.1 Acetobacteraceae bacterium
GCCGGCTGCACCGCTACCGCCACCTTCAGTTCGGCATTGCCCGGCACCAGCCGCACCGCGAAGCTGTCCTCGCCGCTGAAGCCGGGGTCAGGCGCGTAGTCCAGCCGGGTCAGGTCGCCCACGGTGTGGATGGTGACCAGCCCATGCCCGGCACGCCGGGTCAGCAGCCCCAGGGTGAAGGGCTGCGGGCCGGGCCGGTTGACCGGAATGCCGCACCAGCCGCCGTCATTGCCCAGCGCCATCCGGGCTTCGGTGCTGCTGCCATCGGCCGGTTCGGCCGCGGCGGTCACGGAACACAGCCGCGCCTTGCCCTGCTGGTCCACGGCGAAGACCGTGGCGCCAATCCGTGGCGGCGTTTGCGACTGCGGCGCGCAGGCGGCCAAGGCGGCCAGCGCGGCCAGGGAAAGCAGGCGGCGGCTCATCGGGCGGCCCTCGCCGGGCGGGCGGCGGCACGGGCAGGTGCCGCGGCCGGGGCCCCTTCGCAGGCGCCGGCCTGGGGCGGCAGCAGGTTCTTGCCGCCGGCATAGCTGGCCAGGTCGGTCGGTGCCGGCAGGGCCATGACCTCGCCGAACAGCACGCCATTGCGCGGGCAGTAATCGCTGCCCAGGGCCTGCGCCCGCTGCGCCCGCAAATTGGCCAGTTCGGTGATGAAGGCGTCCTGGCGAGCCCGGGCGCGGCGGCCGAAGGCGTGGTCGAACCAGCCGGCAAAGCCCCGTTCGGTGGCCACCAGCTGGGTGCGGTAGCGGGTCACGAACTCGTTGTATTTGTCTTCCTGGTGGCAGCCGATCGCCAGCACCATCAGTTCAGACTTCAGCGCCTGCACGTCGAAGATCGCCTGATCCTCGTCCCGGGCGCAGCGGGCGCTGGCCGGGCCGGCTGCCATGGCAACCGCCAGCACCATGCCGACAAGCCGGCGGCCGTGCCGCCTTACTAGCTGTGACAAATTGTCAACCTTTCCAAAGCAAGCGAATCGTCAACCGTTGGCGCGGCGACTGCGCCTGCATAGGGCATGCAGGGCGAAAATCGCGCCAACAGGGCGTGATCGAACGCAAGGTTCAGCCGCGTTGCAGCAGCAGGCGCAGGTCGTTGGCGATTTCGTCCAGTTCCAGCAGGGCCAGGCGCAGCGGGTCGCCGGCCTCGGCGGCTTCCGCCGCCGGCATCTCGCCCACGCCGGCTTCCTGCAGCCCACCTTCGCGCAACAGCCGCTGCACGCCCTTGATGGTGTAGCCCTGGGTATACAGCAGGTCGCTGATGCGGCGGAGCAGGCCGATATCCTCGGGCCGGTAGTAGCGCCGGCCACCGCCCCGCTTCAGCGGCTTCAACTGGGCGAACTTGGTTTCCCAGAAGCGCAGCACGTGCTGCGGAATATGCAGGTCGTCCGCCACCTCGGAGATGGTGCGGAAGGCGGAGGGGGCCTTGCGCCCGCGATTGCCGCGGGCAAGATCCTCGTCCTCGGTCACGCTTCAGCGTCCTCCGGCACCGCGTCGCCATTGATGCGGGCCTTGAGCACCTGGCTGGGGCGGAAGGACAGCACCTTGCGCGGCAGGATCGGCACTTCCACCCCGGTCTTGGGGTTGCGGCCCACCCGCTGGCCCTTCTGGCGCACCACGAAGGTGCCGAAGGCGGAGATCTTCACCGGCTCGCCGGCTTCCAGCGCCGCCGACATCTTCTCCAGCACCGATTCCAGCAGGCTGGCCGACTCGTTGCGGGACAGCCCCACCTGGCTATAGATGGCCTCGGCCAATTGGGCCCGCGTGAGCGTGTTCATGACTGAGCCGGCTCCACCAAGTCCTTCAAGAACCATGAAAATCGGACTTCGCGTCCGCCGTCAACACCCCTGTGGCCAGGGGCGGGCCAAAGCGGCCTCAGAACCGCGCCAGGGTGGCGCCCCAGGTCAGCCCACCGCCGATGGCTTCCATCGCCACCAGGTCGCCGGGCTGGATGCGGCCATCGCCCACCGCCTCGGCCAGGGCCAGCGGAATCGAGGCGGCGGAGGTATTCGCATGGCGGTCCACCGTCACCACCACCCGCTCCGGCGCCAGCTTCAGCTTGCGGCCCATGGCGTCGATGATGCGGCGATTGGCCTGGTGCGGCACCAGCCAGCGCACATCCTCATGCGCCAGCCCATTGGCGGCCAACGCCTCATCCACCACCGCGGCCAGCTTGGAGACCGCGTGGCGGAACACTTCCTTGCCGGTCATGCGCAGCTTGCCGGGTTCGCCATTGGAACCGGCGCCGCCATCCACCAGCAGGATCTCGCCGTGGCGGCCATCCGCATGCAGATGGCTGGAGAGGATGCCGCGATCCGCCGAGGTGCCCTGCCCTTCGCCGGCCCGCAGCACCACCGCCCCGGCGCCATCGCCGAACAGCACGCAGGTGCCGCGGTCGGTCCAGTCCAGGATGCGGGAGAAGACTTCGCTGCCGATCACCAGCGCGGTCTTCACCTGGCCGGCGCGGATGAAGTTGTCGGCGATGTTCAGGCCATAGATGAAGCCGGCGCAGGCGGCGGAAACGTCAAATCCGAAGCCGGTGGTGTTGCCCAGCAACGCCTGGATGCGCACGGCGGTGGAGGGAAACGCCGAATCGGGCGTGGCGGTGGCCACCACGATCAGCCCCACCTCGCTGGCGTCGATGCCGGCGCGTTCCAGCGCCTGGCGGGCCGCGGCCGCGCCCAGCGAACTGGCGGTTTCATGTGCCGCCGCCAGGTGCCGCCGCTTGATGCCGGTACGCTCGACGATCCATTCGTCGCTCGTCTCCAGCCCATAGGCCGCGGCGAGTTCATCGTTGCTGAGCGAACGCTCCGGCAGGTAACCGCCGCAACCGACGATCAGGGAACGAATGGACATGACGGCGGCTCCGCGTCAGCTCTTGGCCGTGGACAGATTGGCGAGCGGGGTTGCAGACAGGCGGGCCAATCCTTCCCTGATCCTGTCATTGAAGCCGTGGGTCACCATGTCCATGGCCACGTCCACCGCATGCGCGAAGCCCAGCGCGTCGGTGCCGCCATGGCTTTTCACCACCACGCCATTCAGCCCCAGCAGGATGGCGCCGTTGTAGCGGCGGGGGTCCATCCATTCGCGCAGCTTGTCCAGCGCGGGGCGGGCCAGCAGGTAGCCCATCTTCGCCGGCAGGGAGGAGGTGAAGACCTGGCGCAGCAGGTCGCGCATCAGCTTCAGCGCACCCTCCCCGGTCTTCAGCGCCACATTGCCGGTGAAGCCATCGGTCACGATGACATCCACCGTGCCGGCCAGGATGTCATGGCCTTCGATGAAGCCATGGAATCCGGCGCTGATATGGCTTTCGCGCAGCACTTCGGCCGCCTGGCGCACCCGTTCGTCGCCCTTCAACTCCTCGGAGCCGACATTGAGCAGGCCGAACGAGGGTTGCGGCAGGCCAAGCACCGCCCGGGCGAAGGCGTCGCCCATGATGGCGAATTCCACCAGGTTGCGGGCGTCGCACTGCACATTGGCGCCAAGGTCGAGCATCACCACGTCGCCCCGGCCCGAAGGCGCGATGGCGGCCAACGCCGGCCGGGCAATCTCCGGCAGCGTCTTGATGACGATGGTCGCCATGGCCATCAGCGCGCCGGTATTGCCCGCCGAGATCACGCCGGCGGCTTCACCGGCGGCTACGGCGTCAATGGCGACGCGCATGGAGGACCGCCGCACCCGCAAGGCGAGTGTCGGCTTCATGTCCCCGGGGATGACGTCGTCGGCATGCCTGATCTCGCACGCCTTGGCGGCGCGCTTGCGCAGTGCCAGCAACGGGGCCAACCGCACCTGATCCCCCACCAGCAGGAACCTGGCCTGCGGGTGGCGTTCAGCGGCGATTTCGAGCCCGTCCAGCACCACGTCCGGCGCACCGTCGCCGCCCATGGCGTCGATCGCCAGGGAGAAGGCCAACGGAAGGGACTTGGACACCTAGCTAGGCTCCCCCATGGTCATCGGACCAACGGAGCTCAGTTACGGACGGCCGCCTTCAGGGCGTCACCGGCCGGCACCACCTCGCGACGGTCGTAATGACCGCAATGCGAGCAGATGTGGTGCGGGCGCTTCAGCTCGCCGCAGTTGGAGCATTCGGCATGCGCCTCCTTCGACAACGCGTCGTGGCTACGGCGCATGCCGGCGCGAGAGGGCGAAACTTTTTTCTTCGGAACGGCCATTGGCGCCGAGCCTTTCGTGAAACGAACGAGTTGGTCTTGAAGGAGCGCGGGGGATTAGCATCCGAACCCCCACTCCGCAAGCGCCCTAACCGCGCCGTGGCCCAACAACGGCCCCGGCCGGCAAGACAAAGCGAAACAACCGCTTCAGTTCGGCTGTCGCCGCGCCTGCAAGGCCGCCAAAGCACCAAATGCTGTCTCCTCCGGGTCACTGGCGGCCGCCGGCAGCACAGCATCCGGGTGACGCGGATAGGGATTCAGCGCCAACGAGACTTCCTCGGCCAGCAATTCGCCCAGATCCACCAGCCCGGACTGGGACTCGATCTCATCCACCGTGTCGTCGGGCGTGTCGGTGGCGGCGCGGCCCGGCGGCAGCAGGCGCAGCGCCACCGGGGCCTCCACCTCCTCCACCACCGGCTCCATCGAAACCACGCAGTGCTGCACCACCAGGGCCTTCAGGTGGCCGCGCACCATCACCGGGCCATCCGCCTCGGGCATCAGGTGCAGCACGGCGCGCAGCCGGCGCACGGCGGCAATGCCATAGCGCTGGGCCAGGGCCAGGCATTCCTCCGGCCCGGCTTCCACCACCAGGTCGCGGCCGCCGGCGGGCACCTGGCCCAGGCGCAGCGGGCGGGTCAGTTCAGTGGACATGCGTGGCATCCCCCGGGGTAAGTGGAAATTGAACCTGGCCGCGCAGCAGCCCGGCCATGGGCTGGCCGG
>CANBXZ010000339.1 GCA_947373495.1 Acetobacteraceae bacterium
GAAAAAAATGAAATTGTTGCGGTGGACCCGTTTCGCTTCGGCGATCTAGTGCTGGCGCGCAAGGATGTGCCCGCCGCCTATCATTTGGCCGTGGTGGTGGATGACGCCTTCCAGGGCGTGACGCTGGTGACGCGGGGCGAGGACCTGCGCCAGGCCACCCACCTGCATCGGCTGTTGCAGGCGCTGTGCGGTTGGCCAACGCCGCGCTACGCGCATCACCCGCTGCTGCTGGGCGCCGACGGCAAGCGGCTGGCCAAGCGAGACCGCGCCCCCACGCTGCGCGCCCTGCGCGAAGCCGGGCACAGCCCTGCCCAGGTGCGGGCGATGGCGGGGTTTCCGGACTGAGCGGCGCGGCCTAGCCTGCCCGGCATGTCAGACAATGCCGATCGTCCGCGCATCGACCCGCGCGGCCTTGCCCTGCTGCTGGTTGCGGTGGTCGGCTGGGGTTCCAACTGGGCACCGCTGAAGCTGGTGCTGGCCGAGGTGCCGCCCTTCACCGTGCGCACCATCGGCGGGCTGGGCGGGGCGCTGCTGCTGGCGCTGGTGGTGCTGGCCACTGGCCAGTCGCTGCGGGTGCCGCGCGGGCTGTGGCCGCGGCTGGCGCTGTTCGCGCTGCTCAACATCACCGCCTGGATGGGCCTGGTGGCGGTGGCGCTGCTGTGGCTGGACGCCTCCGAGGCCGTGGTGGTGACCTATACCGTGCCGGTCTGGGCGGCGCTGGTCGCCTGGCCGGTGCTGGGCGAAAAGCCCACGCCGCTGCGGGTGGCGGCACTGGTATGCGGGCTGGGCGGCGTGGCGCTGGTGATGCTGGGGCGCGGCTTCGATGTCGGGCTGGCCAAGCTGCCCGGCGTGGCGCTGTGCCTCATCGCCTCCGTCAGCTTCGCCTTCGGCACGGTGCTGACCAAGCGCCGGCCGCTGCCGATGCCGGCGGGCGCCGCGGTGGTGTGGCAACTGGTGCTGGGCAACATTCCGCTGGCGCTCGGCGCGCTGCTGCTGGAACAGGTGACCTTCAGCCGCATCTCGGCCAGCGCCTGGGGCTGGATGGCCTACATGGCCGTGCTGCCGCTGTGCCTGAGCTACCTGGCCTGGTTCGCCGCGCTGCGCCGGCTGCCGGCCACGGTGGCCACCCAGGGCAGCCTGATCGCGCCCATGGTGGGCATTGCCGGCAGCGCGCTGATCCTGGGCGAGCCGTTCGGCCCGCGCCAGGCGGTGGCGTTCGGCCTGACGCTGCTGGGGGTGGTGCTGGCGGTGCGGGGCTGAGGCGCGATCGCCTGAGGGGCGCGCTTCGCAAGGCGTGCGCCACGCGACACATCGATAAGCTGAAGCATGCTCGGCGCTGCAGTCCGCGCCGAGCAGGGTCCGGGCGGAGGCATTCCGGCCCCCGCCTGTTGCTCCCGCCTGTTGCTCCCGGCGTTCAGTCCGCCGCCGCGGCCGTCATCGTCCGCTTTTCCCGGGCGGAGCGGAACAGCGCCAGGCCGCGATACAGGCCGTGCACCATCTTGGAATAGGGCAGGGTGATGAACAGGCTCAGCACCAGCCCCAGGTGGATGGCCAGCAGCACGCCCATGGCGCCGGTGTGGCGCAGCGCCAGCAGCAGCAGGCCGGTGGCGGCCACCAGGAACAGCAGCGCCAGCAGCGCGAACTCGCCGCCCGCGACATGCTTGGCCACCGGCACCGGGTCGGTCACCACCTTCACCCAGGTCAGCCCGGCCACGCCCAGCATCATCAGCACGCCGCCCCAGGTGCCCAGCTGCACCGGGATGGACCAGAACGAATACGGCGCTTCCAGGTGCAGGAAGTGGTCGTACAGCGTGGCCACGCTGGTGGCGGCGAAGCACAGCAGGAAGCCGTACATCAGCGCCTGGTGCGACCAGCGGCGATGGGTGGAAAAGCCCTCGTCCAGGTCGTTGCAGCCATGGCCGCCGCCACCCAGGTTGCGCAGCGTCAGGATGTCCACCGTGGTTTCCGCCACCGGCGCCACCACCGGGCCCGGCTTGCTGCCGGTGCCGCGCCAGTAGCCGATGGCCCCCATGGTCAGTGCCAGCAGCGCGAAGCCGAACGACCCGCCGGCCAGCGCCACCATCAGCCACCACGGGATCACCCGGTAGAACGCGCCGGCCCCGGTATGCGCGCCGTACAGCACGCCCGGGTCCTGGATGGCCGCGGTCAGCAGCAGCGCCAGGGCGATGCCCAGCGCCGCCACCAGCGACACCACGGTGCCATTGCGCCGGAACACCGCGCCCATGGCCGGCGGCCAGGCGTATTGCTCGTAGCTTTCCTGGCGGATGCTGGCGAAGGTGGACGGGATGTTGATGCCGAAGGCATGCGGCGGTGAATACTGGCAGGACTGGTAGCAGCCCTTGCAGCCATGGCACAGGTTGGCCAGGTGCTGCAGATCGCCGGCGCTGAACTCACGCCGCAGCGCCATGGCCGGGAACACCGCGCAATAGCCCTCGCAGTAGCGGCAGGCGTTGCATACTTCCAGGTAGCGGCGGGCTTCCGCCGTCGCTTCGGTTTCAGTTGCGGGCATTTTTCGCCGCCTCCTCGCCTGCCAGACGGCCGAACACCGTGCCGATCGTCATGCCGAAGCCGGCCAGGTAGCCCTGGCCCAGGATGTTGCCAGCCATGATCTCGCCGCTGGCGAAGATGTTCGCCGCCGGCTTGCCGTCCGCCATCATCACCCGTGCCTTGTCGCTGACCTTGACGCCCAGGAAGGTGAAGGTGATGCCGGGCATCATCGGGTGGCCGATGAAGGGGGCGGTGTCGATCTTTCGCGCCCAGTTGGACTTGGGCGGGTCCAGCCCCTCGGTGCGGCAGCCGTCCAGCACCTGGCCGTTGAAGGTGCCGGGCTGCACGGTGGCGTTGTAGTCCGCCACCACCTTTTCCAGCTTGGCCGCGTCCAGCCCCAGCAGGCCGGCCAACTCGCCGATGCTGTTGGCCTTCATCGGCGGGAACACGCTGGGCAGGTAGTTCATCACCGCCTTGCTGTCGGTGATGGCGAAGGCGCGCTGGTCCGGCTGCTGCGCGATCAGGCGGCCCCAGATGGCATAGCGCTTGGGCCAGGTGTCCTCGCCCTCGTCATAGAACCGCTCGACATTCTTGTTCACCACAATGCTGAACGGCGTGCAGTCCAGCCGCATGGCCAGGCCGCCGTCTTCCATGGGCGAACGCGCGTCGTTGCACACGGCGTGGAACTGGGTGGGGTCGCCCACCTGCTGCACGCCGCCGGCCAGCATGTCCTTCAGCACGGTGCCCTGGGCATAGGGGGTGCCGCGGATCTGGAAGTTGTCGGCGGCGTCGCCCCAGTATTCGCGCATCCATTGCCGGTTGGCCTGGAAGCCACCGGCCGAGGCCACCACGGCCTTGGCGCGAATCCGGTCCGGGAAGCCGCGATGGCTGACCAGGGCTTCGCGGAAGAAGCCGTCCTCCACCACCAGGTGCTGCACCTCGGTGTCGTACAGGATCACCACGCCCAGCTTTTCCGCGGTGCGGTACAGCGCGTTCACCAGCGCCTTGCCGCCGCCCAGGAAGAAGGCGTTGGTGCGGGACAGCGACAGCGTGCCGGAAAGCGAGGGCTGGAACACCACGCCGCATTCCTTCAGGAAGCCCGGCGCGTGCTGGCTGGCGCGGATGCAGGTGCGCGCCAGGTGCTCGTCGGTCTTGCCCTTGGTGACGCGCAGCAGGTCGTCCCAGTATTCCTCTTCCAGGTAGCTTTCGGTCAGCACGTCGGTGGGTGCCGGGTGCAGCGCGCGCAGGTTGCGCGTGTGGCGGCTGTTGCCGCCGCGCATGCTTTTGGGCGCGTGTTCCGCCACCACCACGGAAGCGCCCAGCTTGCGTGCCGTGATGGCGGCGCACAGCGCGGCATTGCCGCCGCCCACCACCAGCACGTCGAACATCTGGCTCAGATCGGCCATTCCCGCTCCCCCTGGAACGTGTACTTCTTGAAGCGATTGGTTCTACCCTGCTGGGCCGGGCTGTAAAGCCAAGGCCAGCCGAAGGGTCGGGCCGAGTGGCCAGGCCGAAGGGTCAGGCCAATCGGGCAAGCCCAGATGGCAGGCCCAGATGGCAGGCCCGGCGGGTCAGGCCGCCATGTTGTCCAGCAGCCGCACGCTGCCCAGCCGGGCGGCGGCGATGAGCCGGGCCGGGCGGGCCGCGGTCTCGCGCAGCGTCTCGGCTTCCACCAGCGCCAGGTAGTCCACCTCGAACCCCGCCGCGTTCAGCCGGGCGCGGGCTGCCTCGGGGTTGGCGCCGGCCGCCACGCGCTGCATCTCGGCGTACAGCAGCGGCGCCAGGGCGCGTTCGGCGGGCGCCAGGAAGCGATTGCGCGACGACATCGCCAGCCCATCCGGCTCCCGCACCGTGGGGCAGGGCAGAATGCGCGTCGGCATGTCCAGGTCCAGCGCCATGCGCCGCACCACCTGCACCTGCTGCCAGTCCTTTTCGCCGAACAGCGCCACGCTGGCGCCGGTCTGCAGGAACAGCTTGGCGCATACCGTGGCCACGCCGCGGAAATGCCCGGGGCGATGCGCGCCTTCCCAGCCCTCGGAAGGGCCGGCGACCTCGATCGTGGTGGCGCGGCCCTCGGGATACATCTCCGCCACGCCCGGCAGCCAGGCCAGGTCGCAGCCGGCGGCTGCCAGCTTGGCCAGGTCGCCGGCTTCGTCCCGCGGGTAGCGGGCCAGGTCGTCCGCGGCGTTGAACTGCAACGGGTTGACGAAGATGGAGGCGGCCACCGCCCCGGCATGGCGGCGCCCCTCCCGCAGCAGGGAGAGATGGCCTTCATGCAGGGCGCCCATGGTGGGCACCAGGGCGAGGGCGGGCAGGCGGGCCAGTTCGGCCCGCAGCGTTTTCAGGTCTCGGACG
>CANBXZ010000340.1 GCA_947373495.1 Acetobacteraceae bacterium
CGGCGCGGTGATCAAGACCGCCAAGGTCGAACCGGGCGCCAATGTGGTGGTGTTCGGGCTGGGCGGCATTGGCCTCAATGTCATCCAGGGCGCGCGCATGGCGGGCGCCAACATGATTGTGGGCGTGGACATCAACCCGGCACGCGAACAGCTGGCGCGGCAGTTCGGCATGACGCATTTTGTGAACCCGAAAGAGATTTCGGGTGACGTCGTTCCGCACCTGGTCGAGCTGACCAAGGGCGGCGCGGACTATTCGTTCGAATGCGTCGGCAATGTGGACCTGATGCGCCAGGCGCTGGAATGCACCCATCGCGGCTGGGGCGAGAGCATCATCATCGGCGTGGCCGGCGCCGGCGAGGAAATCAGCACCCGGCCGTTCCAGTTGGTCACGGGCCGCAACTGGCGCGGCACCGCCTTCGGTGGCGCCCGCGGCCGCACCGACGTGCCGAAGATCGTGGACTGGTACATGCAGGGCAAGATCGACATCGACAGCCTGATCACCCACGTGATGCCGCTGGACCAGATCAACCATGGCTTCGAGCTGATGGAACGCGGCGAAAGCATCCGCTCCGTCGTGGTCTACTGATGGCCGATGACGATGCCACGATGGTGCAGCGGCCGGCGGCAGCCGAAGCCGCGGCCACCGTGGTGGAGCATCTGCTGCTGGTACATGCGGCCGGCCAGCCGGTGCGCCAGCTGAAGCTGGGCGATGCCCCGCTGAAGGTGGGCCGCACGCCGGACAACGACCTGGTGCTGCCGCTGCCCGACATCTCCCGCCAGCATTGCGTGCTGCAGCTGCGCGGCAGCCGCGCCCTGCTGACCGACCTGGGTTCCACCAACGGCACCTATGTGGAAGGCAAGCGGCTGGCGGCGCCGGTGGCGCTTTCGGATGGCGCGCATGTCGGGCTGGGCAACGTCACGCTGGTCTATCGCAGCGGCACCCCTGCCCTGCTGGCACGCGCCGTGGCGCTGGAGGAGGAACTGCACCGCGCCAGCGAATACGTGCAGGCATTGCTGCCGCCGCCGCTGACCGCCGGGCCGCTGCGGGCGGACTGGCGCTTCGTGCCCTCGGCCAGCCTGGGCGGGGACGCCTTCGGCTATCATCGCCTGCCGGATGGGCGCTTCGCCATCTACCTGCTGGATGTCACCGGCCATGGCGCCGGCTCGGCCCTGCTGGCGGTTTCGGTGCTGAACGTGCTGCGCCAGGCGGCGCTGCCCAACGGCGTGGCGTGGGACGATGCCGGCGGCGTACTGGCCGCGCTGAACGCCATGTTCCCGATGGAACAGCAGGGCGGGCTGTGCTTTTCCCTGTGGTTCGGCCTGTACGACCCGGCGACGCGGCACCTGGTCTATGCCTCGGGCGGGCATCACCCGGCGTATCTGCGCGGCGGCGGGGCGCTGGCGCCGCTGGCCACGCGCAGCATGATGCTGGGCGCCATGGCCGACCTGCCCTTTGCCAGCGCCAGCGTCACGGTGCCGCCGGCCAGCCGGCTGTACCTGTTCAGCGATGGCGCCTTCGAGATCACGCGCCAGGATGGCAGCCAGCAGATGCTGGCGGATTTCGTCCCGATGCTGGCGGCCGCGGACCCGGCGGCGCCGAACGAAGCCGAACGCCTGCTGGGCGCGGCCCGGGCGGTGAATGGGCCCGGGCCGTTCGAGGATGACGTTTCCATCCTGGTGCTGGACTTCACCTAGGCGGAAAACCGGCGCATCCTTGGCGAAACCGTCCAAGGATGCGCCGCGTTGAACGCCCCCTCAATTTCCAGTCCCTGGCCGATGCGCGACAAGGTCGCCTTCGCCGGCATCGGCACCACGCGCTACGGCAGCTTCCCGGAATCAGACAGCTACGGCCTGGGCTGCGAAGCCCTGAACATGGCGCTGGATGATTGCGGCCTGAAGCCCAGCGACATCGACGGCCTGATCGTCAGCCGGATCCCGAGCTATGAACGCTTCGCGGAGACCATGGGGATCAACCCGCAATTCTGCCTGTTGACCGAAACCGCGGGGCGCTTCTCCGGCGTTTCCATGGCGCTGGCGGCCAACGCGCTGTACAGCGGCGCGGCCAAGTACGTGGCGCTGGTGTACGGCAACAACGGCCGTTCGGTGCGGGTGCGCTACGGCGGCGGCGACAGCCAGTGGAGCCCCTGGGGCATGACCAGCCCGGGCGCCATCCATTCCATGATGTGGCGCCGCCACATGCATGAATTCGGCACCACCCACGCCGACCTCGGCCCGGTCGCCACCGCCTTCCGCCACCACGCCTGCCTCAACCCCGATGCGGTGATGCATGGCCGGCCGATCACGCTGGAAGACCATGCCAAGGCGCGGCCGATCTGCGAGCCGCTGCAACTGCTGGACTACTGCCTCATCAATGACGGCGCGGTGGCCTGGATCATGACCACCGCCGAACGGGCGAAGGACCTGAAGCGCCCGCCGGTGCTGCTGTCCGGCTATGCCCGGCAGGATAACTTCACCTATCGCGCCACCCCGGCTTCCGACTTCTGGCATGGCAACCTGAGCGCGACGCGCAGCGTGTACGACCGCGCCGGCATCGGCCAGGCGGACATCCAGGGCCTCGGCATCTACGACAATTTCTCCCCGACCGTGATGTTCAGCCTGGAGGGCCTCGGCTTCTGCAAGCAGGGCGAGAGCGGCGACTTCGTGAAGGGCGGCACGCTGCAGCTCGGCACCGGGCGCTGGCCCACCAACACCAGCGGCGGCCACCTGAGCGACAGCTACATGCAGGGCTGGGGCATCATCGCCGAATGCGTCCGCCAGTTGCGGGACGACTGCGGCGCCCGGCAGATCCCGAACGCCCAGGCCATGCAGTACATCTGCGCCACCAACATCGCCCAGAGCGCCATCCTGCGGAGGGCCGCATGAGCCTCGACACCCGCCCGAAGCCCGTCATCGACAACTGGAACCGGCCGTTCTGGGAAGCCGCCAAGCAGGACAAGCTGGTGCTGCAGAAGTGCCGCGACACCGGGCAGTGCTTCTTCCCGCCGGCCCCGGTCTCGCCCTTCACCGGCAAGCCGCACTGGGACTGGATCGAGGCTTCCGGCAAGGGGGAGCTGTGGTCCTGGGTGGTATTCCATCAGAGCTACTTCGAGGGCATGCGGGACGAACTGCCCTACCCCGTCGGCATGGTGAAGCTGGACGAAGGGCCCTTCCTGCTGACCAACCTGTGGGACGTGGACAAGGACGCGGTGCAGATCGGCATGCGCCTTTCCGTGCGCTTCCCCGGTGGCCCCGGCGACCTGGTGCTGCCGCAATTCGGCCCGGAGGCCTGAGACGATGAACAACGACCTCATCATCACCAGGCATGAGGGCTGGGCGCAGTTGCAGGTAAACCGCGAGCCGCAGCGCAACGCGATGAACCGCGCCACGCGCCAGGGCCTGCTGAACGCGTTCGAGGAACTGAAGGGCCAGGTGAAGGCCATCGTCCTCACCGGCACCGGCGTGGCGTTCTGCGCCGGCATGGACCTGAAGGAGCGCGAGGCCGACCGCAAGGCAGGCATCGAGGGTGCCGGCGAGGAGTGGATCGCGGTGAACATGGCGATCCGCGCCCACCCGGCCATCTTCATCGCCGCGGTCAACGGCCTGGCGCTGGGTGGCGGGGCCACGCTCATCAACGTGTGCGACCTGGCCATTGCCAGCACCAAGGCCAGCATCGGCTGCCCCGAAATGGGCTTCGCCACCTATCCCGGCATGGCCGGCCCGGCGATCCAGCTTTCCGGCGTTACCCGCAAGCAGGCGGCCTGGCTGGTGCTGACCACCAACCGCATCGACGGCGCCACCGCCGAGCGTTGGGGCATGGTCAACCAATGCGTCGAGCCCGACCAGTTGCTGCCCACCGCCGGCGCCCTGGCGCAGAAGGTGGCGCAGTTCGACGCGGTGGCGCTGCGCGAGAGCAAGCGCGCGCTGGACAAGATCCCGCAGGTCATCACCAACTGGCAGGACGCGATGGACCACGGCCAGATGGTCAACACCACCATCAAGTCGCAGACCACCGCGGCGGCCGAGGGCAATGCTCGCTTCGCCGCCGGCCTGAAGAACCCCGGCCAGGGGGGCTGAGGCATGGTCGCACCGCTCGCCGGCAAGCGCGTGCTGGACCTGGGGGCCTTCTGCGCCCAGGTGCCGCATGCGCTGGCAACTTCCATGGCCGCCCGCCTGTGCGCCGCCTATGGCGCGGAGGTGGTTCGGCCGCTGCCGGCCAGCGGTGAGCCCTTTGCCAGCCTGCCGCCGCTGCTGCCGGGCGGCGGTTCGGCGCTGGACCGTTTCCTCAACACCGGCAAGCGGCCCGGCCCCGCCGCGGGCCGGTTCGACGCCGCCATCGGCGATACCACCGCGCTGGCTGGCGTGGCGGCGCAGGTGAAGGTGCGGCTGTCGCATTTCGGCCCGGGCGAGGACCCGGAGATGAGCGAGCTGGGCTTGCTCGCGCTGTCGGGCCTGCTCGGCATCGTGGGCGAGAGCGAGGGCCCGCCGGCGCGGCTGGCCGGGCACCAGCCGGCCTATTCCGGCGGCCTGGCCGCCAGCACCGCGCTGCTGGCCGCCCTGCGCGCCGGCGGCGAGGAACAGATAGAAGTCTCGCTGTTCGACGTGTGCTGCTGGCTGAACTGGAAGGTGGCGGCCAGCGTCGTGGTGCTGGGCAATTCGCCCATGCGCGGCGGCACCCGGGCAGACTGGTACACCGTGCCCTGCAAGGACGGGCACATCGCCCTGGTCTACCAGGAAAAGGACTGGCCGGCGATGCGCGCCATGGTGGCCGACCCGCGCCTGGACAACCCGATCTTCAAGGACCGCCCCGGCCGCCGCGCCAATCGCGCCGCACTGCTGGAGGTGCT
>CANBXZ010000341.1 GCA_947373495.1 Acetobacteraceae bacterium
GCCAATGGCGCATCAGCTTCGGCAGGGGAATCCGCACCGGGCAGACGCTTTCGCAGCGTCCGCAGAAGGTTGAGGCATTCGGCAGGTTGCCGCCCTTGTCCACGCCGATGAGCGATGGCGTTAGCACCGCGCCCATGGGGCCCGGATAGACCGAGCCGTAAGCATGCCCGCCGACAGCGTGATAAACGGGGCAATGATTCATGCAAGCGGCGCAGCGGATGCAGCGCAGCATGTCCTGGAACTCGGTGCCCAGCATGTTGGTGCGGCCGTTATCCACCAGCACCACGTGGTACTGCTCCGGCCCGTCCAGGTCCTCCTGCCGGCGTACGCCGGTGGAGAAGGTGGTGTAGACCGAGAAATCCTGCCCGGTGGCACTGCGCGCCAGCAGGCGCAGCATGTTGCAGGCGTCCTCCAGCGTCGGCACCACCTTCTCGATGCTCGCCAGCGCGATATGGACCTTCGGGAGGGTCTGCGTCAGGTCGCCATTGCCCTCATTGGTGACGATCACCGAACTGCCGGTCTCGGCTATCAGAAAATTGGCGCCGGTAATGCCGACATCGGCCGCCAGGAAGCGGTCGCGCAGGGTGCTGCGGGCCTCGGCGACGATATCGGCGCGTTCGTTGAACACGCGGTCCTTCGGCAGATGCGTGTGCAGGCGGCGGAAATCGGCCTCCCAGTCCTCGCGGTTCAGGTGGAAGGCCGGGGCGATGATGTGGCTGGGGGTTTCCTGGCGCAGTTGCAGGATGTACTCGCCCAGGTCGGTCTCCACCGGGGTGATGCCGTGGTGTTCCAGATGGTCGTTGATGCCGAGTTCCTCGGAGATCATCGACTTGCCCTTGGTGACGGTCCTGGCCCCCACCGAGCGGCAGATCTCCAGCACCGTCTCCCGCGCTTCCTCGGCCGTGGAGCACCAGTGGACCTTGCCGCCGGCGCGTTCGACGTTGGCGGCGAAGGTTTCCAGGTAGAAGTCCAGGTTGGCCAGGGTGTGGTTCTTGATGTCGCGGCCAATGTCCCGCAGCTGTTCGAATTCCGGCAGCGCGGCCACGGCATTGGCCCGGCGTACCAGGAAGGCACCCTTGGCGGTGCCCAGCGCCTTCTGCAGCCCGGTGTCGGCCAGGGCGCGGGCGGCGTTGCGCTTGAAGTCAGGCGAATGAACGGTCTGCACGGCGCGAAATCTCCTGTCCGGGGCAATGTAGCGCGACCCGCGCCGCAGGGTTAGCCTTTGGGCAAAGCCGGAGGAGACTTAGATGAAGCCGATTGCCGACCTGCCAGCCCTGACCGCCGCCGCCCCCCATCTGGCCCGCTGGGGCCGCGGGCTGGAGGCCGAGGTGCTGCTGGAACTGGGCGCCGAGACCTGGTTGCTGAGCGTGCGCCAGGGCCTGGTGGCATCGGTGCGGCCCGGCCCCTTCGTGATGCGCGCCTATGATATCGCCCTGCGCTGCGAGGCCACCGCCTGGGCCAGGTTCATGGCGCCGGACCCGGAGCCGGGCTGGCACGACCTGATGGGCCTGCGCCGCAAGGGTGCCTTCGTGGTGGAAGGCCAGCTGGCGCTGTTCTTCGCCCATCTGCAATGGTTCAAGGAATGCGTGGCCCTGCTGCGCGAAGCCGCGCCACAGCCGGCCCGCGCCACCCCGGCCCGGCCGGATGGCTTCGAGCCGATCACCGGCCGCTACCTGCGGCTGGAGATCGCCGGCCGCCCGCACCGCGTCTATGTGGAGGAAGCCGGCCCCGGTGATGACAAGGCCCCGGCGTTGCTGCTGCTGCACACCGCCGGCAGCGATGGCCGGCAATGGCGCGACCTGCTGAACGACGCCGAACTGACCAGCCGCTTCCGCTGCATCACCTTCGACATGCCCTGGCATGGCAAGTCCAGCCCGCCGGAAGGCTGGCAGGAGGAGGAGTACAAGCTGACCACCGCCGGCTACACCGGCATGGTCATGGCCGTCTCCCGCGCCATGGGGCTGGACCGGCCCATCGTCATCGGCTGCTCCATCGGCGGGCGGATCGTGCTGGACCTGGCGGCCGAGCATGGCGCCGAGCTGGGCGGCGTGGTCGGGCTGCAAAGCGGCGCCTTCCTCAGCCCGTACTACGACATCGGCTACCTGCATCACCCGCGCATCCATGGCGGGGAGGTTTGCGCCAGCGTCGTCTCCGGCCTGGTCAGCCCGAAATCCCCGAGCGGCGGGCGTTGGGAGACGCTGTGGCACTACATGCAGGGCGGCCCCGGCGTGTTCAAAGGCGACCTGCACTTCTACAAGACCGATGGCGACCTGCGGCCGAAGCTGGGGCGGATCAACACCGCCGAATGCCCGGTGGTACTGCTGACCGGCGACTACGACTATTCCTGCACCGCCGAGGACACCAACGCCACCGCCGCCGCCATTCCCGGCGCCCGCGCCACCATCATGAACGGGCTGGGGCATTTCCCCATGAGCGAGGATTTCGCCACGCTGCGCCGCTACCTGGTGCCGGCGCTGGACGAAATTAGGGCGCGCGGCTAAGCGAAGCCCATGGCAATCCTGACTGGCAAGGCCCGGCTGGCCGGTATTCTCGGCTGGCCGGTGGCGCATTCCCGTTCCCCGCGGCTGCATGGGCTGTGGTTGCAGCGCCATGGCATCGACGGCGCCTATGTGCCGCTGCCGGTGGCGCCGGGGGCCTTCCCGGAAGCGGTGCGCGGCCTGATGGCGGCCGGCTTCCAGGGCGCCAACGTGACCATTCCGCACAAGGAAGCCGCCTTCGCCCTCTGCGACGAGGTGGCACCCACGGCGCGGCGCATGGGGGCGGTGAACACGCTGGTGTTCCGTGAAGGCCGCATCCTGGGCAGCAATACGGATGGCTTCGGCTTCCTGGAGAATATCCGCCAGCAGGTGCCCGGCTGGCAGGCCAGCGCCGGAACAGCCGTGCTGCTGGGGGCCGGGGGCTCGGCGCGGGCCATTGCCGTGGCGCTGCTGGAAGCCGGCGCGCCGGAAGTGGTGCTGGTGAACCGCACCCGGGCGCGGGCGGAAACCCTGGCGCGGGAGATCGGCGGCCCGGTGACGGTGGCCACGGCGCCGCCGCTGGCGCGCGCCGCCCTGCTGGTGAACACCACTTCCCTGGGCATGCAGGGCCAGCCGCCGCTGGAGGTGGACCTCGCGGCCCTGCCGGCCAGCGCGGTGGTGGCGGATATCGTCTATGTGCCGCTGGAGACCCCGCTGCTGGCCGCTGCCCGCGCCCGCGGCCTGCGCGCCGTGGGCGGGCTTGGCATGCTGCTGCACCAGGCGCGGCCGGGCTTCCGGCACTGGTTCGGCGTGGACCCGGTGGTGGATGCCGAGTTGGAAGCCTTTGTCGGTGGGGATATTCCGCGCTCATGAAGATCCTCGGCCTTACCGGCAGCATCGGCATGGGCAAGTCCACCGCCACGGCCAGCTTCCGCCGGCTGCGGGTGCCGGTGTTCGACGCCGACGCCGCCGTGCACCAGTTGCAGGCCAAGGGCGGCCGCGCGGTGGCGCCGATTGGCGCCGCCTTCCCCGGCACGGTGCAGGCCGGCCGGGTGAACCGCGAGGCGCTGCGCCAGGCGGTGCTGGGCAACCCGGCGGCGATGAAGCAACTGGAACGTATCGTCCACCCGCTGGTGCGGGACGCCGAGCGCCGCTTCAACGCCCAGGCCCGCCGCGCCGGCAAGACCCTGGTGGTGCTGGACGTGCCGCTGCTGTTCGAGGGCGGCGGCGCCAAGCGCTGCGACAAGATCTTGGTGGTGACGGCGCCGGCCGCGGTGCAGCGCTGGCGGGTGCTGCGCCGGCCGGGCATGACCGAGGAGCGGCTGCGCTACATCCTCTCCCGCCAGTTGCCGGATGCGGAAAAACGCCGCCGCGCCGACTACCTGGTGCATACCAGCCTGTCCCGCCACTTCGCCGACCGCGCCATCCGCAAGCTTGTCAGGGAACTCCGCGCATGACCCGGCAGATCGTGCTCGATACCGAAACCACCGGCTTCGACCCGCTGACCGGCGACCGCGTCATCGAGGTGGCGGCGATCGAGCTGTTCAACCTGATGCCGACCGGCAAGGAATTCCGCCGGCTGATCGACCCGGAACGCGACATTCCGGCCGACAGCACCCGCGTGCATGGCATCACCAATGCCGATGTGGTGGGGATGCCCAAGTTCGTCGACATCATCGACGACCTGCTGGGCTTCCTGGGCGACGCCGACATCATCGCCCACAACGCGCCGTTCGACTTCGGCTTCATCGACGCCGAGCTGTTCCGCTGCGGCCGACCGTCCCTGGATCGCGGCCGCATGATCGACAGCCTGGTGCTGGCGAAGAAGCGCTTCCCCGGCATGCCCAACAGCCTGGACGCGCTGTGCCGCCGCTTTTCCATCGACCTGTCCGCCCGCACCACCCACAATGCGTTGCTGGACTGCAAATTGCTGGCCGAGGTCTATGTCGAACTCACCGGCGGGCGGCAGCGCGGGCTGAGCCTGGCCGACGAGACCGATGGTGGCGCCAACATGAAGTTGGTGCACTATGCCCCGGTTGGCGCGCGTACTCCGCGCGTGATTGTGCCGAGCGAGAGCGAACTGGCGGCGCATGCTGGGTTTGTGGGGAAGTTGAAGGATGCGGTTTGGGGCAAGGCGGGAAAGTGAAGGGCTTCGTTTCGTGACTCCATCCACTTGAAAACCTGACAATAGCGACTCGACGGAAAGCGTCACAGAAGCCAAGCCAAGCACTCCTTTTTTGAACATAGGAGCAAAAAACCGTTACCACTTTGGTTCGGAGCGCACCCGCTGGCCCGGGGATGTACGGCGAAGCCAAGGAATCGATGAAGTTTTTTTGGTTCTTTTT
>CANBXZ010000342.1 GCA_947373495.1 Acetobacteraceae bacterium
TGCTGCCAGCCGATACCCTTGCGCCGCCCATCCGGGGGTCGCTGGCGGCCTGCCCAGGGCGAGGCGGTGTGAGTCACCGCCAGCATCATCCTGCCGGCCTGAGGCTGGCCGCAGCGGGGCCGGGGCGGTTGACGCTATGCCGGCGCTGCCGCCCATCCTGGCGATGAATCTACCGGCCGGCGGTTGCGGGCATGGCGGTGGCTGAAGGCGCCGGGCTATACCGCCAGCGGCAGGAGCGGCCTGTCGGTAAAACGCCTGTCCGGCGGGGATGCGAACTCGGCGCGGGCTGGGCACCGGGAAGCCGAGGTAGCGCCAACAACGGCACGACCCAGCCACGGCGAAATTGGGGGTAATGGTGGGGGTAAGAGAAAATCATCACCCGATTCGCCGCACTTTACCTCAATATTGGGCAGACACCCCGTCCGCCATCCATCGCCCGGAAAGTCCTGGGTTTCCTCGACTTTCTGAAATCGACCCGAGGCTAGCCCACAATCTATCCCACAGGGCTGCTTGAGTTGGCCTGAAACGCCGCGACACGCTCCCAAGGGTTGCCGGTGGTTTCGCCGCTGGCCATATTGGCGTTGCCCTGGTCCCAACGCCGAAGGGAGTTGGCGGCTTCGTCGCCATTGAGACGGGAACGGCGCTCCCCCTCCCCGAGTATTTCACCCTGCGCCACCGCCTTGACCACCTCGGCCGGGCTGGGCTGCCCTTCCTGCCCTCTCGCGCGTGCCTGCCTGTGCGTACTGTTCTCGTAATCCCCGCCAGGCCGGTGGCGGGTTGCAACCGGACCCTTGCCGCCGCCTCGCGTGCGGTAACCGTCAGCTGACCCCCGCCTTGTGCTGAGGCTGCCGGTCGGCCGAAGTCGGGTGAATCAACGACGACGCGTGGACCTTCGGCGCCCGGCGCTCAAGCTGCCGGGGCTGGGCCGGCTGGGGCTTCCCAGCGGCGCCCCGGGGTGATGGGCGGCGGCGGCTATCACTGCTTGCGCAGGGAACGAGCGAACCGCGACCCCACCTCGGCAAAGCCGGTGGCGAGGCAGAATTCCCGCAGGAACGGTGCGCTCGCCGGCACGCCCAGTTCCAGCTTGCCGCAGCCGGCGGCGCGGGCGGCCTGCGCCGCGGCCTTGACCAGCAGCCGGCCGATGCCGACCCGCCGCTCCTCGGGGTCAACCAGCAGGGTGGTGATCTGGGCGGTCGGGCGCGCGTCCTCGAGCGTCGGGTACCAGTGCCACAGCAGGAGGCCGCTTGGCGGGCCCCATCGCAGCGCCACCAGCGCCGCGCCCGGCGCATCGCGCAAGGTCGTCAGCCGATCCGCGAGATCGCATGGGTCAACGGCATGCCCAGCCGTCGCCAGCAGGGTGGCAAGGCCCGGGGCCTCGGCGGCGGTGGCGGCACGGATCTCCAAGCCGAAGCGCGACATCAACGGTTCATCCCTTGGGTCACGGCAAGCGCGGTGACCTTGCTGTAGGCTGGTACAACATGCCGCAACTGGATATCCGCTGCTCCAGGTAGAATGCGAATGGGCCGGGCGCCGGGGCGATGGCCGCAGCCATCATTGCCCGTGGTGGCGCCAAGGTCTCGGAACAGGAGGTGGTCACCGCGGCCGGTACCACGATCACCTGCCACCAATTCCTCCGGCGGTTGGTTGCGCCGGAAGTCATGCCATGCGCGACGACGAAGCTGCCACCAAGCCGGCGATGCATGAGGCCGTCAGTGCCTGACGCTGAAACCACGACTAGCCCCTGCTGCCGACACCACGTCGACGATCATCTTCATGGACGCAGCCAGGGTGGTTCCGTGAAGCGCGCGCGCACCTCGGCCAGCACCGTCTCCACCTCGGCCCAGTTCGCCACCTCCACATGGCCGTCGCGGCGGTCCAGCCCCAGCCGGCGCAGGAACAGGAACAGCAGGGCGGCGCGCACCTCCAGGCAGACCTCGCCGCCGCTCATCCCATAATCCGCCTCGATCACCCGGCGTTGCCCGGCGCTCAGGCGCTCGGCCGGGCGCAGCCGCACCGGCACCATCCGGTTCCAGTCCAGGTCGGGCGGCAGCGGGCCCTCGGGCCTTTCGCCATCCAGTTCCAGCACGCGCGGAAACAGCAGGTCCTCGTGCCGGCCGCTGTCATGGTTCCAGGCGCGCAGATGCCAGCGGATGCCGTCGCCGCCGAAGGCCACAGGCGAGATCCAGCGCCAACTCGGCTCCGGCTGGTCCATCGGCTGGTACAGCACCCGCAGCGCCACCCGCTCGCGCTGCGCCTTCACCACCCGCCGCACCAGCCAGGGGTCCACCAACCGCACCGGCCGCGGTGCCATGCCAACCGGCATGGCGCGTTCGCCCACCGCCGCATCCGCCGCCAGCCAGGCTTCCGCGCTGGGGGCGCCGAACAGCGGCTGAAAGCCGGGCTCGGTCAGGTAGGCCTTCTCCCGCGTGTCGTAGCGCAGGTTGCCGGGCGCCCGCGCCTGGTAGTCCCGCAGGTCGTTCGTCGCCTGCGGCACGGAAATGCCGAAGCGCCGCAGCAGCCCGGCACGGTTCACCCGCCCGTCCCAGAAGGCCGCCTCGTCGATCGCCCGCAGGCGGGCCTCCTGGCTCCAGCGAAAGGCGGGGTGTGCGTCGAGATCATTCATATACGCATAAAAACTATGTTGACGGCGCGAACGCAATACGAATAGTTATTATCCTTATGTACGCATGCAATATCGCCCTCTGGGCCGCCCCATCCGACGATAAGCCGGCCCCGACGCCACGGCCCGCCGACCTGAGCCCGTTGCGGCCCAACGCGCCGCCGCCGCTGCCCGCCCTGCCGCACCGGCGCGGCTTTCCCCGCGCCCTGTCCGATGTGGCCCTGGTTGCCCTGGCGGCCTTGGCCTGCGCCGCTGCCCCGCCGCTGTGCATCCCGCTGCAAGCCGGCCGCTGGACCTTCACCCAGGTCGAGCGCATCGCCTCGCTCGCGGTCGCCATCGGCATGGCCCGCGGCGCGGTGCCGCGCCTGACCCAGGTGCAGGAGGACCGCGTCTGCATCGCCGCCACGCGCCGCCTGCACCATCTGCTGGCCATCGCCCGCCGCACCCCCGCCGGCCGCAACCTGCTGGCCTGGCAGCTCTGCCAGCCGCAGCCCCCGGAACCCGGCCCGTAACGTCTGGCCAAGCCGCACCACATTCCGCATCATGCGTCCCGGGCGCCGACCAGCATGGGCCGCGTCACCCCAAGAAGGGACCTGCATGCTCACCGGCGAACTCCGCAGCCAGATCGACCGCATCTGGGACAGCTTCTGGACCGGCGGCATCTCCAACCCGCTGGAGGTCATCGAGCAGATCACCTACCTGCTGTTCATCCGCCGGCTGGACGACCTGCACACGCTGGAGGAACGCAAGAGCGCCCGCCTGAAGCGCCCCATGGCCCGCCGCATCTTCCCCGAGGGCGAGGACCCGCGCGGCCGGCCCTATGAGGACCTGCGCTGGTCCCGTTTCCGCCACTTCGCCGCGGCCGAGATGTTCGTCGTGGTCGGCGAACACGTCTTCCCGTTCCTGCGCACCCTGGGTGGCGACGGCTCGACCTACTCGCACCACATGCGCGACGCCCGCTTCACCATGCCCACGCCCGCCCTGCTGGCCCGCGTGGTGGACATGCTGGACCAGGTGCCGATGGAGGACGCCGACACCAAGGGCGACCTGTACGAGTACATGCTCGGCAAGATCGCCACCGCCGGCCAGAACGGGCAGTTCCGTACCCCGCGCCACATCATCCGCCTGATGGTGGAGATGACCGCGCCGGGGCCGAAGGACGTGATCGTGGACCCCGCCAGCGGCACCTGCGGCTTCCTGGTGGCCGCCGGCGACTATGTGCAGCACCACCACGCCGAGGCGCTGCTGGACGACACTGCCCGCCAGCACTTCCATCACGGCATGTTCCACGGCTTCGACTTCGACGCCACCATGCTGCGGATCGGCAGTATGAACATGCTGCTGCACGGGGTGGAGAACCCCGATGTGCGCTACCGCGACAGCCTGGCGCAGGACCATGCCGAGGACGCCGAGCGCTACAGCCTGGTGCTGGCCAACCCGCCCTTCGCCGGCAGCCTGGACGCCGAGACGGTGGCCAAGGACCTGACCGCCATCGTCAAGACCAAGAAGACCGAGTTGCTGTTCCTGGCGCTGTTCCTGCGCCTGCTGAAGCCGGGCGGCCGCGCCGCGGTGGTGGTGCCGGATGGCGTGCTGTTCGGCTCCTCCAAGGCGCACAAGGAATTGCGGCGCATGCTGGTGGAGGACCATCGGCTGGAAGGCGTGCTGAGCCTGCCTTCCGGCGTGTTCAGGCCCTATGCCGGGGTTTCCTGCGCCATCCTGTTCTTCACCCGCACGGATAGCGGCGGCACCGACAGCGTGTGGTTCTACGACATGCAGGCCGATGGCTTTTCGCTGGACGACAAGCGCACCCCGCTGCTGCCGGAGGCCAAGCTGGGCGCCGCCCCCGCCGAGGCGCTGGCCGAAGCCGAGCACGCGAAGAACAACCTGCCGGATGCGCTGGCCCGCTGGCAGCAGCGCCATGGCACGGAACGCAGCCGCCCGCGCACGGCGCAGAGTTTTTGTGTGTCCAAGGCGGACCTGGCGGCGGCGGGCTATGACCTTTCGCTGAACCGCTTCAAGGAAGTGGTGCGGGAGGATGTGGCGCATCGGACGCCGCGGGAGATTCTGGCGGAGTTGAAGCGGCTGGAGGCCGAGATCAGCGAGGGGATGGCGACGCTGGAGGGGATGCTGTCGTGATATCGCTGGGCGATCTTGTCAAAATATCCAAGGGCAAGAAGCCGCCAGCCCTGCACCCT
>CANBXZ010000343.1 GCA_947373495.1 Acetobacteraceae bacterium
GGGGGCTTGGCCGGAACGCCCGGTGTCGGTGGTGACCCCCTTCGCCGCCGGCGGCTTCACCGATGGCTTCGGCCGCACCATCCTGCTGCAACTCCAGCGCGCGCTGGGCCAGCCCTTCGTGATGGACTACCGCCCGGGCGCCGGCGCCACCCTGGGCGCCGCGCATGTGGCCCGCGCGGCGGCGGATGGCTACACGCTGCTGTACAGCCCCACCACCGCCTGGGCACTGGCGCCCTACCTGTATCGCAACCCGGGCTACGACCCGCTGGTGGACCTGACGCCCATCGGCATCATCGCCGAAACGCCGATGGTGCTGTGCATCCGCGCCGGGCTGCCCCTTGGCAGCGTCGCGGCACTGGCGGCGGCGGCGCGGGCGGCGCCTGGCCGGTACAGCTATGCCAGCGCCGGGAATGGCAGCCTGCCGCACATCATGGGCATGCTGTTCACCTCGGTGGCCGGGGTGGAGATGAACCACGTGCCCTATCGCGGCGGCGGCCCGGCGATGAACGACCTGGTGGCCGGCCATGTGGACATGTTCTGGGAAGCCATCCCGAACGTGACCCAGCATGTGGAAACCGGCCGGGTGCAGGCGTTGATGATCAGCGGCGCGGCCCGCGCCCCGGCGCTGCCGCAGGTGCCGACCGTGACCGAGGCCGGCTTCGCCCCGCTGAACCTGACCAGTTGGATCGGCCTGGGTGGCCCTGCCAACCTGCCGCCCGGCATCGTCACCACCCTGAACCGGGAGGTGAACAACGCCCTGGCCGCGCCTGAGGTGCGGGAGTTCATGCAGCGGCTGGGCCTGGTGCCGCTGGGCGGCGCCCCGGCCGCGATGGCCGAGCGCATGCGACGCGAGGGCGCGATCTACCGCCGCATCATCACCGACGCACGGCTGTTGTCGGAATGAAGCCGGCCGGGCGCATGGCCCCGGCCAGCGCCTGCGCCTCGGGCAGGCTGGGGTCCCAGTCCCGCCCGACCAGGCGCTGGCTGGTGACGCCGCGCGCCGCATCGGAAAGCAGCCATTGCAGCGGGGCGACCATCACCTCCGGCTGGATCAGCTTGCTGCGGTCCGGCGCGGTGCGCAGCGGCACGAAGCGGGTATTGGTGGCGCCGCCCGGCACCAGCACGTTGGCGGTGATGTGGTGCGGCGCCAATTCCTGCGCCCACATCACCGTTGCCGCCTCCAGCGCCACCTTGGACGGGCCATAGGGTGAAAACCCTGGGTTCAGCATGGTGAAGTAGCTGGTGGTGACGGTGATGATGCCGCCGCCGCCCTGGGCGATCATCGCCGGCACCACGCTGCGGGTCATGCGGAAGGTGCCGTTCAGGTTCACGTCCACCAGCCGGGTCCAACTGGCTTCCGGCACTTCCCAGAACGGCATCGGCGGGGTTTCGCCGTAGATGCTGCCCATGCCCAGCCCGGCATTGTTCAGCAGCACGTCCACCCGGCCGAACCGGCTGAGGCAGGCGGCCACCGCGGCCTCGCACGCCGCCAGTTGGCTGATGTCGCCATGGCAGGTGGCCACGGCACCGGGATGCGCCGCGGCCAGGGAGGCCAGCGCCGCTTCCTCCGCCGCCAGGTCCACCGCGAAGACCTTGTGGCCCTTGGCCAGCGCGGCTTCCGCCATCACGCGGCCCAGCCCATTGGCGGCGCCGGTCACCAGGATGATCTTGCTCATGTCGCCTTCTCCGCCGAAATGTCGCAGGCGCCGGGCGGCGGCGTGCTGCCGGTCGCCCGCGCGCGGTTGGGGTGGTGCACTGCCCTATTCGGGGCGGATATTCGCATCGCGGATCACCTGGCCCCACTTGCCGCGCTCCGCGCGCAGCAGCGTGGCCAGGTCGTCCGGCGTGCCGCCCAGCAGGCGGGCACCCATGGCGTCCAGCCGGCTGCGGGTGGTGGCTTCGGCCAGTTGTTCGTTGACCAGGGCGTTCAGCCGCTGCACCGCTTCCGGCGGCATGCCCTTCGGCCCCAGCAGCCCGAACCAGCCTTCCACGCTGGCCCCGGCATAGCCGGCTTCGCCGATGGTCTGCATGTTGGGGAACAGGGCGCTGCGCTGCGGGCTGGTGACCGCCAGCCCCACCAATTCGCCGGCCTTCAGCACCGGCGCCATGATGGCCAGGTTCTCGAACATCAGCGAAATCCGCCCGGCCATCAGGTCGGCCCGCACCGCGCCGCTGCCGCGGTAGGAGACATGCTCCATCTCGATCCCGGCCAGTCGCCGGAACAACTCGCCCTGCAGGTGCTGCGCGGTGCCCATGCCGGTGGAGGCGAAGTTGATCCGCCCCGGATTGGCCCGGGCATAGGCGACGAACTCGCCCAGGGTGCGGGAAGGCAGGGCAGGGTGCTGCACCAGCACATAGGGCGTGCTGGCCACGGCGACGATGGGGGTGAAGTCGCTCTCCGGGTCGTAGGAGATGTTGGGGTACAACTCCCGGATCACCGCGTGGGCACTGGGCGCCAGCAACAGGGTGGTGCCATCCGCCACGGCGCGGGCCACCGCCTCGCTGCCCACGATGCCACTGGCGCCGCCGCGGTTTTCCACCACCGCGCCGCGCGGCAGCCGGGCCGCCAGCCCTTCCGCCACCAGCCGGCCGATCACATCCGTGGTGCCGCCCGGCACATAGGCCACGATGATGCGCAGCGGTTGCGTCGGGGCCCACTGCGCCAGGCCCGGCCCGGCCCAGCACAGCGCCGCCAGCGCCAGCAGAAGCCGGCGCATCAGGCCGCCGCCGCGATGGCTTGCAACAGGCTTTCGCGGCTTTCGCCGGCGCTGGCCTCGGCCAGGCGGCCGCTGGCGACCTCGCCTTCCAGCGAGCAGCGCAGCATCAGCCGGGCCTGGTTGGTGTCGAAATCCGCCAGGGCGATGTGGCTGGTGCAGCGGTTGTCCCACAGCACGATGTCACCGACCGACCAGCGATGGCGATAGATGAACTCCTGCGCCGTGGCGTGCTGGTTGAGGAAGGTGAGCAGCATCTTGCTCTCCTCATCCGTCATGCCGACGATGCCGCTGATGCGTTCATTCACCAGCAGCGACCGGCGCCCGGTTTCCGGGTGGATGCGCACCAGCGGGTGGATGACCGGCGGGTTGCGGCGCTTCATTTCCGCCACATGCGCCGGGTCCCGCTTCTCGATGCCCTTGATCAGCGTGGCATCGTGGACGCATTCCAGCGGGTCCAGGAAGGCACGCATGGTTGGGCTGAGCGTCTCGTAGCTCAGGTACTGGTTGGCGAAGAGGGTGTCGCTGCCGACATCCGGCTTTTCCTTGCACAGCAGCAGCGCCCCCTTGGCCGGGCGGGTGCTGTAGGAAAGGTCGGTGTGCCAGTTGCGGCCGGCGTTGCGGCTGCTGCTGGGCTTGCCCTGGATGGGCTTGGTGGTGATGAGCAGGATTTCCGGCAGGCCCGGATACAGCGTTTCCGGCACCTGGCTCTCATGGCTGTCCAGCTTGCCGAAGTTGCGGCTGAAGGCGATGTGCTGTTCCGGCGTCAACTGCGCGGCGCCCTTGAACACCAGCACGATGTGCTTCAGCCAGGCGCTGTACAGCGCGTCGCGCGTGGCGTTGTCCAGCGGCCGGGTGAAGTCCACGCCGCTGACTTCAGCGCCGGCGGCATAGCCCAGTGGGGTGATGGTCAGGCTCATGGCTTTCCTCCCGCTACACATGCACGGCCGGCTTGGGGGCCGGCGCTATCTCGTCCAGCTCCGCCAGTTCGGCCGGGCTCAGCGCCCAGCCGGTGGCGGCCACGTTCTGCTCCAACTGGGCGCGGTTGCTGGCGCCGGCGATGACGCTGGCCACGCAGGGGCGAGACAGCAACCAGCTGAACGCCAACTCCACCAGGCTGCGGCCGCGCGCGTCGCAGAAGGCCTGCAGCCGCTCCACCACCGCCAGATTGGCATCGGTCAGGAAGTGGTCGCGCAGCAGCGGTGAGCTGACCAGGCGCACCCCGCTGTTGGGCAGCGCGTTGCGGCGGTACTTGCCGGTGAGCATGCCGCTGGCCAGCGGGAAATACGGCAGCAGCCCCAGCCCGTACTGCGCCATGGCATCCAGTTGCCCGGCATCCGGCTGGCGGCTGAGCAGGCTGTACTCGTCCTGGCAGGAGATGATGCCGGCGCCGCCGAGCTGCCGCCCGGTCCACACCGCATCCGCCACCTGCCAGGGGGCGAAGTTGGAAATGCCGATGTAGCGTACCTTGCCCTGCTGGATCAGGTCCTGCATGGCGCGGAGCGTCTCCTCCACCGGGGTCAGCGGGTCCGGCCGGTGGAACTGGTACAGGTCTATCCAGTCGGTCCGCAGCCGCTTCAGGCTGGCTTCCACCGCCTGCATCACGTAGCGCCGGCTGCCGCCACGGCCTTCCGGCATGGCGCCGCCGAACTTGGTGGCCAGCACCACCCGCTTGCGGTCGTCACCCAGCACCTCGCCGAGGTATGCCTCCGACCGGCCTGGATGGGGGCGGGCATAGACATCCGCGGTGTCGAACAGCGTGATGCCGAGTTCCAGCGCCGCGGCCACCACGGCGCGGGTGCCTTCCAGGTCCAGCCGGTTGCCGAAATTGTTGCAGCCGATGCCAACCTCGCTGACCAGCAGGCCGGAAGCGCCGAGGTTGCGCTGCTTCACCGGAAGTACTTCCAGTCGAAGCCGCCTTCCGCATTGGCGCTCACCCGGCCGGCGGTGGGGCTGGGGAAGTGGATCGGCAGCAGCAGGGTGGAGGTATCCGCCACGCTGTTCAGGAAGCCGCGGCGCGATTCGGCGGCGGCCTTCGGGTCCCAGTCGAACACGGTGGACAGCTCGGGGTCCCGGCATTGCAGGGCGTGGTGCATCATGT
>CANBXZ010000344.1 GCA_947373495.1 Acetobacteraceae bacterium
AGCCGGCGACAGCGGCGCGGCCTCGGCGCCCTGGTCCTGCAATTTGGCCACCAGCGCCGGCTCCCGCAGCGCCCCGGCCACGGCGGCGTTCAGCATGGCGATGCGGTCCGGCGCGGTGCCGGCGGTGGCGAACAGGCCGAACCAGTTCACCAGCTCATACTCGGGCAGGGTCTCGGCCAGGGCCGGCACATCGGGCAGCGCCGCCATGCGGGTGCGGCTGGTCACCGCCAGGGCGCGCACCACGCCGCCGCGGATCAGTGGCAGCGCCGCCGCCAGGCTGCCGAAGGTCATGGTCACCTGGCCGCCGGCCACATCCGCCAGCGCCGGGGCGGTGCCGCGATAGGGCACATGCACCGTCTCCACCCCGGCCAGGCGGTTGAACAACTCGCCGTTCAGGTGCTGCAGGTTGCCGGTGCCGGAGGAGGAATAGGTCAGCCGCCCCGGCTGGGCCTTGGCCAGGGCGATGAGCTCGGCCGGGTTCCGTGCCGGCACCGCCGGATGCACGATCAACACATTGGGGATGCGGGTGACCAGGGTGATGGGCGCCAGGTCCTTCGCCGGGTCGTAGCCCATGCGGCTGCCCTGCAGGTGCGGCGCCACGGCCACCTCCCCGGAGGAGCACAGCAGCAGGGTGGTGCCATCCGGCGCGGCGCGGGCCACGGCCTGGGCGCCGATCATGCCCGCGGCGCCGGCGCGGTTTTCCACCACCACCGGCTGGCCCAGCGCCGCCCGCATCGGGTCCGCCAGCAGCCGGGCGACGATGTCCACCCCGCCGCCGGGCGGGAAGGGCACGATCACCCGCAGCGCGCGGTCTGGCCAGGCTTGAGCCTGGGCGGCCAACGGCAGCAGGGCAGCGGAGAGGAGCAGGGCGCGGCGTTGCATGGGGGGCGTGTATCAGGCCCGGCGCGTGGCGCGAAGGGCCGCGGTGCCACAACGAAAAAAGGCCCTCGCGCGAACGCGAAGGCCCTTCTTTCGTGCTGCCTTGCCGCTTAGCGGCGCAGGCTGAGGCGCTTCAGCAGGCTCTCGTAGCGGGCCTGGTTCTTGCGCTTCACGTAGTCCAGCAGGCCACGGCGGGCGCCAACCAGCACCAGCAGGCCGCGACGGCTGTGGAAGTCCTTCTTGTGGATCTTCAGGTGCTCGGTCAGGTAGTTGATCCGGTCCGTCAGCAGCGCGATCTGCACTTCCGGGGAACCAGTGTCGCCCGGCTTGGTGGCATAGGCGGCGATGATAGCCTGACGGGCTTCGGGTGAGGTCGACATCGGCTTACTCCTTGCCAGAGATGAACAGGGCGGCCCCGGGAGTTTCCTGCTGTGCCACCAGCCGTTCGGGCTTCATCAGCCCTTCGTCCAGCCGGCACAGTCCCACGAACCGCTCCCCCGCCATGGCGCGAACCAGCCCGTTGTCGGGGTTGGCGTTGCCTGGAATACGCCCCATCAGCTCAACCAGGCTGAGAGCCTGGCCATGCAGAAGGCGTGCGGCCTCCGCTTCGGTGAGGGCCAGCGCCGGGATGTCGGCCAGCGCGGTCGCCACGGGCAGCAAAAGGTCCGGGGAAGGGGGCGGGGTATCGGCCGAAAGCCGCAGCTTGTCCAGCGGAATCGCCTGCGGTTCCAGGAACGGCCCCACGCGCAGCCGGCGCAGCACGGTGATGTGCCCGACCGTGCCACAGGCCCGCGCCAGGTCCCGCGCCAGGGACCGCATGTACACGCCCTTGCCGCTTTCCACGATGAACACCGCGGTGTCCGCGTCGGGCCGGCTTTCCAGGTCGAAGCGGTCGATCCGCGCCGGGCGGGCTTCCAACACCACTTCCTGGCCTTCGCGCGCCATGTCGTAGGCGCGTTCGCCATTCACCTTGATGGCGGAATAGATCGGCGGCACCTGCATGATGTCGCCGCGGAAGGCGGGCAGCGCGGCCTGGATGGCCTCGTCGCTCGGCCGGGCGTCGCTGGTGGCGATGACCTGGCCGTCGGCGTCGTCGGTGTCCCGCGCCTCGCCGAACTTCAGGGTGAAGCGGTACTGCTTGGTGCCATCCATCACATAGGGCACGGTCTTGGTCGCGGCGCCGAAGGCGATGGGCAGCAGCCCGGTGGCCAGCGGGTCCAGCGTGCCGCCATGCCCGGCCTTCTGCGCGTCGAAGCTGCGCTTGACGATGTTCACCACGTCGGTGGAGCCGATGCCCGAGGGCTTGTCGACAATCAACCAACCGTCCAGCGGCTGGCCGCGGGGCTTCTTCTTCTGGTGGCGACGCTGGTTCATGCTTCGGGTTCTTCTTCGGTCTTCGCGGCCAGGTCGGCCTGCACCACCGGGTTGTCGTGCATCACCTTGTTGATGTGCATGGCGTAGTCCAACGCGGTGTCTGGCTGGAAATGCAGGTCCGGCGCGTAGCGCAGGCGCACCCCCTTGGCCACTTCATGCCGCAGGAATGGCGCGGCGCGGCGCAGCGCCTTGAACTGCGCTTCCGGCACGTTCTTGCCCAGGCCGCTGACAAAGGCGGTCATGTGCTTCAGGTCGGGGCTGGCGCGAACTTCGGTGACGGTGATGCGGGCATTGGCCAGGTCCGGGTCGCGGAAGTCACCGCGCTCGAACAGCAAGGCCAGCACGTGGCGTATTTCCTCGGCCACGCGCAACTGGCGCTGGGAAGGGCCTTCGGCGCCGCCGCGGCGGGGGGGCTTGGACATGGGGTTTGAACCCTTTCAAAAAGCAAGGGGCGCGGCACCTCGCGGCGCCGCGCCCCTGAATGAAGGCGACGCAGCCTTAGGCGGCGGCGACCGTCTCAACCTCGAAGCACTCGATCTGGTCGTCGACGCGGATGTCGTTGTAGTTCACAAAGCCCATGCCGCATTCGTAACCATTCGTCACTTCCTTCACGTCATCCTTGAAGCGACGCAGCGTGCTGAGTTCGCCCTGGTGGATGACGACGCCGTCGCGCAGCAGGCGCACACCGCAACCGCGGCGCACCACGCCTTCGGTCACGCGGCAACCGGCCACATTGCCCAGGCGCTTGACTTCGAACACCTGCAGGATCTGGGCGTAGCCGATGAACTTCTCCCGATGCACCGGCGCCAGCTTGGACTTGAACATCTTTTCGATGTCGTCCTGCACTTCGTAGATGATCGAGTAGTAGCGGATGTCCACGCCATCCCGCTGCGCCATCTCGCGGGCCTGCGACGTCGCACGGACGTTGAAGGCAACGATGACGGCGCTGGAGGCCTTGGCCAGCTGGATGTCGCTTTCGGTGATCTGGCCGACGCCGCTATGCAGGATGCGAACGCGCACCTCGTCGTTGCCCAGCTTGCCGAGCGTGACGTTGATGGCTTCCGAGCTACCCTGCACGTCGGCCTTGACCAGCACGGCCACTTCCTTCTGCTCACCCGCCTGGATGCGGGCCAGCATGTCGTTCAGCGTGCCGCGGCTGGCGCCGAGGGCGGCGCTGGCCTTGTCACGGGCACGACGCTGACGGAACTCGCTGATCTCGCGCGCCCGGGCCTCGTTCTCCACCGCAACGAAGTTCTCGCCCGCGCCCGGCACGCCGGACAGGCCGAGGATTTCCACCGGCAGGCTCGGGCCGGCCGACTTCACCTGGCGGGCCTTGTCGTCCACCAGGGCGCGCACGCGGCCCCATTCGGTGCCGGCCACCACGATGTCGCCGGTCCGCAGCGTACCCTTCTGCACCAGCACGGTGGCCACCGGGCCACGGCCGCGGTCCAGCTTGCTTTCAATCACCGTGCCTTCGGCCGCCCGGTCCGGGTTGGCCTTCAGGTCCAGCACTTCAGCCTGGAGCGAGATGGCTTCCAGCAGCTTGTCCAGGTGCAGCTTCTTGGTGGCGGAGACCTCGATTTCCATCGTGTCGCCGCCCAGGCTTTCCACCACGATCTCGTGCTGGAGCAGTTCCTGCTTGACCTTTTCCGGGTGAACGCCCGGCTTGTCGATCTTGTTGACCGCCACGATGATCGGCACACCGGCCGCCCGCGCATGGTGGATCGCCTCGATCGTCTGCGGCATCACGCCGTCATCGGCGGCCACCACCAGCACCACCATGTCCGTCACACTGGCGCCACGGGCGCGCATGGCGGTGAAGGCGGCGTGGCCCGGCGTATCGATGAAGGTCACCCGAGTCCCATCCGCCACCTGAACCTGGTAGGCGCCGATGTGCTGGGTGATGCCGCCGGCCTCGTGCGCGGCCACATCGGCCTTGCGCAGCGCGTCCAGCAGGCTGGTCTTGCCGTGGTCGACATGGCCCATGATGGTGACGACCGGGGGACGCGACACCATGTCGGTGTCGATGTCGGTCGCGCCTTCCAGGCCGATTTCCACGTCGGCTTCGCTGACGCGCTTCACCCGGTGGCCGAACTCCTGCACCACCAGCTCGGCGGTGTCGGCGTCGATGCTCTGGGTCAGCGTCGCCATGACGCCCATGCGCATCAGGGACTTCACCACCTCGCCGCCACGGGCGGCCATGCGGTTGGCAAGTTCCTGCACGGTGATGGCTTCCGGCACCACCACGTCACGCACCACGCGTTCACCGCCCGAACGCAGCCGGGCCAGTTCCTGCTGGCGCCGTTCACGTTCACGCGCCCGGCGCACGCTGGCCAGGGAGCGGCTGCGCTCGTCCTCGCCTTCGATCGCGGCGTTCACGTCCACGCGGCTGGTGCTGCGGCGGTCGGCCGGGGTCAGCGTCTTGCGCGGCGGCGGCACCACCGGCTTGCGGGCGCCACCAGGGCCGGGCGGCCCACCGGGCCGACGCACCGGACCACGACGGTCGTCCTCTTCCTCACCGCGCGGCCGCAGCGACAGCCGGGC
>CANBXZ010000345.1 GCA_947373495.1 Acetobacteraceae bacterium
GGCCAGGCATTCTCCAGCCCCAGCCCGCCCGGCAGCGCCATGGTGGCGCCCACCCAGTCCAGCGTCCGGCGCGCCAGGGCCAGCGGCGCGGCCAGGCCGGTGGCGCGGTGGTACCAGGCGCAGGCGAACAGCACGAAGGCCAGGTCGTACAGGTCCGCGCTGGGGTCCAGCACGCCGCCCTCGCGCCCCAGCCGCCGCACCCAGGCGCCATCGGCACGGCAGCCGTGGCGGTGGAGGAAGTCGAAGCCATCCGTGGCCTCGGCCAGCCCGCCCGGCCAGCCCAGCACCGCGGCATGGGAGAAGACATAGACCTGCCGCGCCTGCACCCGCACCCGCTTGTAGCCCACCGCAGCCGGCTGCCCGGCCAGGGTCAGCTGTTCCACGAAGCCGCGGCCAGGGCCGTCATGGCCGGTGCTGCGCCAGAATGGCAGCGCCTGGCCCTGCATCCAGCCCAGCAGGGTGCCGCTGGCCGTGGCCAGCGCGGTCACGCCGCGCCGCCCGCCGGGGGCCGCTGGCTGCGGGCGATGATGGCGGTGGTGGAGCGGTCCGGCACCAGCGGCAACAGCACCACCTCGCCGCCATCGGCCTGCACGATGTCGGCGCCCACCACCTGGTCGGCGCGATAGTCGGCGCCCTTGAACAGCACGTTGGGGCGCAGCTGGCCGATGACCTCGAACGGCGTGTCCTCGCCGAAGCCGAGGACGATATCGACGCATTGCAGCGCCTCGATCACCGCGGCGCGGTCCTCCAGCGGGTTGATCGGCCGGGTCGGGCCCTTCAGCCGGCTGACGCTGGCATCGGTGTTCAGCGCCACCACCAGGCGGTCGCAATGCTGCCGGGCAGCGCGCAGCAGGGTGACATGGCCACGGTGCAGGATGTCGAAGCAGCCATTGGTGAAGCCCACGCGCAGGCCCTGGCGCTTCCAGCCGGCAATGGCCTGGCTGGCGGCTTCCAGGCTGATGAACTTGCTGCCTTCCTCCGCCGTCGGCCGCACCAGGGCTTCCAGCGCCGCTGCCAGCTCCTGCCGGTCCAGCGTGGCGGTGCCGAGCTTGCCAACCACCACCCCGGCGGCGGCATTGGCCACGCCCATGGCCTGGGCCAGCGGCGCCCCGGCGCTGCGGCTCAACGCCAGCACCGCGATCACCGTGTCGCCGGCGCCGGAGACGTCGAACACCTCCCGCGCCACGGCGGGCACGGCGTGCACGGCGCCATTGGCCTCCACCAGCGTCATGCCGCGTTCGGAGCGGGTGACCAGCACGGCGGCGGCCTCGGCCGCGCGCATCACCTGCTGGGCGGCGGCGGCCACTTCGGCGTCGGTGCCCACCGGCATGCCGGTGGCGGTGGCCAGTTCCTTGGCGTTGGGGGTGATGACGGTGGCGCCGCGGTAATAGGCCATGTCGGCCTGCTTGGGGTCGACGAAGACCGGCACCTGGTGGCGCCGCGCCAGCGCCATGGCATGGCCCACCACCGCCGGGGTCAGCATGCCCTTGGCATAGTCCGAAAGGATCACGCCGCTGGCGCCGGGCAAATGCCGGTCCAGCGCCGCCATCACCTGTTGTTCCATCGCCGGGGTCAGGGCGGCGCTGGTTTCCTCGTCTATCCGCACCACGTGCTGGTGCGCGGCGATGACGCGGGTCTTGCAGGTGGTGGGAATGCTGTCGGAGGTGATGCAGGCATCCACGATGTTGGGCGTGCCCGCCATCAGCCCGCGCAGCTCCCGCCCGGCATGGTCCTGGCCCAGCTGCGCCACCACCACCGCATGGCCGCCGAGCGAGGCGATGTTGCGCGCCACATTGCCGACGCCGCCCAGCATCTGGCGGGATTCGGTCATCCGCACCACCGGCACCGGCGCCTCGGGGGAGATGCGGTCGATCCGGCCATAGAAGAACCGGTCGAGCATGATGTCGCCGACGCAGATGATCCGCTGGCTGTCGAAGTCGATCATCGCTGGCTGCTCCTGCCTGGCGGGGCGCCCCTCATCGGGGCACCGAGGTGAAATGGCCGCGCGCCTGCAACTGCTCCAGCAGTTCCGCCACCACCAGCGCCGGGGACCGGCCGGCGGTGTGCAGCACCACCTCCGGGTTTTCCGGCGCTTCATAGGGGCTGTCCAGCCCGGTGAAATTCCTGATCTCGCCGCGCTGCGCCTTGGCGTAGAGCCCCTTGGGGTCGCGCCGGATGCATTCGGCCAGCGTGGTATCCACATGGATCTCGACGAAGCCGCCGGCCGGAAACAGCTCCCGTACCATCTGCCGCTCGGCGCGGAACGGGGAGATGAAGCTGCACAGCACCACCAGCCCGGCATCCACGAACAGCTTCGCCACCTCGCCGACGCGGCGGATGTTCTCCACCCGGTCGGCGTCGCGGAAGCCCAGGTCGCGGTTCAGGCCATGGCGCAGGTTGTCGCCGTCCAGCGCGTAGGTCAGTTGCCCGGCGGCGTGCAACCGCTGTTCCAGCGCCTTGGCGATGGTGGACTTGCCGGAACCGGAAAGCCCGGTGAACCACAGCACCAGCGGCTGCTGGCCCAGCAGCCGGGCCCGCGCCGCCTGGTCCACCGGGAAATCCTCCCGCGCGATGTTGGCGGCGCGGCGCAGCGAGAAATCCACCATGCCGGCGGCCACGGTGGCGTGGCTGAAGCGGTCCACCAGGATGAAGGCGCCGGTGGCGTGGTTGGTGGCATAGGGCTCCAGCGGCAGCGGCTGCAGGGTGGAGAGGTTGCACAGCGCAATCTCGTTCAGTTCCACCTTGGTGGCGGCTTCCTGCGCCAGGGTCTCCACGTTCACCTTGTGCTTCAGCCGAGTGACGGTGGCGGTGGTCCACTGGGTGCCGCTGCGCAGCAGGTACTGCCGCCCGGGCAGCAGGGCGTCGGTGTCCATCCACAGCAGGTGGGCGGCGAATTGGTCGGTGACGGCGGGGCGATGCTGCGGCGGGCACAGCAGGTCGCCGCGGGCGATGTCCACCTCATCCGCCAGGCACAGCGTCACCGCGTCCCCGGCCTCGGCCCGCGCCAGGTCGCCATCGGCGGTGACGATGCGGCGGACCACGCTGGCGCGGCCGGAAGCCGCCACCACCAGCGCATCCCCCACCGCCACGGCGCCGGAGGCGACGGTGCCGGAGAAGCCGCGGAAATCGGCATCCGGCCGGTTCACCCACTGCACCGGGAAGCGGAACGGCAGCGCCGCGGCGCCGGTGTCCACCTCCACCTGTTCCAGATGGGCCAGCAGCGTCGGGCCGCTGTACCAGGGCATGTTGGCGGAAGCCCGGGTGATGTTGTCGCCATGCCGGGCGGCCAGCGGAATGGCCTGGACGTGGCGGAAGCCCAGGCCCTCGGCAAAGGCGGTGAAGCCGGCGACGATGCCGGCGAATACCGCCTGGTCCCAGCCCACCAGGTCCAGCTTGTTCACCGCCAGCACCACGTCGCGAATGCCCAGCAGCGCGCAGATGTAGGCATGGCGCCGGGTTTGCGGCAGCAGGCCCTTGCGCGCATCCACCAGCAGCACCGCAAGTTCCGAATTGGAAGCGCCGGTGGCCATGTTGCGGGTGTATTGCTGGTGCCCGGGCGTGTCGGCGACGATGAAGCTGCGCCGCGCCGTGGCGAAGAAGCGGTAGGCGACATCGATGGTGATGCCCTGCTGGCGCTCGGCTTCCAGCCCGTCCACCAGCAATGCATAGTCTACCGCCGCGCCCACCGTGCCGTGGCGCTGGCTGTCGCGTTCCAGCGCCGCCAACTGGTCGTCCGGAATGCGGTGGGTGTCGGCCAGCAGCCGGCCGATCAGCGTGGACTTGCCATCATCCACCGACCCGCAGGTGAGGAAGCGCAGCAGGGCGCGGTCGTCGCCCGGCATCAGAAATACCCCTCGCGCTTCTTGCGCTCCATCGAGGCTTCGGCGTCGCCGTCGATCAGGCGGCCCTGGCGTTCGGAAACCGTGGCGGCGCGCATTTCGGCGATGATGTCGGGCAGGGTGGCCGCCGTGCTCTCCACCGCGCCGGAAAGCGGGTAGCAGCCCAGGGTGCGGAAGCGGACGCTGCGGCGTTCGGGCTGTTCGCCGGGCAGCAGCGGCAGCCGGTCGTCATCCACCATGATCCAGGTGCCGGCCCGCCGCACCACCGGGCGTTCGGCCGCGAAGTACAGCGGCACCACCGGCAGGGCCTCGGCCTGGATGTAGTCCCACACGTCGAACTCGGTCCAGTTGGAGAGCGGGAAGACGCGGATGCTCTCGCCCTGGCGGATCCGGGTGTTGAACAGGTTCCACAATTCGGGGCGCTGGTTGCGCGGGTCCCAGACATGGCCGGCCGAGCGGAAGCTGAAGATGCGTTCCTTGGCGCGGCTCTTTTCCTCATCCCGCCGGGCGCCACCGAAGGCGGCGTCGAAGCCATGCTGGTCGAGCGCCTGGCGCAGCGCCTCGGTCTTCATCACCTGGGTGTGCAGGGCGCTGCCGCTGGCCACCGGGCTGATGCCGCGCCGCAGCCCTTCCTGGTTGGTATGCACCAGCAGCTTCGCGCCGTAGCGCGCCACGATCCGGTCGCGGAAGGCGATCATCTCCCGGAATTTCCAGGTGGTGTCCACGTGCAGCAGCGGGAACGGCGGTGGCGCCGGGTAGAAGGCCTTGCGCGCCAGGTGCAGCATGACCGAGCTGTCCTTGCCGATGGAATACAGCATCACCGGGTTGCGGAAGGACGCCGCCACCTCGCGGAAGATGGCGATCGATTCAGCTTCGAGGCGCCGCAGATGCGGCGGCAGGGCGTGGGACAACGGCATCCGGGTGGACTTCCGCCCCGAAG
>CANBXZ010000346.1 GCA_947373495.1 Acetobacteraceae bacterium
ACCGGAGACGTGGTGCTGCGCGAAGGCAGCACGATGAACGCCAAGCTGCCCACCGGCGAGATCGAGCTGCGCATCCGCGAGCTTTCGGTGCAGTCCGCCGCCGAACAGCTGCCCATCCAGGTGGCCGGCGAGCAGGAGTTCCCCGAGGATCTTCGCCTGCGCTACCGCTTCATCGACCTGCGGCGCGACAAGCAGCACCGCAACATCATCCTGCGCAGCCAGGTCATCACCAGCATCCGCCGCCGGATGGTGGACCAGGGTTTTACCGAATTCCAAACCCCGATCCTGACCGCTTCCAGCCCGGAAGGCGCCCGTGACTACCTGGTGCCGTCGCGCCTGCACCCCGGCACCTTCTACGCGCTGCCGCAGGCGCCGCAGCAGTTCAAGCAGTTGGCCATGGTGGCGGGCTTCGACCGCTACTTCCAGATTGCTCCTTGTTTCCGCGATGAGGCGTCGCGCGCCGACCGATCGCCGGGCGAGTTATACCAGCTCGATTTCGAGATGAGCTTCGTCACCCAGGAAGACGTCTTCGCCGCCATCGAGCCGGTGCTGGCCGGGGTGTTCGAGGAATTCTCGGCGTTCTCCGGCACCAAGCGCAGCGTCACGCCCTTCCCCTTCCCGCGCATCCCGTTCGAGACCTCGATGCTGGAATTCGGCTCCGACAAGCCGGACCTGCGCAACCCGCTGCGCATCAAGGACGTGACGGCGCAGTTCAAGGGCGGCGCCTTCGGCCTGTTCGCCCGCAACATTGAAAAGGGCAGCGTGGTTCGCGCCATTCCGGCCCCCGGCGCCGGCGGCAACCCGCGCAGCTTCTTCGACAAGCTGAACGAATGGGCCCGCGAGAGCGGCGCCGGCGGCCTCGGCTACATCACCTTCGCGGGCGGCGAGCCACAGGGGCCCATCGCCAAGAACCTGGAGCGCGATCGCGCCATCGCCATCCGCGACCTGATGGGCCTGGGCGATGGCGACGCGGTGTTCTTCGCCTGCGACAAGGCCGAACCCGCCGCCAAGTTCGCCGGCCAGGTGCGCACGCGCCTCGGCAATGAACTCGGGCTGATCGAGAAGGATTGCTACAAGTTCTGCTGGGTCACCGATTTCCCGATGTACGAGCTGAACGAGGAAACCGGCCAGGTCGACTTCAGCCACAACCCCTTCAGCATGCCGCAGGGCGAACTGGAGGCGCTGAACACGATGAACCCGCTGGATATCAAGGCCTACCAGTACGACATCGTCTGCAACGGCATCGAGCTGTCCTCCGGCGCCATCCGCAACCACCGGCCGGACATCATGATCCGCGCCTTCGAGATTGCCGGCTATTCGGCGCAGACGGTGGAAGACCGCTTCGGCGGCATGCTCAACGCCTTCCGCTACGGCGCCCCGCCGCATGGTGGCTCGGCGCCGGGCATCGACCGCATCGTGATGCTGCTGGCCGATGAGCCGAATATCCGCGAAGTGATCCTGTTCCCGATGAACCAGCAGGCGCAGGACCTGATGATGGGCGCCCCGGCGCCGGTGGAGGACAAGCGGCTGAAGGAATTGCACCTGAAGCTGGATTTGCCGCCGGCGAAGGGTGCGGCGGGGCCGAAGGCTTCCTAACTTAGCGCCACCGTCTTCCGGAGACCGCCCATGCGCCTGCGCCGTAGCCTGCTTCTCGCCCTGGCCGGCGCTGCCCTTGCCCTGGTGCCCGGCGCGCCCCGGGCCGCCGACCCCGCCGGCCCGCCGCTGGCGGGGGCGGAACGCATGGTGGCGCACCGGGCCGCCTACCGGCTGGCGCTGGACCAGGTGCGGGCGAATTCCAACGTCGCCACCGCCCGCGGCGCCATGCTGTATGAGGTGGGCGACGCCTGCGAGGGCTGGACCACCCGCCAGCGCTTCACCCTCTCGCTGAACGACCGGGACGGGCAGGAGGTGGAGACCACCTCCGACTATTCCACCTATGAGACCAAGGACGGCCGCAGCATCCGCTTCAGCCTGACGCAGACCAGCCAGGGCGCGGTTTCCCAGCGCATTGCCGGCGAGGCCACGCTGGGCGCCAATGGCAGCGGCTTCGTGCGCTACACCTCCCCCGAGGCCAAGGAGGAGCGGCTGCCCAGCGGCACGCTGCTGCCCACCACCCATACTCTCCGCGCCCTGGCCGAGGCCCGCGCCGGCCGCCGCCTGCTGGTGGCGCCGCTGTTCGACGGTACCTCCGCCAATGGCGCGCAGGACAGCACCACGGCGATCTCCGCCTGGGTGGCGCCCCAGGTCATCGAACGCTTCCCGCAGCTTTCCACCCTGGGCAGCACCCGGGTGCGGGTGGCCTTCTTCGACCGCAACAGCGCCCAGGGCGGCAGCGCCAGCGCCCCCGACTATGAGATTGGGCTGCGCTACTTCGAAAACGGCGTGGCGGATGAGCTGAAGATGGACTTCGGCGAGTTCGTGGTGAACGGCCAACTGGTGGAACTGGCGCTGACCCCGAGCGGCTGCTGAGGCCGCTTTCGGCGATTCCGCCCCGGGCCATCAGGCTCTAGACTGGCACCCAATCGAGGGAGCCAACGCCATGGACGCCGCCACCCAGCCGCCCGTCATTCGCCTGCACCCGGAAGACAGCGTGGTCATCGCCCGCATGGCGCTGCCGCCCGGCACCCCGGTGGGCGACAACATCGCCACCCGGCAGCGGGTACCGCCGGGCCACAAGGTGGCCACCCGCGGCCACCAGCCGGGCGAGGCGGTGCGGCGCTACGGCCAGATCATCGGCTTTGCCAGCCAGCCGATCGCGCCCGGTGACTGGGTGCATACCCACAACACCAGCATGGGCGAACTGGCGCTGGAATACGCGTGGGGCGTGGACGCCAGGCCGAACGCGCCGGTGGAGGTGCCGGCGCATTTCATGGGGCTGCGGCGCGCCAATGGCAGCGTGGCCACGCGCAACTATATCGGCATCATCACCAGCGTGAACTGCTCGGCCCATGTCGCCGACCTGATCGCCCAGGCATTCCGCAAGAACCCCCTCACCGGCGACAACCCGCTGGGCGAATGGGGCCATGTGGATGGCGTGATCGCGCTGACCCACAAGACCGGCTGCGGCATGACCGAGGGCGAGCCGCTGCGGGTGCTGCGCCGCACCCTGGCCGGCTTCGCCCGCCACGCCAATTTCAGCCATGTCATCGCCATCGGCCTGGGCTGCGAGGTGAACCAGCTGGGCGGCCTGCTGGAGGAACAGCACCTGGCCGGCCGGCTGCGCAACATGAACATCCAGGAGATGGGTGGCACCCGGAAGACGGTGGCGGCCGGCATCGACTTCGTGAAGGAGGTGGTGGCCGAGGCCAACAACGTCACCCGCGTGCCGGTACCGGCGAGCGAGTTGAAGGTGGCGCTGCAATGCGGCGGCTCGGATGGCTATAGCGGCATCACCGCCAACCCGTCGCTGGGCGCGGCTTCGGATTTGGTGGTGCGGCACGGCGGCACCGTGATCCTCAGCGAGACGCCGGAGACCTATGGCGCCGAGCACCTGCTGACGCGGCGCGCCGTCTCCCAGGAAGTGGGCGAGAAGCTGGTGGCGCTGATGCGCTGGTGGGAAGCCTATTGCGAACGCGAGGGCGCCGAGATGAACGCCAACCCCAGCCCGGGCAACAAGGCGGGCGGGTTGACCACCATTCTGGAGAAGTCCCTGGGCGCCATGGCCAAGGCCGGCACCAGCAACCTGGTGGACGTGGTGCGCTACGCCGAGGAAGTGACCGCCAAGGGCTTCGTCTTCATGGACACGCCTGGCTATGACCCAGTGGGCGCCACCGGCCAGGTGGCGGGCGGCGCCAACCTGATGTGCTTCACCACCGGCCGCGGCAGCGTGTTCGGCATGAAGCCGGCGCCTTCGATCAAGCTGGCCACCAACACGCCGATGTATGAACGCATGAGCGACGACATGGACGTGAATTGCGGCACGGTGCTGACCGGCGAGGAAACCGTGCAGCAGGCCGGCGAACGCATTTTCCAGCTGATGCTGCGGGTGGCCAGCGGCGAGGCGACCAAGAGCGAGGCGTTCGACTTCGGCGCGGCGGAATTCGCGCCCTGGGTGCTTGGCGCGACGATGTGATGGGTAACGAGCGGGCGCTGGATTTCATCTACCATGCCACCAAGGCGCATTGGCTGCATTGGCGGTGTGATTACGAGCATTTAGCTGACGACTGGGAGAACAAGCCTGCGGTGCTATGCCGAGAAAGATTGGGACGCTTCTGCTCCGAGTTTGGCGTGCGGCGCCAGATCTACGGCAAGGGAGATAACCATCCCAATTGGCAAAATTTTACGGGCCACCTCGTCACCCGAATGGGCCCGGTCCTAATCGATCCTACCGGAGCCGCGCTGGAGGAATTATCCATTCACCTGGACATCCACGCGCTGACCGTTGGAGGCGAACGCACAAATGGCGTTCGCCCCACTTCTCTGCTTTCAAAGATTGCCATGCTTTTGAAACCGGCCATTTTCATGCCCATCGACGACTGGGCAGAAAAGGGTCTGCTGCGCTTGGGAGAACGAAGCGCAGCCCGCCATGGTTATACAGGGTTTGTGAGTGCCGCTAACGGACTGTGGCAAAACTCCGTCCACGGCCAAGCCATAAAAACCTACCTCGACTGTTACTCGGTTGGCGGCGACGGAATCGAGAAAAAGCCTGGCTTTGATAGACGAATGTTCGACACCTATCTGATGGCTTGCGGAGGTCGCTTCGGCCAGGAAAATAACCCGAGCCTCAAGTAGTAGGCGGGGCCGCGCAGGCCCCGCCGTTCAGCCTATCAGCCCT
>CANBXZ010000347.1 GCA_947373495.1 Acetobacteraceae bacterium
CTGATCCTGCTGGCGGTGAACATCAACTTCGTCGCCTTCAGCGCCTGGTTGAACGACCTGAACGGGCAGATCTTCGCCATGTTCGTGCTCACGGTCGCCGCGGCGGAAGCCGCCATCGGCCTCGCCATCCTCGTCATCTACTTCCGCAACCGCGGCAGCATCGAGGTCGAGGAAATCTCGACCCTGAAGGGCTGAGGGCCATGTTCGTCGGTGCCATCTTCTTCCCGCTCCTCGGGGCCTGCATCAGTGGCTTTCTCGGCCGCTGGCTGGGCGACCGGGTGGCGCAATGGACCACCGTGCTGTGCATGGTGCTGGCCGCCATCTGCGGCACGACCGCCTTCTTCCAGGTAGCCTTGGGCGGCCACCCCGAAACCGTCGAGCTGCTGCGCTGGATGGATGTGGGCGGCCTGCAGGTGAACTGGGCGCTGCGCTACGACACGCTGAGCGTGGTGATGGTGGCCATGGTCACCTTCATCTCCACGCTCATCCACCTGTACAGCGTGGGCTACATGTCCCACGACAGCACGATCCCGCGCTTCTTCGCCTACCTGTCGCTGTTCACCTTCATGATGTTGATGCTGGTGACCGCCGACAACCTGGCGCAGCTGTTCTTCGGCTGGGAAGGCGTCGGCCTGGCGAGCTACCTGCTGATCGGCTACTGGTATGAGAAGGAAAGCGCCAACAAGGCGGCGATGAAGGCCTTCGTCGTCAACCGCGTTGGCGATCTGTTCTTCATGCTGGGCCTGGCGCTGACCTTCCTGACCTTCGGCAGCATCGAGTTCTCCGCCATCTTCGCCGCGGTGCCGCAGCACACGACGGACACCTACCTCGGCATCAACAGCATCGAGCTGATCGGTGTGCTGCTGTTCCTCGGCGCCTGCGGCAAGTCCGCCCAGCTGGGCCTGCACACCTGGCTGCCGGACGCCATGGAAGGCCCGACGCCGGTTTCCGCGCTGATCCATGCCGCGACCATGGTGACCGCCGGTGTGTTCCTGATGGCGCGCATGTCGCCCATCATGGAATACGCGCCGACCGCGCTGATGATCGTGACCGTGGTGGGCGCTTCCACCGCGTTGTTCGCCGCCACCATCGGCTGCGTGCAGAACGACATCAAGCGCATCATCGCCTACTCCACCTGTTCGCAGCTGGGGTACATGTTCTTCGCCATCGGCGTCGGCGCGTACCAGGTGGCGGTGTTCCACCTGTTCACCCACGCCTTCTTCAAGGCGCTGCTGTTCCTCGGCGCCGGCTCGGTCATCCATGCGATGTCGGACGAGCAGGACATCCGCAAGATGGGTGGTATCTGGACCAAGATCCCGGTGACCTATCTGGTGATGTGGATCGGCAACCTGGCGCTGGCCGGCGTGCCGCTGTTCGCCGGGTACTATTCGAAGGACGCGATCCTGGAGGCAGCCTTCGCCGCGCATAGCGGTGTCGGCACCTACGCCTTCGCCTGCGGCATCATCGCCGCCTTCCTCACCGCCTTCTATTCCTGGCGCCTGCTGTTCCTGACCTTCCACGGCAAGCCGCGGGCAGACCACCACACCATGGAACACGTGCATGAAAGCCCGGCGGTGATGCTGGTGCCCTTGCTGCTGCTTTCCGTCGGGGCGGTGCTGGCGGGCTACGTGTTCGCGCCGTACTTCATCGGCCACCACGAACACGCGTTCTGGCACGGCGCCATCTTCAACGGCGCGAACAACCACATCATGCACGCCATGCACGAGGTGCCGGCCTGGGTTGGCCTGGCGCCGACGGTGGTGGGCGTGGGCGGCATCGCGCTGGCCTTCGTGTTCTACATGCTGGCGCCCAGCCTGCCGCGCGCGCTGGCCACGGCGCTGGCGCCGGTGCATCGCTTCCTGCTGAACAAGTGGTACTTCGACGAGCTGTACGACTTCCTGTTCGTCCGCCCGACCATGGCGGTGGCGCGGGTGTTCTGGAAGGTGGGCGATGCCAAGCTGATCGACGGCATGCCCAATGGCGTGGCCGCATTGGCCGCGGATATCGGCCGTGGCGCGGTGCGCCTGCAAACCGGCCGGGTGGCGAGCTACGCCTTCGTCATGCTCATCGGCATCGTCGTCTTCGTCACGTTGTTCCTGTATTCCCTGCTGAGGGGGGCCTGAGCCTCATGAACCCCGGTTTCCCCTTGCTGTCGCTGCTGACCTTCCTGCCCTTGGCGGGGGCGGCGATCCTGCTTTCCGTGCGTGGCGAGGACAAGGTCGTCGCGCAGAATGCCCGCTGGACCGCGTTGTGGACCAGCCTCATCGTCTTCCTGCTGAGCCTGGTGCTGTGGTTCAGCTTCGACAAGTCGAGCGCGGCCTTCCAGTTCACCGAGCAACTGGCCTGGCTGCCGGAATTCGGCATTGGCTACCACATGGGCGTGGACGGCCTTTCGGTGCTGTTCGTGCTGCTCTCCACCGCGCTGACGCCGCTGTGCATCCTGGCTTCCTGGGAAGCGATCGAAACCCGCGTGCGGGAATACATGATCGCCTTCCTGGTGCTTGAGACCATGATGATCGGCATGTTCTGCGCGCTGGACATGGTGCTGTTCTACGTCTTCTTCGAAGGCGTGCTGATCCCGATGTTCCTCATCATCGGCATCTGGGGCGGCCCGCGCCGCGTCTATGCCGCGATGAAGTTCTTCCTCTACACGCTGGCCGGTTCGGTGCTGATGCTGCTGGCCATCCTGTGGCTGTGGTACAACGCCGGCACCACGGATATTCCGGAACTCTTCGCCTACACCGTGCCGCGGGTGGCGCAGACCTGGCTGTTCTTCGCCTTCCTTGCCAGCTTCGCGGTGAAGGTGCCGATGTGGCCAGTGCATACTTGGCTGCCGGACGCGCATGTGGAAGCGCCGACCGCGGGTTCCGTCATCCTGGCCGGCGTGCTGCTGAAGATGGGTGCCTACGGCTTCCTGCGGTTCAGCCTGCCGCTGCTGCCCTTTGCCTCGGCGGAATACGCGCCGCTGATCTTCGTGCTGTCCATCGTCGCCGTGGTCTACACCTCCCTGGTGGCGCTGGCGCAGCAGGACATGAAGAAGCTCATCGCCTATTCCTCGGTGGCCCATATGGGCATCGTGACGCTGGGCATCTTCACCTTCACGCCGCAGGGCCTGTCGGGCGCCATCTTCACCATGCTGGCGCATGGCGTGGTCTCCGGCGCGCTCTTCCTCTGCGTCGGCGTGCTGTATGACCGCGTCCATAGCCGCGAGATCGCGCGCTACGGCGGCGTGGCCAAGATCATGCCGGGCTATGCGCTGCTGTTCATGCTGTTCACCATGGCCAGCGTCGGGCTGCCGGGCACCGCCAACTTCGTCGGCGAGTTCCTGGTCATCATCGCCGCCTGGAAGGTGAACCCCTGGGTTGCCGCCGGTGGTGCCAGCGGCATGGTCCTGGGTGCCTGCTACATGCTGTACCTGTATCGCCGCGTCATCTTCGGGGCGCTGACCAAGCCCGACCTGCGTGGCCTGCGCGACCTCAGCCCGCGTGAATACGCCATCTTCGCGCCGCTGGTGGTGTTGACCCTCTGGATGGGTATCTACCCGTCCTCCTTCCTCTCCTTCTTCGAAGCCAGCGTCGCGGCGCTGTTGGCGCGCCACGAAGCTGCGCTGAGCGTCGCACGACTGGCAGGGATGTGAGCCGATGAACTGGACCCTTGCCCTGCCGGAGATCCTGCTGGCCGTCGCCGGCCTGGTGATCCTGCTCGCCTGCGTCATTCCGAAGCAGGACACCAGCTTTGCCGGCAGCATGGCCGTCATCGGCGCGCTGCTGGGCGCCGCGCTGCTGGTGCTGATGCAGACCGACGGCACCGCCTTTGGCGGGCAATATGTCGCGGACCCCTTCGGCCGCTTCATGAAACTGCTGTGCCTGCTGGGCGCCGCGACCACGCTGCTGCTGTCGATCGACTTCAATGAGCGGGAGAAGCTGGCGCGGTTCGAGTTCCCGCTGCTGGCGCTGTTCGCCACCACCGGCATGCTGGTGATGATCTCGGCGAACGACCTGATGGCGGTCTATCTGGGGCTGGAACTCCTGTCCCTGCCGCTCTACGTCATCGCCGCCTTCAACCGCGACAGCGGCCGTTCTTCCGAAGCCGGCCTGAAGTATTTCGTGCTGGGCGCGTTGGCGTCCGGCCTGCTGCTCTATGGCACCAGCCTGGTCTATGGCTTCGCCGGCAGCACCAACTTCGACAAGCTGGCCGAGGCGTTCTCCCCGGGGCAGACGGTTTCGGCCGGTGTCGTGGTGGGCCTGGTCTTCGTCATCGCCGGCCTGGCCTTCAAGGCTTCCGCGGTGCCGTTCCACATGTGGACGCCGGACGTGTACGAGGGCGCGCCGACCCCGGTGACCGCCTTCTTCGCCGCGGCGCCCAAGGTGGCCGCCATCGCGCTGATCGTGCGGGTGCTGACCGGCCCGTTCGGCGACCTGTCCGACCAATGGCAGCAGGTGCTGCTGCTGATCTCGGCGGCTTCCATGCTGCTGGGCAGCTTCGCCGCCATCGGCCAGACCAACATCAAGCGCCTGATGGCCTACAGCTCCATCGGTCATGTCGGCTACGCGCTGATGGGCCTGGCGGTGGACACCGATGTGGGTGTGCGCGGCGTGCTGGTGTACATGGCGATCTACTTGGTGATGAACATCGGCACCTTTGCCGTGTTGGTCTCCATGCGTCGCCAGGGCCGCGCGGTGGAACTCATCAG
>CANBXZ010000348.1 GCA_947373495.1 Acetobacteraceae bacterium
TGAAGGCCGCGGCCGACGTGCTGCGCGGCATCCAGCGCAACTGGAGCCTGTACAGCGCCGCGCATCATCGCCGCGCCCTGCTGATCCAGGAACGGCTGCCGCCGTTGAAGCCGAAGCCGCTGGCCTTCCCCGCCCTGGCCCCCACCGGCCACCTGGGTGGCTGGACCCTGTTGACGCCGGAGTTGCTGCTGGCCAGCCCGACCAAGTCCAGCCCCTTCATCGGCGGCGCGGTGCAGTTCGTGGAAGACCGCGCCGGGCCGCCCAGCCGCGCCTACCTGAAGCTGTGGGAGGCCCTGGTGCGGCTTGGCCGCTGGCCCGGCCCGGGGGAGACCTGCCTCGACCTCGGCGCCTGCCCTGGCGGCTGGACCTGGGTGCTGGCCACGCTGGGCGCCACCGTGGTGGCGGTGGACAAGGCGCCGCTGGACCCGGCCGTGCTGGCCATGCCGGGCGTGACGCTGCGGCAGGAAAGCGCCTTCGGCATGGAGCCGAAGCACGAGGCGCGGGTGGATTGGCTGTTCAGCGATGTCATCTGCTATCCGGCCCGGCTGCTGGGGCTGGTGCGGCGCTGGCTGGAAGCCGACAAGGCGCGCAACTTCGTCTGCACCATCAAATTCCAGGGCGAAACCGACCACGACGTGGCGGCCGAATTCGCCGCCCTGCCCGGCGCCCGGCTGTTCCACGGCGCGCACAACAAGCACGAACTGATGTTCTGCCTGCTGCGGGACTGATGCCAGGCGCAGGCGGGCCGAACCTTCGTGCCGCTCAGGCGCCGGGCAGGCCGCCTGCCCGGCGCCTTTCAACGTAGCCGCCTCAGGCGATCATGCTCTAGGCTTGCCGCAAACAAGCCCTGGGAGGAATGCGCCATGAGTCCTGCGCTGACGCGACGGCGTGCCGTGATGGCCGGCCCCGCCATGCTCGGTGCCGCCCTGCTGGGCGCCGCCGGTTCCCCCCGCCCGGCGCGCGCCCAGGCCTGGCCCAGCCGGCCGGTGCGCCTGGTGGTGGGCTTCACCGCCGGCAGTTCCACCGATGTCACCGCCCGGCTGTTCGCGCAGAAATTCACCGAGCTGTGGGGCCAACCGGTGGTGGTGGACAACGTCGCCGGCAATGGCGGCACGCTGGGCGTGGACCGGGTGGCCAAGGCGGCACCGGATGGCCACACCCTGATGTGGGCCGGCAACGGCGCCATCACCATCCTGCCCAGCCTGCAGCAACTGCCCTTCGACCCGCTGCGCGACCTGGTTTCCATCTCCATGACGCTGTCGATGCCCACCTTGTTCCTGGTGAACAAGGACCAGCCGTTCCGCAGCATCGCGCAGCTGGTGGCGCATGCCCGGGCCAATCCGGGCAAGCTCTCCTACGGCACACCGGGCGCCGGCACGCCCCAGCACATCGCCGCCGAGATGCTGTGCCACCAGGCCGGCATCCGCATGGAACACATCCCCTATCGTGGCGCCAACCTGGCGGACCTGCTGAGCGGCGTGGTGCCGCTGGGGTTGCAGAATGCCGGCGCCGCCATGTCGCTGGTGCGGGATGGCCAGTTGCACTGCCTCGGCGTCACCTCGTTGCGCCGCAGCGGCAATGCGCCGGAATTGCCCACCGTGGCGGAACAGGGCTTCCCGGGGTTCGAGGCGGTGTCCTGGTTCGGCCTGATGGCGCCCACCGGCATCGACCCGCAGCTGGTGGAGAAGATCCACGCCGACACGCTGCGCGTTCTGGCTGAAACCGACATGCGCGCGCGCATCGCCCAGTTGGGGCTGGACCCGGTGGGCAGTACGCCGGCGCAGATGCACGCCGCCATCGCCGCCGACATTCCCAAATGGGCCAAGGTGATGACGGATGCCGGGATGCGCCCGGCGCGCTAGCGCGTGATCGCCTGCGGTATGCTCGCCGAAAGGCGTGAATCACGCGGCCAAACAACAAGCTGGCACGCTGGTTGCCCCGCCCCCCCCGAGGCAACCGGAGCATTCCCATGAGCAGCATCGCCGCGGCGGTGACAGGCAGCCTGAACTTCCAGGCCATACGCAGCCAATTCCAACAGGATATGTTCAGCCGGCTGAGCGGCGGCCAGGGCAGCGTCAGCCTGAACCAATGGCAGCAGGCGCTGCAGAACCTGCCGGGGGGCGGCGCCAGCCCGGCAAACAATGCCGGGGTGGTCGGCACCAGCACCGTCAGCGCGGTGGACGCGGCGTTCCGGAGCATCGACGCCAATGGCGATGGCCAGCTCAGTGCCAGCGAGTTCAGCACCGCCATGGACAAGATGCTGGACCGCGCCCGCCATCGCCCGAAGCATGGCAGCGGCGACACGCCGCTGGACGCGCAATTGCTGGCGCAGCAACAGCCGGCCAGCGGCGGCGTGCGGGCGCCGGACTTCATCCGCCGCATGCTGCTGGGCTACGGCGCCAACGCCGGCTGAACCGGGCGCTGGCCAGCTTCCTGGCCGCGCCCCGGCAGGTGGTTCCGCGGCGCGAATCCAGCCAGCCGGCAGCGTTGCCCGGCCGGCTTTTGCCCTGGCCGGCCGGCCCGGCCGCGCGCAACATGGCGGCAACGGGAGGGCGCGATGCAGCCATTGACCATCCGCGAGATCAGCGTGCGCGCGGTGGACGCGCCGCTGGAGCCGCCGCTGTGCAACAGCCTGAACCGCATCGGCCGCGCGCCACTGGTCATCGCCGAGGTGGTGACCAACGAAGGCCCGCGCGGCAATGCCTATGTCTTCCCCTATACGCCGGCGGCGCTGGGGGCCACCGCGGCGCTGGTGCGCAACATCGGCGCCACGCTGGTGGGCCGCGCGGTGGCACCGGCCACGCTGTGGCGCGAATTGCACAACGGCTTCCGCATCCTGGGCACCGAGGGGCTGGTGCAGATCGCGCTGTCCTGCCTGGACATGGCGTTGTGGGACACGCTGGCCCGCGCCGCCAACACGCCGCTGTGCCGCCTGCTGGGGGCCGAGCCGACGCCGCAGCCGATCTACGCCAGCCTGCGCGGCTGGGGCGCCGCCATGCTGGCCGAGGAAGCTGGCCAGGCGGTGGCCGGGCTGGGCGCCCGGGCGGTGAAGTTCAAGCTGGGCCAACCCCGGCTGGAGGACGACCTGGACAGCGTGCGCGCCGTGCGCGCCGCGGTGGGCGACCAGGTGGAGATCCTGGTGGACTACAACCAGGGCCTGAGCCGGCCCGAAGCCGAACGCCGCGGCCTGGCGCTGCAGGCGCTGGACGTGCGCTGGCTGGAGGAACCCCTGCCGGTGGATGACGATGCCGGCCTGGCCGCCCTGCGCGGCCAGTTGCGCGTGCCGGTGCAGGGCGGCGAGAATTGGTGGGGCCCGAAGGGCATGGCCCGCGCGCTGGCCGCCGGGGCGGTGGACCTGTGCATGCCGGACGCGATGAAGATCGGCGGCGTCACCGGCTGGCAGCAGGCGGCCACGCTGGCGGCGGCGCACCGGGTGCCGATGTCGAGCCACATCTTCATCGAGGCCAGCGCCCAGTTGCTGCCGGCCACCCCCACCGCGCACCTGCTGGAACACCTGGACGTGGCCGGGCCGCTGCTGCACCACCCGCTGGAGGTGAAGGACGGCATGGCCCTGGTGCCGCAACGCCCGGGGCTGGGGCTGGAATGGCAGGAGGCGGCGCTGCGGCGCTGGGCGGCGGATGTCTGAGATGAAGAGCGTGGTGGTCACCGGCGGCAGCGGCAAGGCCGGGCGCGCCGCGATCAAGGAATTGCTGGCGCACGGCTACCGGGTGATGAACGTGGACCGCGAGGCCCCGCGCGAAAGCCTGTGCCACTTCCTGAAGGCGGACCTGAACGAGCTGGGCCAGGCGGTGGACTGCCTGCGCCAGGCCGCCGGCATCGTGGACCGCCGGCGCGACCCGCTGGGCCAGCCCTTCGCCGTGGTGCACATGGCGGGCATTCCGGCCCCCGGCCTGGCACCGGATGCGGTAACCTTCCAGAACAACCTGATGACCACCTACAACGTGTTCTCGGCCGCGACCCTGGTGGGGCTTTCGCGCGTGGTCTGGGCGAGCAGCGAAACCACCTATGGCCTGCCGCTGACCCGCTCGCCGCCGCTGTTCGCGCCGGTGACGGAGGACCATCCGCTGGTGCCGGAAAGCGGCTACGCCCTGGCCAAGACGCTGTGCGAACGCATGGCGCAGGAGATGCACCGCTGGAACCCGGGCACCCGCTTCGTCGGGCTGCGCATCTCCAACATCCTGGAGGAGAGCGACTACGCGCTGATCCCCGGCTTCCAGGCCGACCCGGCGTTGCGGGCCTGGAACATGTGGAGCTGGGTGGACAGCCGCGATGTCGGCCAGGCCTGCCGCCTGGCGCTGGAAGCCGAGGTGCCGGGCGCCGAGGCCTTCACCATCGCCGCCGCCGACACGCTGATGCAGCGCAGCAGCCGCGACCTGATGGCGGAGAGCTACCCCGGCGTGCCGCTGGCCGCGACGCTGGGCGAACATGAAACCCTGCTGAGCATCAGCAAGGCGCGGCGCGTGCTGGGCTACTCGCCGCGGCACAGCTGGCGTAGATAGGCGCCTCGGTGCCCACCTGGCGGAATGGTAGACGCAGCGGACTTAAAATCCGTCGCCCGTAGGGGAGTGGGGGTTCAAGTCCCCCGGTGGGCATGACCCTTCGGATCAATCTGTCTCTGCGGCCCCGGACCCTTGGCGCCGGCCGCGGGCCCTGTCCGCGCGCTGCCGG
>CANBXZ010000349.1 GCA_947373495.1 Acetobacteraceae bacterium
CAGCACGAAGGGGTTGAAGCTGTCGAAGCTGCCCAGCGCCCAGCGCACCATCTCGCCGCCCTTGGGGGCATCGGGATTCACCCAGGGCCAATGCGGAAAGCCCGGCGGCAGGGCCGGGGTGCCATGCAACGCCAGGCCGTGGCTGCGGCGGCTGGCGGCCGGCGCCGCCTGGGCGCGGGCGGGCAGGCTGCGGGTCAGGGGCGTGGCGAGGCTGGCAGCCAGCAGGGTACGACGATGCATGAATGGCAGGATGGGGGTTCGCGCGCGGCGCTACAACAGGGCTTGGTCCGGCCTTGTGCCGCGGCCCGGCTTCAGCGCAGCAGCGCCGTGGCTTCCGCCAGCATCGCCGGGTCGCCCAGCGCCAGCACGGTGCCGTCGGAGTCGACATGCAGCGGCTGGCCGGCCCAGTCGGTCACCCGGCCGCCGGCGCCCTCGACAATCGGCACCAGCGCGGCCCAGTCCCAGGGCTTCATGGTGGCCTCGGCGATCACATCCACCAGGCCCAGCGCCAGCAGGCCATAGGCGTAGCAGTCGCCGCCCCAGGTCACCCGGCGCGCGGCGCGGCGCAGGCGGTCGAAGCCGTCGCGCTGGTCTTCCAGGAACATGTCGGGGCTGGTGCAGGACAACTCCGCCTGGGCCAGTTCCGGGCAGGGCCGGCACCGCGCCACACCGCCCATCGGGCCGCGGAAGCGCGTCGGCTGGCCAGCCAGGCCAACCCAGCGTTCGCCGGTGGCGGGCTGGTCGATCAGCCCCAGCACGGGCGAGCCGTTGTGCAGCAGGGAAATCAGCGTGCCGAACAGTGGGCGCCCGGTCACGAAGGCCCGGGTGCCGTCGATCGGGTCCAGCAGCCAGAGCCATTCGGCATCCGGCCGGTCGGCGCCATATTCCTCCCCCCATATGCCATGGGTGGGGAAGCGTTCGGCCAGGAAAGCGCGAATCGCCTGCTCGGCCTTCTGGTCGGCCTCGGTCACCGGGCTGGCGTCGCCCTTGGCTTCCACCAGCAGGGCCGAGCGGAACAGCGGGCGGATGATGCTTCCCGCCAGGTCGGCGGCCGCTTCGGCCGCCGCCAGGAAGGTCTGCATCAGGGCGCGCTCGTCAGGGATTGGGCGCGCCCGGGGTGATGCTGCGCAGGTAGGCGATGACGTCCGCCCGCTGCTGCGTGTTGCTCATGCCCGAATAGGCCATCTTGGTGCCGGGCGAATACGTCGCCGGCTTGGCCAGCCAGGCGTTCAACTGGTCGTAGGTCCAGGGGCCCTCATGCGCCTTCAGCCCGGCGGAATAGGAGAAGCCCGCCACCGCGCCATGGCCACGGCCGACAATGCCGGCCAGGTTGGGGCCCACGCCGGAACGGCCACCTTCGTTGAAGGTATGGCAGCTGCCGCACTGCGCCTTGGCCAGGCGTTCACCATTCGCCACGTTGGCGTTGGCCAGCAGCGGGCCGATCGGCTCCAGCTGCACTGGCGCGGCGGCCGGGGCGGCGGCACCAGCCGGCGCGGCGACATCGCCGATCTTGATGGCGCTGTGCTCCGGCACGTGCGGATGAATGACCTGCCCAGCGATGATGCCGGTGACCATGAAGGCGATGCCCGCCGTCAGAATACCGGCGAATGCCTTGTTGAGTTCCAAGCTCATGCCGAACCCGATCCCTTATGATGGCGTTAGCCCCCGCCGGTTTGCACCTCGGGTCCGCCTCGACTAGAAGCCGGCGGACCATAGTGCCCACCTGGGCAAGCATCAACCCGGTCCGGTCCAGTGAATCCCATCATCCTCATTCCTGCCCGGATGGCGAGCACCCGCCTGCCCGGCAAACCCCTGGCCGAGATCCACGGCCGGGCGATGATCCTGCATGTGCTGGACCGCGCCCGGCAGGCCGGGATCGGCCCGGTGGCGGTGGCCGCGGGCGACCCGGAGATTGTCGCCGCGGTGCGCGCCGCCGGCGGCACCGCCGTGCTGGCCGATGCCGACGTGCCCAGCGGGACGGACCGGGTGAACATCGCGCTCAGCCAACTGGACCCGGAAGGCCGCCACGATGTGGTGGTGAACCTGCAGGGCGACGTGCCGACGCTGGACCCGGCGCATCTGCGCGCCGTGCTGGCCCCGCTGGCCGACCCGGCGGTGGATATCGCCACCCTGGTCTGCCCGATCGCCGATGCCACGGAACTGGCCACCGATTCCTTCGTGAAGTGCGCCTGCGCCTTCCCCGACGGCGCCCGCACCGCCCCGGCGCTGTATTTCTCCCGCCAGCCGATTCCCTGGGGGCCGGGGCCGCACTGGCACCACATCGGCATCTACGCCTTCCGCCGCCCGGCACTGGCGCGCTTCGTGGCGCTGCCGGCCAGCCCGCTGGAGGAACGCGAGCGCCTGGAACAGTTGCGCGCGCTGGAAGCCGGCATGCGAATCGGCGTTGCCCGGGTCGAGCACGGCCCCTTCGGCGTGGATACGCCACACGACCTTGAACGCGCCCGCCAGGAGCTTGCCCGATGAGCAACGTCATCGCCTTCCAGGGCCTGCCCGGGGCCTATTCCGACCTGTCCTGCCGCAAGGCCTATCCGGACTGGACCACCCTGCCCTGCCCGAGCTTCGAGGCGGCGATCGACGCCGTCACCTCCGGCCAGGCGCAGCTGGCCATGCTGCCCTGTGAGAACAGCCTGGCCGGCCGCGTGCCGGACATTCATCGCCTGCTGCCCGATTCGGGCCTGTTCGTGGTGGCCGAGCATTTCGAGCGGGTGGAGCACTGCCTGCTGGCCCCGGCCGGCGCCACGCTGGGCAGCCTGAAGCGCGCCCACAGCCACCCGGTGGCGCTGGGCCAGGTGCGCAACATCCTGAAGCAGCTGAACCTGCAGCCGGTGATCGAGGCCGATACCGCCGGCGCCGCCGAGATCATCGCCGGCCGCGGCGGGGTGGAGGATGCCGCCATCGCCAGCGAATTGGCCGCCGAGATCTATGGCCTGACGATCCTGCGGAAGAACGTGGAGGACGCGGCGCACAACACCACGCGCTTCTACGTCTGCTCCACCGCGCCGCAGACGCCCCCGGCCAAGACGCCGGACTGCGTCACCAGCTTCGTCTTCCGGGTGCGCAACATTCCCGCCGCGCTGTACAAGGCGCTGGGCGGCTTCGCCACCAACCGCGTCAACATGACCAAGCTGGAAAGCTACATGGTGGATGGCGAGTTCACCGCCACCCAGTTCCTGGCCGATGTCGATGGCCACCGGGAAGACCCGGACCTGGAACGCGCGCTGGATGAGCTGAAATTCTTCTGTTCCGCGGTGCGGGTGCTGGGCACCTACCCGGCGCACCCCTACCGGCGCCTGCATCGCGGTAGCTGAAGCCGGGGCAACTGCAGCCGGGGCGGGCGCGCGGCCCGTTGCCTGCGCCGTGGTCGCCGCCGCTCAACGGGGCCACGGCTGCCGCGCGCCAAACCCGGCCCCTGGTGGTTGTTTTGAAGTGGCCGGCTTGTCCGCCACATTCGCCCGCGAACGGGCGAATGTCGCGATCAGGCCCTAGTTCCTGTTCCGCACCGATTCCACGCCGCCCGGCAGCGCCAGGCCGCGGCGGCGCAGGCATTCGCGGTACAGCCGGTTCACCAGCACATCGCGGGCGGAGCCGACCCGGCCGACATTCAGCGGGTTGTCCACCTGGGCCTGCGCGCCCAGCGACCGCACATCCTGGCTGTTTTCCGCCTCGCGCCGGCAGGCGACGTAGTCCGGCCGGCTCTCGCTGGCCGGCGACTCGGCGCGGGAAAACAGCCCGCAGCCGGCCAGGGTGACCAGCAGCGGCAGCAGCAGGGCGGCCCTCATCCGTGTTCGATCCAGTCCGCGATCAGCCGGCTGGCGATGCTGTCACCACGCGGCAGGTTGAAGCCATGGTCCTTCGGGTTGCGCATCTGCTCCCGGCTGAACCAGCGGGCGTCCTTCAACTCATTGGTGTCGATGGTGATTTCCTCGCTCAGCGCCTCGGCATGGAAGCCGAGCATGACGCTGGCCGGGAACGGCCAGGGCTGCGAGGAATGGTAGTGCACCCGGCCCACCTGCACGCCGGCTTCCTCGAACACCTCGCGCCGCACCGCTTCCTCCAGGCTTTCGCCCGGTTCCACGAAGCCGGCCAGGGTGGAGTACATGTTGTTCACGAAGCGCGGGCTGTGGCCCAGCAGGGCGTGGTCGCCCCGCACCACCAGCATGATCACGGCCGGGTCGGTGCGGGGGAAGTGCTGCGCCTTGCAGCCGGTGCAATGCATGACATTGCCGGCCGACTTCGGCTCGCACGCCGCACCGCAGATGCCGCAGAAATTATGCTTGGTGCGCCAGTGCATCAGGCCGCGGGCATGGGCCAGCACGCTGGCCTCGTCCGCCGGCAGCATGCCGGCCACGGCGCGCAGGTCGGTGAAGGTGCCCAGGCCCTCCGGCAGCAGCGGCATCGGGTCCTCGGCGGCGGAGCAATCCACCGCGAAGACCGGCTTGTCGTGCCAGTCCCCCAGATAGGCCCAGGGGCCGCCGGCCATGCGGAACGCCTCGGCCGCGGCGCCGGTGACCAGCACGCCCTCGGGCTGGCGCTCGGCCACCCCCCTCATCAGGCTGCGGGACCGCCACACCGGCGCGAACAGCGTTTCCGGGTGATGCAGCGCCGCCTGGATGAAGTCCGCGTCGTCGCGCTTGTGCGCGGCACGGTCCAGGGGGCTGCCGGTA
>CANBXZ010000350.1 GCA_947373495.1 Acetobacteraceae bacterium
GTCCGCATGGCGCCGGACAACGATTTTGGCGTACTCGACCACGACGTGGTGCTGCCCTCGGGCCAGGTGGTCTACAACGCGCTGCGGGTGATGCCCAACTGCGACGGCTGCGAAGTCGCCTTCACCGTGTTCCGTACGGACGACCTGGACGCGGCCGCCTTTGGCGGCGCGGTGGACCATGTGGAAAAGGACCTGCACGCCCTCAAGGCGCAGATGGAACGCACGGCCTGAATACCGCGGCCCGGCCGGGCCGCTTATGCTCGCTCCATGGCCTTGCTGCATACCTGCACCGTGGCGCCGCAGCATGCAGGCGTGCTGCAGGTGCTCGCCCTGGCCGCGCTTGCGGGCGCGGCCGTCTCCATGTTCACCGGCACCACCTATTTCCGCCGGCTGATACGGCGCGAAGACGAGCCGCTGGCTTTCTGGGCCAATGTGGCCTGCCTGGCCCTGCTGGGCGGCTTGTGCGGGGCCGGCTTGCTGCTCTGTGGCCGGGGGTGAGGCGGCCGGCCCGGACAGGGGCGGCTGCCTCTGCCTGCCTCAGGGCACCGGGACCACGTCGTCCGGTGCCTGCGGCGGGGTCTTTATGGCGATGGCCTTGAAGCGGCCGGTGGTGGCGGTGGCGCCCGCATGCACGGTGCCGCGCGGCGCGATGATCAGGTCGCCGGGGCCGATAGGCACCTGCTTGTTGTCCAGCCACATGGTGCCGCTGCCGGCCACGATGTACTGGATCTCGTCGGCGTTCCGGTGGATGTGCTTGGTGGTGTTGCCGGTCTGCACCGACACCGTGACACCGGAGCGGGTGACGTAGGTGCGCGAGCGGGTGTCGGCATTGGGGCGCGCCGGGCCGATGTCGTCGTCGCTGAGCTGCGGCAGGTGCACGATCATCGGGGTCAGCGGAACTTCGGCCTGCGCCTGGGCTTCGGGTAGCCAGTGGGCGCTGAACACGCCGGCGGCAAAGGCGGTGGCCAGGGCGGCCAGCAGGGGGATACGTCGCATGTCTGTCTCCTGTCTTTTGGTGGGCGTCGTCAGTGCGGCGGACGCCGCGCGGCCATTATGGGAGCCGCCGGCGCCGCGCCACCCCCGAGGAAGTTCCTACACTCGGGCGAATGGCAACATCTCTGTCTTCCTCCCTGGCGGGCACTGACCCGGCCGACCTGGACCTGGTGCCCGGTACCGAGCGCCGCGCTTTTAATGCCTGGCCGGCGCAGCGTGTGGAGGCCCGGGGTGGCTGGGAATTCCGCCTTTCGGGTGGTTTCACCAAGCGTGCCAACTCAGCCAACGCGGTGGCGCCCGGCGTTTCGTTCACCGGCATCCGGGCGGCGGCCGAGGCTTTTTATGCAGAGCGGGGCCAGGCGGCCATCTTCCGCCTCTCTCCGCTGGCGCCGCCGGAGGCCGATGCGGAACTGGCCGCCGCCGGCTATCGGCTGTTCGACCCGAGCCTGGTGCTGTCGCGCCAGATCCTGCCGCCGGCGGCGGAGCATCCGGCCGTGGAGATCACAAGCACACCGTCGGCTGCCTGGCTCGATGGCTTTGCGGCCGCCAATGGCGTGGCCGGGCGCCACCATGCCCTCCACCACGCCATGGTGGCCGCCATCGCGGCGCCCGCTGCCTTCGCCACCCTGCACGAAGCAGGCCACGCCATCGGCTTCGGGCTGGCGGTGGCCGAGGATGGGGCGGTGGGTTTCTATGACATCGTCATAGCGCCCGAGCGGCGTGGCCGGGGCCATGGGCGCGCGCTGATGGGTGCGCTGCTGGACTGGGGCCGGCGTGCCGGTGCCCATTGGGCCTACCTGCAGGTGCGCGGCGAGAACCAGGCGGCGCTGCGTCTGTACGCCAGCCTGGGGTTTACCGAGCTGTACCGCTACCACTACCGGGTGCCAGCGGCCCTGGGCTGAGGCGGCTTCTTCAGAGGATTTCGGAGGCGCGCCGCGGCGGCACGGCCAGCACATGCCGGGCGGTCGGCCGCAGCGCCGCATCCAGCTCATAGACCACCGGGCTGGCGTTGCCGACCTCCACCGCCACGATGTCTTCGTCCGACACGCCTTCCAGTATCTTGATCAGCGCACGCAGGCTGTTGCCATGGCCGACCACCACCACGGTCTGCGGCTGGCGCAGGGCCGGGGCCAGGAGGTCCTGCCATACCGCCTGCACCCGCTGCACCGTGTCGTGCAGCGACTCGCCCATGGGCAAGCTGTCGGGTGGCACATCGGCATAACGCCCGTCGAGCGGAATGTATTGCGCGGTGGCATCAGCATCGGCATCGAGCAGCGGCGGCCGCGCGTCGTAGCCGCGCCGCCAGCGCCGTACCGCTTCCTTGCCATGCGTGAGCTCGGCCTCGGGCTTGCTGCGCCCGGTCAGTGCGCCGTAGTGGCGTTCGTTGAGCCGCCAGTCCAGCACCCGGGGCACCCAGGTGCAGTCGGCCGCATCCAGCAGTTCCCACAGCGAGCGGGTGCAGCGCAGCAGCACGGAGGAAAAGGCGGCATCGATGGCCAGGCCGTGGGCCACCAGGGCCCGTGCCGCATCATGCATCTGCGCCACGCCCTCGGCGGTCAGATCCACATCGGCCCAGCCGGTGAAACGCTGGTCGCGGTTCCAGGCCGACTCGCCGTGGCGCACCAGGATCAGGCGGGACAAAAAAAACGCAGGCACGTAACGGGCCTGCGCGGGGTGGGCAGGAGACGGATCATCCTGCCATTGTGAAGCAAGGAGCGCTTCAGCTCCGGTCGTCGAGGCCGATGGGCTCGCCGCGCTGGCGGGCCGCCAGCAATTCGGCCTTCACCTCGGCACGGGTGAGGGTGGAGTTCGGGGCGGTCGCTGCTACGGCGCTGGGATAGTCGTAGTCGTCGGCCAGCTGGACTTCGCCGGCGGCGCGGGCCCGCAGCAGTTCGGCCTTCACCGCGGCGCGGCTCTGGGTGGAAACGAAAGCCGGCACGGCGTCATAGCTTTCACCGATGGCGGCTTGCTGGGCGAAGGCAGCCGAGGAGCCCAACAGGGCAAGGGCAGCAGCGGCAATGGAGGAGGCGATACGGGAGTTCATGGTGTTTTCCTTTTTGTTTGTGTCTTGTGGGGCGGCTGATCAGCCGAGTTCGCCGGAACCCAGGTTCTGGCCGCTGCGCACCGCGGCACGCACGTCGGCCTTCACGTCGGCGCGGGACTTGGTCACCACCACGGCCTGGGCGCGGCTCGGCAGGACAAAGCCGTAGGCTTCGCCCACGTTGTTCACTTCGCCGGCGGCGCGGGCCTGGGCCAGGTTTGCCTTCACGTCCGCGCGGCTTTGCGAGGAGACGAAAGCCGGCACGGTGTCATAGTTTTCACCGGCGGCGGCTTGCTGGGCGAAGGCAGCCGAGGAGCCCAGCAGGGCGAATGCGACAGCGGCGGCGGAGGAGGCGATACGAGCGTTCATGATGAGATTCCTTCAATGTTGAGACAGACATTCGGGTCGGCGGGGGCCGCGGTCTTTGCGGTCTTGGGGGCCCTTCTCGCCCTGGCACCAATGTGTCTAGGCGATGGCTGAACTTTAGGGTTTACCCGGTTCGAGATAAACCGCCTGCGGTTGAATGCGCTATTGCGATTTGCGCAACAAAGGAAGCTGGTCTGCCGCCATCGTGTTGCCCGATGCCTGGCTTCGCGACCCGCTGCTGGTGCCTGCCCGTGTAGCTGCGAACAATGGCGTTTTCATCCCGGAGATAGCGCCATGGCCACCACGGACAGCGCCGCCAAGTTCGACCCCGCCCGCGCCGCCGAATACGGCCAGCAGAGCCGCATTGCGCTGGCCGGCTATGACGCCTGCCACGAACTTGCTGCCTGTGTGCTGGCCGCCGCGCTGCGCGAAGGCGGGGGCGATGGCGCGTCCGCCCATCGCCGGATACTGGTTGCAGGTGCCGGTGGCATGGCGAACGAAATCCTGGTGGCCGGCAGGCTGGAGCCGGACTGGCGCTTCACCGCGGTGGACCCTTCTCCGCCCATGCTGGAACTGGCCATGGCCCAGGTGCACGCGGCCGGCCTGGATGCCCGCACGGAATGGATTCCGGGCCGGGTGGATGACCTGATGCAGGGGCGCCTGTTCGATGCGGCCACCCTCATTGGTGTGCTGCACCATGTGCCGGGTGATGGGGACAAGCGCGCGCTGCTGCGTTCCATCGCCGCGCATCTGCCGCCGAAGGCACCTCTTGTCCTGGCCTGCAACCACCAGCCCTATGCGTCGCAACCGCTGCTGCTCGCGGCCTGGGGCGAGCGCTGGCGCCTGGCCGGCGCGGGCCCGGCCGAGGTGAGTGCCAAGCTTGGCAAGATCCTGCAGGGCGCCGAACCGCCGGTGTCGGAAGAGGCAGTGGCGGGCCTGCTGGCTGATGCGGGCTTCGGCCAGCCGCTGCGTTTCTTCTCCAGCCTGTTCTGGGGCGCCTGGGTGACGCGCCGCGAAGCGGAGTGAGGCGCCTTCGGGGTCTTGCCCTCAGGCCGGCACGGATGCAGGCAGGGCCGCGCCGCAGCGGCGACAGAAGCTGGCATCTTCCGCATGGCCGTCCGCGCCGCAGGCGGTGCAATGCCGCATGCCATGCGCCATCACCGGTGCCGGCGATGGCGTGGCCAGCACGTCGCGCCGCGCCGTCATCTCCGCGGTGACGATGCCGGTCGGCACCGCCAGCGTGCCCCAGCCCAGCAGCATCATCACCGAGGA
>CANBXZ010000351.1 GCA_947373495.1 Acetobacteraceae bacterium
CTGCCACAGCCCGACATCCAGCGCGCCGGCGCGGAACCCGGCCTCGCAGTAGCAGAGGTAGTACTGCCACAGCCGGCGGAAGCGCGGCGGGAAGCCCAGGGCGGCGATCTCGGGCCAGGCGGCTTCGAAGCGAAGGCGCCATTCGGCCAGGGTGCGGGCGTAGTCCTGGCCGAAATCCTGCACCTGCATCACGCGCAGCCCGGCCCGCGCCACCTGGCGGTGCATTTCCGCCGGCGAGGGCAGCATGCCGCCGGGGAAGATGTAGCGCTGGATGAAATCGGCGCCGCGGCGGTACTGGGCGAAGCGCGCCTCCTCGATGCTGATCACCTGCAGCACCGCGCGGCCACCGGGCCGCAGGCAGCGCTTCAACTGGCTGAAATAGGCCGGCCAGTACTGCTCCCCCACCGCTTCCAGCATTTCGATGGAGACGATGCCGTCGTACTGGCCTGCCTCGTCGCGGTAGTCCTGCAGGCGCAACTCGGCGGGCTGGCCGGCCAGCCGGGCGCGGGCCAGTTCCAGTTGCGCCGGGGACAGGGTGAGCCCGGTAACCCGTGCCCCGGCCTGCACCAGCCGTTCCGCCAGGCCGCCCCAGCCGATGCCGATCTCCAGCACGTTGTGGCCCGGCGCCAGGCCGAGCAATTCCAGCACCCGGTCCTGCTTGGCCGCCTGAGCCTGTTCCAGCGACAGCCCGGGTTGCGGGTACAGCGCCGAGGAATAGCTCATCCCCGCGTCCAGCCAATGGGCATAGAACTGGTTGCCCAGGTCGTAATGCGCCTGGATGTTGCGGCGGCTGCCGCTGCGGGTATTGGCGCGCTTCAGGTGCAGCAGGCGGTTCAGCAGCCGCGGCAGCCGGCTGCCGGGCAACGCCGCGTCCAGGCTGTTGCGGGCGCCGAGCTCGATCAGCGTCGTCAGGTCCGGCGAGGACCAGTCGGCGTCGATATATGCCTCGGCAAAGCCCAGGTCGCCGCCCAGGAACAGCCGGCGCAGCGCCCGCCAACGATGCAGCACCACCTCGGCCTGCGGGCCCTCGGTGGCGGCGCGATGCGTCAGCCGCAGCCCGCCCGGCGTGGTGATGGTAAGGCTGCCGCACCGCATGGCGGCGCATACCCGATGCAGCAGCGCAGCGCGCAGGCCGCCCAATTGCGGCAGGGCCACGGCGGCGGTCAGGTCCAGGCTTTGGCTCATGGGGCGGTTCCGAGCGTCACGGGCAAGGCGGGCGGGGCGGGGCGCGGGCGCAGCCGCAGGCCCTTGCGCCACAGTTTCAGGGCTTCCCAATGGATGCCACCCAGCACCTTCAGCGCCAGCAGCGGGTGGGAGACGAAGGCGGCCAGCAGCCCGGCATCGGTAAGCGCGCGGCGCTGGCCGGCAAAGGCGGCGAACAGCAGCGGGCCACTGGCGTCGGCCACCTCCACCCCCAGGCTGACCGCGGCATCGGGCCGGGCGACACGGAAGCGATAGCGCAGCGCCATGTCCATGAAGGGGGAGACGTAGAACTGCTTGTCGCAGGCCTGGCGTACCACGGCGGCGGCACCATCCTGCACCGGCAGCAAATAGGAATGGCGTTGGCCGAAGGTGTTGTTCACCTCATACAGCATGGCCTGCAACCCACCGTTCGCCGCGTGGCAGAAGTAGACGGTGAGCGGGTTGAACACCATGCCGAGCAGGCGCGGCATGCACAGCACCAGAATGCGCCCGCCGGCCGGGTCCAGCCCCGCCAGGCGCAGTTGCGCTTCCACCTGCTGGCGCAACGGCGTGGCGCTGCCATCGCCGTGGTCGGCCTCGCGGAATTCGAACAACGCGCGACGGTTGTGGCCGAACAGGCGCAGCCGCTGGTCCAACGCCGGCAGCGCGTCCAGGTCCAGCAGCAGGTTCAGCATGCGGTAGCGCAGCCGGTGGCGCACCGGGCGGGTACGCTGGTGCACCACGCTGCCGACATACAGCGCCGAGCCGGTCACGCCGGCACCAGCGCGCTGGCATGGATGCGGGCGGATTGGCCCTCGACCGCCCAGGGCCGGGCCACCCCGCCCAGTTGCTCGGCCACCGCCAGCCCGGCCTGCAGGCCATCCTCATGGAAGCCGGCGCCGAACCAGGCGCCGCAGAACCAGGTGCGGCGGGTGCCTTGCAACGACCACAACGCGCGCTGGGCGCGCAGCGCGGCAGAGTCGAATTGCGGGTGGGCGAAGCTTTCCTGCTGCAGCACTTCGGCCGGGGTGGTGGCGGGGTTGAGCGTGACGAAATGCTGCCGTGGCCCGCGCAGGCCCTGCAACAGGTCCATCCAGTAGGTCACGCACAGCCCGCCATCGGCGCGGCTCAGGTAGTTCCAGCTGGCCCAGGCGCGGCGGCGGCGCGGCATCAGGCCGGCATCGCGATGCAGCACCACCTGGTTCGGCGCGGTGCGGATGCTGCCCAGCAGCGCCACCTCGGCCTCCGAGGGGTCTTCCAGCATGGCCAGGGCCTGCGGCGCATGGGTGGCGATGACCACCTCGTCATAGCGCGCCGTGTCGCCCTGGGTGTCGCGCAGCGTCACGTGGTCGGCATGGCGCCGCAGCGCCGCCACGCCGCAGCCCAGGCGGATATTGTCGGCGTAGGGCGCGGTCAGCTTTTCGATGTAGGCGCTGCTGCCGCCAACCACGGTGCGCCACACCGGGCGGTTGGTCAGTCGCAGCAGGCCGTGGTTTTCACAGAACCGGATGAAGGCGGTGGCCGGGTAGGCCCCCACCTCCGCCGCCGGGGTGGACCAGATGGCGGCGGCCATCGGCAGCAGGTGGTCCTGCACGAAGCCCGGGCCATAGCCCTGGCCACGCAGATAGGCGTCCAGGCTGATGAGGTCGCGTTCCAGTGCCGGCGCGTCGCGCGGGGCTTCGCGGTAGAACCGCAGCAGGTCGCGCAGCATGGCCCAGAAGCGCGGGCTGAGCGCATTGCCGGGCTGGGCGAACAGCCCGGCCAGGTTGGTGCCGGCATATTCCCGCAGGCCGTCCCGCAGCGACACGCCGAAGGACATCTCGGAGGCGCGGGTGGCCACGCCCAGATGGCGGAACAGCGCCACCAGGTTGGGGTAGGTGGCTTCGTTGTACACGATGAAGCCCATGTCCACCGGCCCGGTGCCCGGTACCGCCACGGTGCGGGTATGCCCGCCCAGCCGGGGCGCGTGTTCATACAGCACCACGTCATGCGCCTGGGCCAGCAGCCAGGCCGCGGACATGCCGGCGATGCCGCTGCCGACCACGGCGATGCGCTTCCTGCTTTCCTGCTGCTGCATGCAGCCTCCCGTCCGTTGCCCGCTGCGGGCTAACATGGCCTGAACGAATGCCTCCCGTCGTTGGATCACCGCGTTTTCCCGGTGATCCAATGGTGCCGGATGGCCGTTGTGGGGGTCATGCATGGACTGCTCGACATGCCGCGTCAGGCGACGCGGCCCTTGCCCGCAGCCCTTCGCCCGGTGCCGGCCATGACAGCCGACAGCGGGGCGGAGGCAGCGGCCGGCTGGCTGCGCGCCATCGCCGAACGCGGTGACCGCGCCGCCTTCGTGGCGTTGTTCGGCCATTTCGCGCCACGGGTGAAGGCGTACCTGCTGCGGCTGAACCTGCCGCCGGGCCAGGCCGAGGAGATGACCCAGGAAGCCATGCTGACGGTCTGGCGCAAGGCGGCGCTGTTCAACCCGGAAACCACGGGTGCCGCGGCCTGGATCTTCACCATCGCCCGCAACCTGCGGGTGGACGCGGCGCGGCGGGACCGGCTGGCGCAGGCCGAGCCGGCGGCCGAGGAGATCGACCCCGCCCCCGCCGCCGACACGGCGCTGGACCTGGGCCGCCGCGCCGACCGGCTGCGCCATGCGCTGGCCAGCCTGCCGCCGGAACAGGCCGAGGTGGTGCGGCTTTCCTTCTTCGATGACCGGCCCCATGCGGAGATCGAGCGTTCGCTCGGCATTCCGCTCGGCACCGTGAAGTCCCGCCTGCGCCTGGCCATGGCGCGGCTGCGGGCCCAGCTGGAGGCGTTCAAATGACCCGCCACCCCTCCGAGGCGACGCTGCTGGCCTATGCCGCCGGCACCCTGCCGGTACCGCATGGCATCGTGGTGCGGACGCACCTGGCGCTGTGTGGCGACTGCGGCGGCAACCTGGCCCTGGCCACCGCTCTGGGTGGCGCGGTGCTGGAGGAGATGCCCCCGGCCGAGCTGGCGCCGGGCGCGCTGGCGCGGGTGTTGGCCCGGCTGGACCAGCCCGCCCCGCCGGCACCGGCACCGCGCCGGGTGCCCAGCACGGTGGCGGAACTGGCCACCGGGCGCTGGTGGTGGATCGCCCCCGGCATGCGGCTGATGCCTCTGCTGAAGCGAGGCCGCGACGACGCCCGGCTGGACCTGATCCGCGTGGCACCCGGCATGGCGCTGCCCGGCCACGGCCACACCGGCACCGAGCTGACCTGCGTGCTGCAGGGTGCCTTTGGCGACGCCACCGGCACCTACCACGCCGGCGACATCGCCGAGGGCGATGAGGAACTGGACCACCAACCCACGGCCCTTGCCGTCGGGCAGGACTGCATCTGCCTGATCGCCACCACCGGCCGGCTGCGCGCGCATGGCTGGCTGGCCCGGCTGGTGCAGCCGCTGGTCGGCGTTTGAGCAGCGGGCGCCGCACC
>CANBXZ010000352.1 GCA_947373495.1 Acetobacteraceae bacterium
CCAGGTGGCTTGCAGGAAGCCCTCCAGCCCGGCGCTTTCCTGCACCGCCGGCACCTCCGGCAGGGCGGCGAAGCGGCGGGCGGTGGTTACCGCCAGGGCGCGCGCCTCGCCGGCCTGCACCTGGCCGAGCACGGCGGCGGCGGTTTCCATCACCGCATGCACCTGGCCGTTGCGCAGCGCCACCAGCGCGTCGGGCGTGCCGCGATAGGGCACATGGGTCAGCCGGGTGCCGGTGGCGGCCTGCAAGGCCTCGGCGGCGAAGTGCTGGGTGCTGCCGACGCCGACGGTGGCGATATTGAGCTCGCCCGGCCGTTCCCGCGCCGCCACCAGCAGCCCTTCCAGGCTGCGCCAGGGCGCGCCCGGCGCCACCAGCAGCACCAGCGCCATGCTGGCCACCACGGTGGCGGGCAGCACGTCGGCCAGCGGGTCGTAGGGCAGGCGGCGGAACATGGCGGCGCTGGCGGCGAAGCCGTTGTTCAGCAGCATCATGGTGGTGCCATCCGGCCGGGCATGCGCCAGCGCCTCGGCCGCCAGGGTGCCGCCGGCGCCGGGCTTGTTCTCCACCACCACCGGCTGGCCGAGCGCGGCCGCCAGTTCCGGCGCCAGCAGCCGGGCCAAAATGTCGGTGGTGCCGCCCGGGGCGAAGCCCTGCAGGAAGCGGATCGGCCGGTCCGGCCAGTTCTGCGCCCGCGCGGCCAAGGGCAGGGCGGCGGTGGCGGCCAGCAGCGTGCGGCGCTTCATCCGAAGGTGCCCAGCAGGTCGTCGATCTCGGCCGGGGTCAGCAGGCGCGGGGTCGCGCCGCGCAGCAGGAGGAACAATTTGGCGGCTTCCTCCAACTCCTCGGCGGCATAGACCGCGTCGTCCAGGGTCTTGCCGGACACCACCGGGCCGTGATTGGCCAGCAGCACCGCGCGTGCCACCTTGGCCGCTTCGGCTATGGCCGGCTCCATCGCCGCGTCGCCGGGGCGGTAGTACCGCACCACCGGCAGCCGGCGGCCGACGCGCATGACGAAGTAGGGTGTCAGCGGCGGGATCGGCGCGTCCTCCCCCGGTGCGGCCAGGCAGGCCACGGCGGTGGCCTGGGTGGAATGCAGGTGCACCACGGCGCCGGCTTCCGGCCGGTTGGCCAGGAAGGCGCGGTGCATGAACACTTCCTTCGAGGGCTTGTCGCCGCCGATGTGGGCGTAGTTCAGGTCCAGCTTGGAAATCCGCGCCGGGTCCAGCCGCCCGAGGCAGGAATTGGTCGGCGTCATCAGGAAGCCATCGGCCAGCCGCACGCTGATGTTGCCGGCGCTGCCCACGCTGTAGCCGCGCGCGAACAGGGAAGCCCCGTGCTCCGCCAGCCTTTCCCGCAGCTTCGCTTCCTCGCTCATGGCTGGGCCGCCGGGCTGGCACCGGGCGCATCCGGCGCGTCAAACGCCTTCAGGAAGAAATCCCGGGCGCCGAAATTGCCGCTCTTCAGCGCCAGGTGCAGGCCGTTGGGCTCGGCATGGGTCCAGGGCACGCCGGGGTCGATCTCCCGCCCGATGCGCAGCGCCGTGACGCCCAGGCGCGACACCACGGCGCCGGAGGTCTCGCCGCCCGCCACCACCAGCCGCTTCACCCCCTGCGCCACCAGGTATTCCGCCACCGTGGCCAGGGCGTTTTCCACCAGCAGGCCGGCGGCGTCCCGCCCCAGCCGGGCCTGCAGCAGCGCCACCTTGTCCGGCGGCGCGCTGGCGGCCACCAGCACCGGGCCCTCGCCCAGCTTGCCCGCCAGCCAGGCGATGGCCTGGGCGGCCAGCGCGGCGGCGTCCGGCGTGGCCAGGGCGTCCAGTTCCAGGGTCGGGATGTAGTCCCGCGCGAAGCCGATCTGCGCCAGCGTGGCGCGCGAGCAGGAGCCGGCCAGCACCGCGGCGTGGCCCCGCATGGGCGGCAGTTCGGCGGCGCTGTCGCCGCGGGCCGGCAGCAGCCCCTTGGCGCGGAAATTCCCCGGCAGCCCCATGGCGATGCCGCTGCCGCCGGTGATCAGCGCGTGGTCGCTGGCGGCCTCGCCGATCGCCACCAGATGGGCGTCGGTCACCGCATCCACGATGGCATAGCGCCGGCCGCTTTCCTTCAGCCCGGTCAGGGCCTTGCGGATGGCCTGGGCGCCCTGTTCCACCGTGGCGAAGGGCACCAGCCCCACCGTGCCATCGGTCTGGCGCGACAGCACGCGCACCAGGTTGGCGTCCTTCATCGGGGTCAGCGGGTGGTTTTCCATGCCGCTGTCGTTCAGCAGCGCGCCGCCGACGAACAGGTGGCCCTGGTACACGGTGCGGCCATTGGTCGGGAAGGCGGGGTTGGCCAGGGCGAAGCCGCAGCCCAGCCGCTGCACCAGCGCGTCCGCCACCGGGCCGATATTGCCGGCGTCGGTGGAATCGAAGGTGGAGCAGTACTTGAAGAACAATTGCCGGGCGCCGCCGGCCAGCAGCGCCTCGGCCGCGGCCAGGCTTTCCGCCACCGCCTGGCGCGGCGGCGCGGTGCGGGACTTCAGCGCCACGATCACCACATCGGCGTCCGGCAGCGGGCCGGTCGGCACGCCGATGACCTGCACGGCGGTCATGCCGCCCTTCACCAGGGTATTGGCGAGGTCGGTGGCGCCGGTGAAATCGTCGGCGATGCAGCCCAGCAGCATGGCGTTTCCTCCCTGGCGCGTCGCCGCGCCAGCCTGATGCGTCCGCTGGTGCGTGGTCGCGCCAGCCTTGTTCATTCCCTGGCGCGGGTGCCGCGCCAGGCTTGTTCGTCCGCTGGCGCGGGTGCCGCGCCAGCCCTGTTCATTCCCTGGCGCGATGGCCGCGCCAGCCTTGTTCATTCCCTGGCGCGTGCAGCCGCGCCAGGCTTGTTCCCGCCTTGGGGGGCCGGTTGTGGGCGGCCCTAAAGCGGTGTTCCGTCCTTGCGGCTGTAGCGGTATTTGCCGTCTTCGCCCATCACCACCGCAAGGTTATCGTCCGGGTAGCTGGCGCCGTCGCCCGGCAGGCGGTCGCCCACTTCCAGGTACACCACCTCTGCCGCGCTGCGGTTCACCAGGCAATGGGCGTTGCCGGTGCCGGCCTTGAAGCCGGCGCACAGGCCCGGCGCCAGCGGGGTTTCGCCGGCATCCGTCACCAGCGTGGGGTGCCCGGCCAGGATGTAGATGAACTCATCCTGCACCGTATGCGCATGCCGCAGCGAGGACGCCGCCCCGGGCGCCAGCCGGGTGAGGTTGACGCCGAAATTGGCCAGCCCGAACACCTCCCCCAGCGCGTGCTTGTCGCGGCCCCGCACCTTGTCCGCCAGGTCCGCCGGGTAGCCGGAGGGGCGGGCGCGCGGCGGCACCGTGGCGGCCACCACGGCAACGGGCGGAGCAGGGGGGGACGCGGCGGGTGTTTCGGCCATGGTCGGGTTCTCCTCCGGCGGATAGCATCCTGCGACAACATGGGGGAATGCACGTGGAAAAGCAGGTGATCCAGGCCGGCGTGCCGGAGACGGGCGGGCCGTTCAACCTTTGCGTCCGCCATGGCGACATGGTGTATGTCAGCGGCCTGCCGCCGTTCGAGGAAGAGTATTGCGCCGCGCTGCGCGCCGCCCGCAGCCGCGGCGAACCGCCGCCGCCCTTCCCGGATGTGCCGTTCGAACACCAGGTGCGGGTGGTGATGAACCACCTGAAGCGGCTGGTGGAAGCCGCCGGGTCCAACATGGACTGCCTGCTGAAGGTCATCGTCTGGTTGAAGGACCAGAAGCAGCAGGAGCAATTCGACAAGATCTACCGCAGCTACTTCAGCAGCCAGGCCACGCTGCCGGCGCGCACCCGCATGCAGGCCGGCGCCACGCCGATGGGCTGCGCGCTGGAGGTGGAAGCCATCGGCTACGTGCCGAAGGGGTAGGGCGCAGCCCGGGCGGCGGGTGCCCGGGCGGCGGGTGCCTGGAGGGGCGGGTGCCTGGGTGGGCGGCAAGGGGCGCCTGCCGGGGGGCGCATACCAGCGGTCGCCTGCCAGGGGGCGCCTACCAGGGGGCGCCTGCCAGGGGGCCACACGCCCGCTTGATACCCGCCGCCCCGCCGCCGCTGCCTATGCTCCGCCCAGGGTCCGCACCCGCCTCGGAGCTTCCGCCATGCCCACCTTGGCCTTCCGGCTGCCACTGGCCGCCGCAACCCTGCTGCTTGCCCTGCTTGCCGCCGCGCCGGCCCGCGCCCAGGACCCCGGCGCCCCCTGCGGCCGCGACCAGAACGGCTACCCGCTGCAATGCGCCCGCCCGCCCGCCGGGGTGAACCTTGAAGCCGCCTGCATGACCACCGGCCGGGTGGAGAACTGCGTGCCCTACCACCGCAACGCCTGCGAGATCCGCGGCTTTGCCCAGGCCTGCCGGCTGTACAACCTGGGCCGCAACTGCTTCGGCGGCGACCCGGGGGTGTGCAACTATTACGTCTCACTGCTGCGGGCCAACACCGCCTGCAGCCTGGACCGCAACCAGACCGCCTGTGCCTGGTTGCAGCAACAGCAGTACTGAAGGCGGCCCGCGCGGCGCCCTTACCCTGCCGCGGGCGGCGGCTTTACCGTGCCGCGGGCGGCAGCCTTCACCGTGCCGCGGGCGGCAGCCTTCACCGTGCCGCCGG
>CANBXZ010000353.1 GCA_947373495.1 Acetobacteraceae bacterium
GAGGCGGATGACGCGCTGGCGGATGACGCGGTGGCCGACGCCACCGCCTGAAGCGCGATTTGCCTCGGCCGGCCGGTTTGGCCAAGTTGCCGGGCCATGAGCGGTTTCGCGGCTTGAACGCCCCCCCTTCGCCCCTGGGCACCCAAGGCGACCCGGCGCTGCGCCATGTTGGCGCGGCCCGCGTCATCGACGAGTTGCTGCAAAGCTGCTTCGCCTTCGAGGTGGCGGCCGGCCAGCGGGCGGCGGCGGAGGCGGAATGCACCGAGGCGCTGGCGCGTTGGCGCGCCGCCGGCCTGCCGGTGGGCAGCACCGCCACCGGGGCCCCGGGCTACAACCCGCTTGAGGTCCACAACTTCATGGTCTGGTCCGGTCGCCTTGGCGCCGACCCGTTCTGGCGCCGCTTCCACGTCACCACCGCGCGGCGCCTGGTGCGGCAATTGGCCACGGCGCCGCCCATGGTGCCACCGGGCAACCACGCCGTGACCCTGGTGCGGCGCTTCAACCTGGCCGGGCTGCCGGCGGGCACGCCGCTGCGGCCGCGCCTGCCGCTGCCGCTGGCGTTGGAGCCCGGTGCGCTGCGGCTGCTGGGCGCCTGGCCGGCGCCACCGCGCCAGGCGCCCGGCCGGCTGCTGTGCCAGCTTGTCACCTCCGGCGCCGCCAGCGTGGAACTGGGCTGGCAGGCCAGCTTCCCGGCCCATGGTTCGCCCGACCCGGCGCCGCCGGATGCCGCGGCCCGGCTGCTGTACACCCAGCCGCGGGAAGGGCTGGTGCAGGTCTCGCCCCGGGTGGCGGCGCTGGCCGGGCAGTTGGCGGCCGGCGCGCCAACGGCGCTGGCGCGGGTGATGGCGCTGTGGCGCTGGGTCAACGCCAACCTGCTGGTGGGCAAGGTGCCCTACCATGAACTGGATACCGACCAGCCGATGGACTGGCTGCTGGACCATGGCTGGATGGATTGCCAACTGGGCGCCGCGCTGCTGGTTTCGCTGGCGCGTGCGCTTGGCCTGCCGGCGCGGCTGCTGGGCGGCCACTTCCTGTACCCGCTCTCGCCCGATGTGCATTTCTGGGCCGAGATCTGGCTGGAGGATGCCGGCTGGACGCCGTTCGACCTGCTGTCCTGGGGCTTGTCCGCCGGCGGCCAGGACGAAGCCTGGCGCGACCATTTCGCCGGCCGGCTGGAAGCGCGGCTGACCACGCAGGTCATGCCGCGCCAGGTCACCGGGCCGCTGGGCGTGGCGCTGCCGCCGCGCTGGTATGTGGCGACGGTGGCGCGGCCGGCCGGCGGCATCGCCATCTCGCTGGAAAACGCGGCGACCGGCGCGGTGGTCCATACCGATGTCGTCTCGGCCGGCCCCGCCAGCCTGCCGGCCCCGCCGTAGCCGGCCCGTCGTAGCGGGACCCGGCGAAACCGCCGCTTGGAGCCACCCGGACGGCGCGGTATGGAAACGGCCGGCATTGGCGAGGCGTGCGTTGCGGCGGATATCGTTGTTCCTCAAGGGCAATACGGATCTGCGGGATTCGCTCCATGTCTGCCGGGTCAATGGCCAGGTGGTGTGGAATGGCCTGAACGACCTCATGCGCCAGCGCCACCCCGGGGTTTCCGTGCGGCTGCGGCATGAGACCTTCAGCCGCTCGGACGCGCTGCTGGCCTCCACCGGCGCGGTGCCGGCAGAGGTGGCGGCGCGGGACCTGCGCTGCGGCGCGCTGTCGCCGGCCATGCAGTTCAGCCGCGCCGTGCTGGAAAGCACCGCCGACGCTATCATCCTGTCGATCCAGCCCGATATCTCGGTGAACCTGGTGCGCCATCGCGCCGAGGGCTGGCTGCTGCTGCCGGACCATCCGGAGGATTGGCCAGCCGCCGACCTGGATTGGCTGCGGGCGAATTTCCAGCCGGTGCCGATGCTGGACGTGGCCAGTTCCATGGCCAACCTGGAACGCATCATCGCCCAGTGCCAGGCGCGGTCGGACGCGCCGATTTTGATCTACAACCTCTCGGCCGCCGTGCCGGGGGACACGGTCCACTGCCATCTGGGCATGGAGGACAGCCAGGCGACACGGATCCGCCGCTTCAACCTGGGGCTGGTGGAGTTGTCGCAGCGCACCGGCATCTCGGTGGTGGATGTGGATGCGGTGGTGGCGCGGCATGGCGCTGCGCGCCTGCTGGTGGACAGCTTCCATTTCACCGCCGAGGGCTGCCGGCTGGTGGCCGAGGAAGTGGCGCGGATTCTGGAAGACACGCTGTGCCTGTAGCCGCGCCGGAACTCAGCGTGGTGGTCCGCACCCACAACGAGGCCGACCGGCTGCGCCTGACCCTGGCCTCCCTGGCTGGCCAGGCGGGGGGCCCAGCGGGGGGACATGAGGTGGTGGTGGTGGTGGATGGAGCCACCGACCATACCGCCGAAGTGCTGGCGGCGGCGCCCCTGCCGGTGCGGGTGGTGCGCCATGCGGTGGCGCAGGGCCGCGCCGCTGCTGCCAATGCCGGGGCGCGGCTGGCGCGGGGCCGCGTGCTGCTGTTCCTGGATGGCGATACCCTGGCCGGCCCCGGCATGCTGGCGGCCCATGCCGCGCTGCACGCCACGCCCGGCCTGATGGGCCGTGGCGACACCTGGCACCTGCGCCAGACCCGCCTGCTGCGGGACCCCGATTCGGGCATGGCCTTTCCCCAGCATGCCGCCAGCCTGGCGCGCCGCCCGGCGGCGGAACGCGAGCGGCTGCGGGTGACCGTGGCCCGGGTGCAGGAGGATTTCGCCAGCCTGGCCGCCCAGGCCGAACCCGGCATCTACCCCGGCGCCGGCCCCCGGCTGCTGCAGGAAGTCGAAATGGCGGCGCTACGGGAAACCCCGGGCTGCGGCGTGCTGTGGGCAGCGGCGTCGGGCAGCAATTTCTCGGTGCCACGAGACGCCTTCCTGCGCGTGGGCGGCTTCGACGCGGCGCTGAGCATCAACGAACACCGCGAGTTGGCGCTGCGGCTGGCCGGGGTGGGCCTGGGCGTGGCGCCGGTGCCAGCGGCGCGGAGCTACCACATGATCCACCGTTCCGGCTGGCGCGACCCCCTGGTGGAAACCGGGTGGGAAGCCACCTTCCTGGCGGCGCATCCGCGCCCGGCGGTGGCGTTGCTGGCGGTGTTCTGGGCCAGCCTGGCGCCGGCCGCGCCGCTGCCCGTGGCGGAGCGGATCGCCTCGCTGCCGGAACTGGAACAGGCCGCCGCTTCCGGCCGCGGCTTCGACGCCGCCCGCCTGGCGCTGGGCCTGCCGGCGCTGGGCGCCGCCTTCTGGGGGCGGGCATGACCCCACCGGGCCACGAGCTGACCATCTCCCTGAACACCCAGGACCCGGCTGAAATCCAGCTGATGATGGAAGGCGCGCGGCAGGTGTGCGACCTGCTGGGCCAGGTGCGGCGGCAGCCGTTCCGCATCGTCCTGGTGCAGGGGCCGGCCCGCCAGGCGCCGGCGGTGAGCATCCTTTCCCTGCTGGGGCTGGTGACGGCGCCGATCGGCATGGCCGAGCTGGCAACGCTGTGGCTGCGGCAACTGGCCGCCTTGCAGCAGGCCGGCACCGGCCCGGTCTTCCTGTGCACCATCTTCCGCCACGTGCCGCGCAGCGCCGCGCTGCCGGAGGCCGAGCGTTGGGCCCGGCAGGAACGCATCCGCCGGCTGAACCTGCTGGCGGCGGAGCTGTCGCAGGCCACCGGCGTCGGCGTCATCGACCTCGACCGCGCCTTCGCCCATATCGGCGGTGGGCTGCTGCAGACCGATTTCCGCCTGGGCGGTGGCATCGCCGCGCGGGTGGGGGGGGATGTCATCGCCGGCGCGCTGCTGGCCGAGGGGCTGGACGACGTGGTGCCGGTGGAGGTGCTGCAACAGGCGCAGGAATGGCGCGGCGGCCTGCCCGGGCTGCTGCGCCGCACCGATGCCCTGGTGACCGAGGCCCCCCGTGCCACCGGCTGAGTTGCTCGGCGCCATGCTGCTGATCCGCCGCTTCGAGCATGCATTGCGGGCGCGGCCGGATTGCGGCTTCCAGCTGTTCTCCAGCGGGGCGGAAGCGGCGGCGGTGGGGCTGTGCGCGGTGCTGCGGCCCGAGGACCAGTTGCTGTGCAGCGGCCGTTCCATCGGCCCGGCGCTGGCCCGCGGGCTGGACCCCGGCGCGGTGATGGCGGAACTGCTGGGGCGCGTGGCCGGGCCCTGCCATGGCCATGCCGGGCGTGGCCACATGGCACAGCCGGCGGCCGGCTTCTTCGGCGCGCATGCGGTGGTGGGCGGCAACCTGGGCATTGCCGCCGGGGTGGCGCTGGCCATGCAGGTGGCGGCGCGGCCCGGCCTGGTGGCCTGCATGTTCGGCGATGGCGCCTGCGCCGCCGGCGCGCTGCATGAGACGATGAACATCGCCGCGCTGTGGCGCCTGCCGCTGCTGCTGGTGTGCGACAACAATGGCTATGCCATCTCCACCCCGCAGGGCGCCGGCCTGGCGCCGGCCCGGCTGTCCGACCTGGGGCGGCCCTTCGGCATGCCGAGCGAAACGGTGGACGGCATGGACGTGCTGGCGGTGCGGGAAGCCGCCGGGCGGCTGGCGGCGGGCATTCGCGCCGGCGGCGGCCCGGCCTTCCTGGAATGCGTGA
>CANBXZ010000354.1 GCA_947373495.1 Acetobacteraceae bacterium
CGCATGGTGGTGCCCTTCACCCCCGGCGGCAGCACCGACATTCTGGGCCGCGTGGTCGCCAGCCGCATCGGCGCCGCGCTGGGCCATCCGGTGGTGGTGGAAATCCGGCCCGGCGCCGGTGGCACCGTCGGCACCGAGCAGATCGCCCATGCGACGCCGGATGGCCACACCATCGGCATGGGCCATATCGGCACGCTGGCGGTGAACCCCACGCTGTACCCGCGCCTGGGCTACGACCCGGTGCGCGGGCTGGAGCCGATTTGCCTGGTGGCGATGGTGGCCAACATCCTGGCCGTGGGGCCGCGCACCGTGCCGGCGGCCAATGTGGCGGAATTCCTCGCCTTCGCCCGCTCTCGCCGAGACCCGTTGAGCTTCGGCTCCGGCGGCAATGGCAGCGCGGCGCACCTGGCCATGGCGGCGCTGAGCGACGCCACCGGCATCGGCTTCACCCATGTGCCCTATCGCGGCACCGCGCCGATGGTGACCGACATGATCTCCGGCCAGATCGACCTGACCATGTCGGGCGGGCCGGCGCTGCTGCCGCCGGTGCGGGCCGGGCAGTTGCGGGCGCTGGGGGTTTCCACCAGGGCGCGGATCGAGGCGGCGCCGGACCTGCCGGCCATGGCCGAGACGCTGCCGGGCTTCGAGGCGGCGCAATGGTATGGCGTGGTGGGCCCGGCCGGCCTGCCGGCGCCGGTGGTGGCCCGGCTGAACGCGGCCATTCGTGGCGCCCTGGGCGCGCCCGAGGTGCTGGCCCGACTGCGTGACGAAGGGGCCGACCCGGCGCCAGGCTCGCCGGCCGAGTTCGCCAGCTTCATCCAGGCGGAAATGCAGCGCTGGGGCGGCCTGATCCGGCGCGCGGGGCTGAAGGCGGATTGACCCGCCCGGCGTCGCCGCGATGATGCGCGGCGAATAAAAGGGGGGTGCCATGCAGGACTGGATCGGAACGCGCGAGACGGTTGAGGACGAAGCCAGCCTGGGCCTGATGCGCCGGCTGGCCGCGCTGCTGAACCAGGACCCCGCCGGCCTGAAACGCGGCGACCCGCTGCCGGCCGGCTGGCACGCGGTGCTGTTCTGGCCACTGGCGCCGCAATCCACCCTGGGGCCGGATGGCCACCCGGAAAAGGGCGACTTCATGCCGCCCATTCCGCTGCCGCGCCGCATGTTCGCCGGCCGCCGTACCTGGTTCCGCGCGCCCATCGCCATCGGCGCCGATGTCACCCGCACCAGCACCATTGCCGCCATCACGCCGAAGCAGGGCAAGTCCGGCGCCATGGTGTTCGTCACCATCCGCCACGTCATCGGCGCCGCGGGCGTGGAAGCGGTGGTGGAGGAACAGGACCTGGTGTTCCGCGAAGCCGCCACCCCCGGCGCCGCGCCGCCCGCCCCACCGCCGCCGCTGGTGCTGCCCGAGGGCGCCCATGTGGAACGCTATGTGCCCAGCACCACGCTGCTGTTCCGCTATTCGGCGGTGACCTACAACGGCCATCGCATCCACTACGACGCGGATTATGCGCGGCAGGAGGAAGGCTACCCGGCCCTGGTGGTGAATGGCGGCGTCTCCACCATCCTGCTGACCGAACTGGCCAAGCGGAAGCTGCCCGGGCCCATCACCAGCATCACCTCCCGCGCCGGCCGGGCGCTGTATGTCGGGCGGGAGGCCACGCTGGCCTGCCATGCGCCGGCGCCGAACAAGCTGAACCTCTGGGCGCTGGACGACAGCGGCCGCATTGCCTTTGAAGCCGTGGCGGAGTGCGCCTGATGCGAACCGGACCCCTGCAGGGCGTGAAGGTGCTGGACCTTACCGCCGTGGTTGTCGGCCCTTCCTGCACGCTGACGCTGGCGGAACAGGGCGCCGAGGTCATCAAGCTGGAACAGCCGCCGGCCGGCGACCTGCTGCGCAAGCTGGGCGGGCCTTCGCGCTCCCCCGACATGTCGCCGAAATTCGTTCACTTCAACCGTGGCAAGCAGTCCATCGCGGTGGATTTGAAGACCGCCGCGGGCAAGGCGGTGCTGGCCCGGCTGGCCGAACAGGCCGATGTGCTGGTGACCAACATGCGCGGCGGCGCGCTGAAGCGCCTGGGCATCACCTGGGAAGCCCTGCAACCGAAGAACCCGCGCCTGGTGTTCTGCGTCATCGCCGGCTTCGGCTCCAAGGGCCGCTACCACGACAGCCCGGCCTACGACACCATCATCCAGGGCATGTCCGGCTTCGCCGACGCGCTGGGCCGGGTGACGGGCGGCGAGCCGCGCTATGCGCCCTTCGTGCTGTGCGACCACATCACCGGCATCATCGCCTCCCAGGCCATCACCGCGGCGCTGTATGAGCGGGCGCAGACCGGCGCCGGCCAGGCGCTGGAAGTGCCGATGTTCGAGAGCATGGCCCACTTCGTGCTCACCGAGCACATGTTCAAGCGCACCTACGACCCGGCCGGCGCCACCGGCGACCCGCGGGTGATGAACCCGGACGCCAAGCCGATTCCCACCAAGGACGGCTACCTGGCGCTGTCCGCCAACACCGATGCCCAGGCCTTCGCCTTCTTCGACGCCGTGGGCCGGCCGGAACTGAAGCAGGACCCGCGCTTCAACAGTGTGGTGGCGCGGTTCCGCAACGTGGACGACTACTTCGCGCTGCGGGCCGAGGCATTGCGCGCCAAGACCACCGCCGAATGGGTGGTGATCTTCCGCCAGGCCGAGGTGCCGGCGATGCCGTTCAACACCATCGAGGGGCTGCTGGACGACCCGCACCTGTGGGAGGCCGGCTTCCTGCGGCGCGAGGAACACCCGACCGAAGGGCCGATGGTGGGGCTTTCCCGCCCCGTCACCTTCGGCACCGCGGCGCGGGACAACCTGAGCCTGGCGCCGCGCATGGGCGCCGATGCCCGTCGCGTGCTGGCCGGCGCCGGCTATACCGAAGCCGAGATCGACACGCTGCTGGGCAATGGCGCGGTGCTGCCACCGCCGAGTTGAACGCCGGGGCTATTCCGGGGTGATGCCGGCGTTGGCGGCCACGTCCTTCCACTGCGGGATTTCCTGCCGCAGCCGGGCCGCCAGCACGCCGGGTTCGCTCAGCAGCAGCGTGGCGCCGAGTTCGGCCATGCGTTGCGCCAACTCACCCTGGCGCAGCGGCGCCATGGCGGCGTTCACCTGGGCGATCACCGCCGGCGGCGTGGCGCGGGCGGCGAACAGGCCGATCCAGAACGGCACCGCATAGCCTGGCACCTGCTCCGCCATGGCGGGGACATCCGGCAGCAGGGCGATGCGCTGGGGCAGGCTGGTGGCCAGGGCGCGCAGGCTGCCGGCGCGAACATGCTGCAGCACGATGGAGACATCGCCGATCACCAGGTCCACATCGCCGGCCAGCACCGCGTTCATCGCCAGGCTGGCACCGCGATAGGGCACGTGCAGCAGTCGCACCCCGGCCTTCACGCCGAGCAATTCGCCGGCGAAATGCGTCGCCGAACCGATGCCCGAGGTGGCGAAGCTGACCGTGCCCGGCGCCGCCTTGGCCCGCGCCAGCAGCGCCGCCAGGTCGGCCACGCCGCCATTGGCGCGGGTGGTGAAGGCCAGCGGCGATTCGGATATCAGGGAGACGGCGGGCAGGTCGGTGAAGGGGTCGAAGCCCGGGTCTCGCCGCATGGCAGGCAGGGTGGAAATGGCCGAGGAGGTGACCAGGAAGGTATGGCCATCGGTCGCCTGGGCCACGTGCTGCATGCCCAGCGCGCCGCCGGCACCGGCGCGGCTTTCCAGGATGAAGGGCTGGCCCAGCCGCTGCGTCAGGTATTCGCAGATGAAGCGCGCCGGCATGTCCTGCGGGCCGCCGGGGGCGAAGGGCGACACCAGGCGCACCGGCCGGTTGGGCCAGGCGGCGGGCTGCGCCCGCAGCGACGCCGCCCACAGGGCAGGCGCAGCCAAGGCAGGCGTGGCCAGGGCGAGGCGACGAGTGATGCGCATATGGCTTTCCTCCCGCCCGGGATGGCGGGCTGCCAGCATGCGCCGCTGCCTTGCCCCGGGTGGCGGCAGCAAACGGCCTGCGCGGGATTTGCGCAATGCCGCTGTTGCCGCCCCTGGGGCGAGGCTCAGCCGGCCGGCTTGAGGAAGGCGACCAGCTCATCCAACTGCTGCGCATTGCGCAGCCCGGCATAGGGCATGGTGCCGGTGGGCAGCACCGACTTCGGGTTGGCGATGTAGGCGCGCAGGGTTTCCTCGGTCCACACCGTGCCCTTCTCGTTCTCGGCGCGGATATTGGCCGAATAGCGGAAGCCTTCCACCGCGCCCATGCGGCGGCCGACAATGCCGTGCAGGTTGGGGCCAACGCCATTGCGGCCGCCCTGTTCCACGGTGTGGCAGGCGCCGCATTGGGTGCGGAACACGCGCTGGCCGGGGGGCGGCGGCGGTGCGTCCTGCGCCAAGGCCGGCAGGGCGACGGAAAGCAGCAGGGCGGCGGAAAGCGCGATGCGACGCATGCGGTGGGCTCCTCGTGCAGGGCTGCCGCGGACAACGCGCGGGCCGGCCGCTATATGCACCCGCCGTGAAGGCTGACAAGGCTTTGCCGCCGCAGCATTGCGCGCTTGTCGGGGCGGTGGCC
>CANBXZ010000355.1 GCA_947373495.1 Acetobacteraceae bacterium
AGGCGCCGGCCGCGGTCCACCCCCTGGCCGGCGGCCATGGCCCAGCCGGTGAAGGCGCGGGCGGCTTCCCACACATCGGCATCCACATAGCCGGCGGGCAGGCCGTCGCGGTCGCGCGGCACCTGGGCATTGCTGCGGGCGCCGCCGAAATAGGCCGGCTGGCCGAGCGTATGCAGCTCCAGCAACTCGCGGGCGTAGTTCTCATTCGGTGCGCCGGCGCGGGAGGTATTGTTGTTCAGGTACAGCAGCATCGCCGGGCTGGTGGCGACGGCTTCCAGCAACTGGCGGAAATCCCCCAGCGCATGGGCGCGCAGGCGGCGGTCGTGCTCGACCATCGAAACCCGCACCGAGGACCCGGCCGCGGCATCGACCGAGAAGTGGTCGTGCCAGAACTCCACCATGCGTTCGTAGAGCTGCGCCTGGGAATGCACCTTGCGGAACACGGTGGCGGCCTGCAGGTCCAGCCGCACCCGCTCCACCGCGATCGACAAGGCCGGGTTGGCCAGGGTGAGGAGGGCGTAATTCTCCTCCTGCGGGGCGGTCAGCCGGGCCAGTGGCAGCATGTCCTCGGCGGCCTGCCCGGGCACCCGCACCGGCAGGCGCAGCGCCGCCAGCCCGGCCGCGGTGGCGGCGTCATCGCCCCGCAGCGCCAACTGGGCACGCACCCAGGGCGCCAGGCCGCTGGCGGCCAGGGCTTCGGCCTGGCCCGGGGCGGCACCATAGCCGGCGCGGCCCAGCACCAGGCGGGCGGCTTCTACGCTGAGGGCGGGACCAGCCAAGGCAGCCTCTCCACCGGGAAGGACGCAGGATTTTAGGCCAGGGCTGGCCCCGATAGAAGGGAAAGCGGCTTCAACCCCGGATTTCGGCCAGGTCCTCGTCGTACAGCCGGCAGGCGGCCTGGCACAGCGCCACCCAGTCGCGGTAGGCGATGCTCCAGGGGGCGCCGCTGATATGGCTGATGTAGCCGAGCGACAGCCCTTCGGTGAGGCGCCGGACGGTGCCGGCAGGGTTTTCCGCCGCGGCCAATTGCACCGCCATCAGCCGCACCGGGCCGTGCTTGCGCATGCTGGCGTAGAGCCGGCGCACGGCCTTTTCCTCCAGCGTGGCGCGGCCCTTGAAGACGAAGATCTTCTCCCCCTCGGCCAGATCCTCGCGCATTTTCCGGGTGAGGAATTGCAGCCGCTTGCACTGCTGCGCCGCGAAGCGGTCCGGGTCGGTCTGCTCGGCGCTGACGAAGGTGTGCATGGTGAACTGGTAGCGCCGGTCCCGCACCAGATATTCCGAACCGGACCGCACCACGGCGGTATTCGCCGGGTCGCCGATGCCGGCCATGTCGGTCTCGAAGCTGATGGTCAGGGCCGGGATGCCGGTTGAGGTCCAGCGGAACAGCCCGAGCGGCTCGGCGCCATAGCGGCGCTGCACCAGGCCGAACTCGCAATTGTCGCCCAGCCCCTCGAAGCGCATCAGCATCTCGCGCCAGGCTTCGCGGTGGGCCGTCTCCTCCTCCGTCAACGGCGAGGCGGGCGGGCGCTGCGGCACGTATTCGGCCGAGGCAGCCTCGGCTTCCTCCTCGGTCGGCAGGCCAGCCCGCTGGCGGGCCCGCAGCATGCGGCTCCTGGCGAAGGCATTGCCCGGCTCGCCGGCCTGCAGCGCCGCCCAGCGCGCGGCGGCGCCGGCCCAGTCTTCCTGGCGTTCGGCGGCGACGGCGTAGGAACTGGTCAGGTGCGCGTTGAACGGCAGGCGGGGCAGCGCCTCCGCCAGCACGTCCTCGATCTCGCCATACAGGTTCTGCGCCCGCAGGCTGGTGACCAGCCGGCCCAGGTCGTCGGTCCGCTCCGGCGCCAGCATGCACACCATGCGGCAGCGGCTGCTGGCCAGCGGCCAGTCGCCACTGGCAATGGCAATGCAGGCCAGGCGCCGCAACAGGTCCACCTCGCCGGGGTGGCGTTGCAGCGTGGTCGCCACCACCGCCTCGGCCTCATCCAGCCGCGATTGCTTTTCCAGCGTCACCGCCAGGCCAACCGTCACCTCGATCACGTCCGGGAACTGCCCCAGCATGGCCTGCCAGCGGGTGGTGGCCAGCGGCCAGTCGAACCGGAGCATGGCGCTGCGGGTGAACAGCATCCACAGGTCCATGCTGTCCGGCGCCGATTGCAGCGCCGGCTGCAACAGCGCATCGGCCTCGGCGCCACGGTTGAGCTCGATCAGCAGTCGCGCCAGCGAGGTCAGCGCCTTGGGGTGCGCCGGTTCGGCCCGCAGCACGGTCTGCCAGCGTTGCGCCGCTTCGTCGTTATGGCCCAGCTCGCGCGCCAGTTCGGCCAGGGTGAACTGGATGCGCACATCCTCCAGGCCGGCGGCCTCGGCTTCCAGCAGCAGGGCGCGGGCTTCGTCCGGGCGGTTCAGGTTGCGGGCGGCGGTGGCGGCCTTCAGGTGCGCCGCCACGTCGCCGGGCTGTTCCGCCCGCAGTGCCGACCAGTGCCGCAGCTTTTCTTCCCAGTCCGTCGCCGGGCTGGCCGCGGGCATCGCTGCCTGGTCGATGGACTGAGATTGCCCCATGATCGTGCTCAGCCCGCCGCCGGATTTTTCGCGCGGATCAGGTTGGCCAGGTCGCCGACGCTGTTCAGCTTGTCCAACTCGCGGGTGGAGAACTTGACGCCGAAGCGTTCCTCGGCCGCCAGGATGATCTCGATATGCTTGAAGCTGTCCCAGCCTTCGACATCGGCGGCGGAATGGCTCTCCTGCAGCACCATCGCGTCGTCCAGGAACACGTCCCGGAAGATCTCGGTCAGGCCGCTCAGCACGTTGTCGTCAGCCATGGCGTCAGCCCTGCTCGATGTGGATGAAGGTGGGGAAGGGGGCGTAGCCGCTGAAATCCAGCACCGACCGGGTGCTGCCGTCGGCGTCGGCCGCGCCCGTGGTGAAGCCCAGCCTGCGATAATGGTCGCGCACCATGGCGTTCTTCTTGGTCGGGATGAAGTCGCCCAGCATGCGGCCGGCGCCCAGCCGCAGCGCCTCGGCGGCCACCACGTTCAGCATGGCTTCCTCCACCTGGCGGCCCAGCACGCGGCAACTCATCAGCCAGGTGTCGAGGCGGAAATCCACCCGGTCGGGTTCCAACTGGCCGATGATGATGCCGATGATGCCGTTGTCGCCGAAGCGGTCCACCAGGCGGAATTGCAGCCCCACCGCGGTAGGGTCGGCCATCAGCGCCTGCACGTCGGTTTCGGTGTAGCGCCGCGTGGTCAGGTTGAACTGGTTGGTCTTGTTGATGAGCTGCACCGTGCGTTGCAGGCCCACCTTGTCGAACGGCCGCCAGACCAGCCGCATCTCCAGCCCGCGCAGGTAGCTCGCCATGTCGGAGGCTTCGTGCTTCAGCGCTTCCCGGCGGATATTGCCCTGGTACTGGCTGCCGCGCTCACGGTCCTCCTCGGTGATGCCGAGGGCTTCGAAATAGCCGGCCGCGGCCAGCATGCCGGGCACCATCGCCGGGTCGTCCGAGACTTCCGGCACCGCCACCATCGGCAGTTCCTGGCGCACCAGGTTCCGCTCGAACGGGTTGTCGTCCAGGAACACCAGGCTGTCGATGCCGATGTTCAGCTGCTGGGCGATGTGGCGGATGTTGGTGGCCTTGTCGCTCCAGTTGGCGACGAAGCAGGCGATGTCGTTGCGGCGCAGCAGCATCTCCGGGTGCTTGTCGAAGACCTCCAGCGCATTGGCTTCGTCGTTCTTCGAGCACACCGCCAGGATGACGCCGCGCTGGGCCTGTTCCTTGGCGTAGTGCTGCACCGCCAGGAAGCCTTCACCCACCGCGCTGCCCTGGCCCAGCACGATGCCGTCCAGCCCGTCATCGCCGATGACGCCGCCCCACAGCGTATTGTCCAGGTCCAGCACCAGGCACTTGTGGGAACGGCCCTGCTTGGCCGCCAGCAGCCGCGCCACCAGCTCGCCATAGTAGGGGCTGGCCAGCGGCGTCACCTCCTGCTTGCTGCGGTGCCACAGCGCCGGGTCGTGCCAGGCGGCAATGCCGTCCCGTGCCGCCTGCGCGTCCAGCGCCACGATCTCGGCGCCCTCGGCGTCCGCCAACTCGCGCAGCATGGCGTTCAGCCGCGGCACGAAGGCGGCGCGGGAGCCGGGCAGGCGGTGTTCGTTGCCGCCGATCAGGGCGTTGTGCACCGGCAGCACCGCCTGTTGCAGGATGACACAGCCGAAGGCTTCGCGCGCCAGCCGCCAGCATTCGGCCACCCGCTGGCGCTGCTGGTCCAGCAACGCCGCCACATCCGCCGCCTGGTCCGCCAGGGAGAGGCCGGCGCAGAGATGATAGGCGTCGAAGGCGAACAGAATGGCGCTGGGCTTGAAGGCATGCAGCTCGGACCCCGGGTCGCGGAGGTCGTGCATGTACTGGCCGTAATCACCCTCGAAGGTTTCCAGCCAGATGGAGCGCCGCAGCGCCGCCATGCGCAGCCCCGGCAGCAGGTGCGACAGGGTGGAGGAGCCGAGGATGGCCAGCTTCACCGGCTTGGTGCCCAGCCCTTCCGGCAGGGTCGGCCAGCGGGTGCGGACAATCTGGTCCAGCCCATTGGTGCG
>CANBXZ010000356.1 GCA_947373495.1 Acetobacteraceae bacterium
ACCGCCAGGTGGCGCTGCCGATGATCCGCGACTACGGCATCGGCGCACAGATCCTGGCCGACCTGGGGGCGCGCGACCTGATCCGGCTTTCCAACAACCCGCGCCCGATCGTGGGGCTTGAAGGCTACGGCCTGCGCGTGCTGGAAACCCGGCCGATCCCGCGGGAGGGCAAGCTGTGAGCACCATTCATGCGCCAACGCGCGAGGCGGTTCGCCTGCCGGGCCCGCCGCCGCGCATCCTGCTGATCCAGGCGCCGTATTATGAGCAGGTGGTCGGTGGCATGCGCCAGGGCGCCGCGGCCGCCTTCGCCGAGGCCGGCGCCAGCATGGACGTGGTGGACGTGGCCGGCGGCTACGAACTGCCCGCCGCGCTGCGCATGGCGCTGCTGCAGAAGTCCAGCCGCTACGACGGCTACCTGCTGCTCGGCTGCGTGGTAAAGGGCGAGACCGACCACTACACCTTCATCTGCGACGCCATCAGCCACGGCGTCATGGCCATTTCGGCCGAAACCGGCGCGGCGGTGGGCTTCGGCCTGCTGACCGTGGACACGTTGCAGCAGGCCATCGCCCGCAGCAGCGACGACAAGCACAACAAGGGCGCCGAAGCGGCGCACGCCCTGCTGATGCAGGTGGCGTTGCGCCGGCGCTGGGGAATTCAGTGACCACCGCAAAGAAGACCAAGGGCCCGACCAGCGACAAGCCGCGCGGCCGGCCGCGCACCGGCTCCCGCGTCGCCGCCGTGATGGCGCTGTACCAGAGCGACTACATGGGCGAATCCGCCGAGACGGTGATCGACCAGTTCATCCGTCACCGGATCGGCGATTTCCCCGGCAGCACCGGCTTCGACGACGGCCGCATCCCGGACGCCGACGTGCCGCTGTTCACCGCCCTGGTGCGCAAGGCCGCCAACAATGGCGAGGCGATCGACGGCATCGTCACCGCGCATCTGGACAAGGACTGGCCGCTGACCAAGCTGGACCCGGTGCTGCGCGCGCTGCTGCGGGCCGCCTGCACCGAATTGTGGGGCGGCAAGGAGCCGCCGGCGCGGGTGGTCATCAACGAATACCTCGACATCGCCCACGGCTTCTTCGGCGGCGAGGAACCGCGGTTCGCCAATGGCGTGCTGGACGCCATGGCCCGCACCCTGCGCGCCGAGGAGTTCACCGGGGCCGCGCCGAAGCGCTGAGATGAGCGACCAGGTGCCCCTGCCGGCGGAGTTCTCGCTCATCGCCCGGCACTTCCGGCCGTTGGCCGGGCCGGGGGCGCTGAACCTGGAGGATGACGCCGCCGTGCTGGCCCTGCCGGCCGGCCGCGAACTGGTCATTGCCGCCGATGCCATGGTGGCGGGCGTGCATTTCCTGCCCGACGACCCGCCCGGCAGCATCGGCCGCAAGCTGCTGCGCACCAACCTCTCGGACCTGGCCGCCATGGGCGCGGCGCCGCTGGGCTATTTGATGACCACGGCCTTCCCCCAGGGCACGGTGGATGCCTGGGTGGCGGAGTTCGCCGCCGGGCTGCTGCTGGACCAGGCCGAGTTCGGCCTGCATGTGCTGGGCGGCGACACCGTCTCCACCCCCGGGCCATTGACGCTTTCCCTGACCATCCTGGGTACCTGCGCCCCGGGCCGGGCGCTGCGGCGCCATGGCGCGCGGCCGGGGCACCAGCTCTGGGTTTCCGGCAGCATCGGCGATGGTGCGCTGGGGTTGCGGGTGCTGCAGGGCAAGCTGCCGCCCGACCCCTTCCTGGCGGACCGCTACCGGCTGCCGCGGCCCCGGCTAGCGCTGGGCCAGGCGCTGGTGGGGCTGGCCAGCGCCTGCATGGATGTCTCGGACGGGCTGGTGCAGGATCTGGGGCATCTGTGCCGCGCCAGTGGCTGCGCCGCCACGCTGCGGGCCGCGGCGGTGCCGCTTTCCGCCGCCGCCGCCGCCCACCCGGCGCTGTTGCCGCTGCTGCTGACCGGCGGCGATGACTATGAACTGCTGTTCGCCGCCCCGCCGGAAGCCGCGCCGGCGATTCGGGCCGCGGCGCAGGCCGCGCATGTGCCGGTTGCATGCGTGGGTGGCTTTGCCGCCGGCCCGCCTGGCGTCACTGTGCTGGGCCATGATGGCGCCGCCCTGGCGCTGCCCAAGGGCGGATGGAGCCACTTCTAGCATGACCACCGAAGCCGCCATGAAGCGCCAGGTCTGGCTGCTGTTCTTCTGCCAGGCGCTGATGCACACCACCATCGTCGGCCAGGCGGTGATGGGCGCGCTGATCGGCCACAGCCTGGCCGAGAACAAGGCGCTGGCGACGCTGCCCATCGCCATCCAGATGACCGCGACCATGGCGGCCAGCATTCCGGCCGGCATCGTCTTCGCCCGGCTGGGGCGGCGCGCCGGCTTCACCCTGGGGGCGCTGGCGGCGTTCTGTGGCTCGCTGACCTTTGCCTATGGCGTCTGGGCCGGCGATTTCCTGATCTACACCCTGGGGGCGATTCCGGCCGGGCTCGGCTTCGGCATCGGCCAGCACTACCGCTTCGCCGCCAGCGAGGTTGCCGCGCCCTCCTACCGGGCCAAGGCGATCGGCCTGGTGATGACGGGCGGGGTGCTGTCCGCCGGGCTGGGTCCGGAGCTGGTGAAGGCGACCACGCAGTTGTTCCTGCCGCACCTGTTCCTCGGCACCTACCTGGCCATGGCCCTGCTGCCGCTGGCCTGCCTGGGACTGCTGGGCTTCACCCGGCTGCCGCCGCCGCCGCCGCGCAATGCCGGCGGCGCCCCGATCGGCGAGATCATCACCCGCCCGGCCTTCGTCACCGCCGCCGCGGCCGGCATGGTGGCCTTCGGCAGCATGAACCTGCTGATGACCTCGACTCCGCTGGAGATGATGCTCTGCGGCTTCCAGGTCGGTGCCTCCGCCACCGTCATCCAGGTGCATGCGCTGTCGATGTACGCGCCGGGCTTCGTCACCGGGCGGTTGATCAGCCGCTTCGGCGTGCGCCGCATCATCGTGGCCGGGGTGCTGCTGAACGTGCTGTGCATCGCCATCGGCGTGACCGGCCGCAGCTACGGGCATTTCCTGCTGGCGCTGGGGCTGCTGGGGCTGGGCTGGAACTTCATGTTCGTCGGCGCCACGACGCTGCTGGGCACGGCGCATGCGCCGGAGGAACGGGTGCGGGCGCAGGCGGCGAATGACCTGCTGGTGTTCGGCACCGTGGCCTGCACCGCCTTCCTGTCGGGCGCGGTGCATGACCAGGCCGGCTGGAATGCGCTGAACCTGGCGATTCTACCGCCGCTGCTGGGCGTGCTGGGCCTGCTGCTGTGGCAGCGGCTGCGGGCGCCCCGGGCAACGCCGGCCGTGGCCGCCGGCTAGGCCAGCGCCAGGGCGGGGGCCGGCCTGTCGTCGCCGGCCAACCCGCCTCAGTTGATGCGGGTGCTGTTGGGCTGGGTAGCGCCCGGGTTGGTCTGGCTGACGCCGCCGGCACCGCCGCCGAGCGGGTTGAACCGGCCGACATTGCCGAACAGCGCCTGCAACAGGGAACGCTCGTTGCCCGGCACCGGGGTTTCCCGCGCCACGAAGCTGACGTTGCGGCCGTCGCTTTCGCCCAGCTCGCGCACCTGGCGCAGCTTGCCGGCGTCGTCGAACTCCACCACCACCACGCGCTGCTGGCTGATGGATTCCTGCTGCATCGGCCGCGCCCGCGACGTGGCGCTGATGTAGTACCACTGGTTGTCGTCGAAGGTGCCGCGGGCGGTGGGGGTGCCCAGCAGCGCCTGCACGTCGGCGCGGCCCTGCACGCCGGGCACCAGCTCCTTCAGCTGGTCATCGGCCACGCGGTGCCCGCGGGAGACAGGTGGGGCGTCGATGACGCTGCAGCCCCCCAGGCCAAGCGCAAGCGCCAGCAGCACCCCGCGTGAGGCTGCTGCGGCCTTCAAAGCGGGGCGGCGGGGGCGGGAAGACAGCGGCATCGCGTTGACCACTCGGGCAGGGCGTTCCATGTCTGCGGCGAATGCCACTCCGCCGCCGCCCGGTCAACTGATGCCTGAGGCCAGGGCGTCGCCATCCTTAGGATATCACCCGCATGGGCCTGTTCAGCCTGTTTCGCCGCAACCCGCATGAGCGCCCGGGCTTCATGCTGTACGGCGCCGCCGTGGGCGCGGCGCGGGATGCCTGGTTCTACGACGCGCTGGGCGTGCCGGACACGCTGGATGGCCGGTTCGACACCGTGGGCCTGCATGTGGCGCTGCTGATCCATCGCCTGCGCACCGACCCGGACCCGGCCGGCGCCGCCATGGCCCAGGCGGTGTTCGACGCCATGTTCGCCGACATGGACGTGAACCTGCGGGAAATGGGCGTCGGCGACCTTTCGGTGGGCAAGAAGGTCAAGGACATGTGGAATGCCTTCCACGGCCGGGCCAAGGCGTATGAGGCCGCGGTGCGCGCCAACGACGCGGCGGCGCTGGCGCTGGCGCTGCACCGTAATATCTGGCGCGAGGAGCCGGCCGCGGGCCAGCCCGGCGCCGCGGCCCAGGCCATGGCGGCGCATGCCCTGGCCATGGCCGCGCTGCTGGCCGGCCAGCCCATGGCC
>CANBXZ010000357.1 GCA_947373495.1 Acetobacteraceae bacterium
ACGCAGGGCAGGCACACCGCCTGCACCAGGCCGGGCAGGCCCAGCGGCAGCGCCGCCAGCACCAGCAGCACCACCAGGAAGCCAGCGGGGAAGATGGCGCGGGCGAAGGCGTCCACCTGGCGCACCAGGCTGGGCGGCGGGTCGGTCAGGCGGCGCATGGTCAGGCCCTGCCCTGGCAAGGCCACAGCGCCGGCCCCGTGGGGCGGCCAGGGGCGCCCCGCATCAGCGGCGGCTGTTGCGCGGTTCGGGCCGGGCCACCGCTTCCGGTGGCAGGATGCCGCCCAGGCCGTAGTCGAACAGCCGCACCACGTCCAGGCGGTCCAGATGCGCGAACAACTCGATCTCCGCGGCGCCGGAGGCGGTCCAATGCACCACCCCCACCGGCAGCCCGGCGGGGAAGGCATTGGCCTCGGCGCTGGTCACCACCCGTTCGCCTTCCTGCGGCAAGCTGCCTTCCGGCCAGTGCTGCAGCCGCGGGCGGTTGCCGTTGGTGCCCACCATGATGGCGCGGGCCCGGCTGGCTTCCAGCGTCACCGGAATGCGGCTGTTCATGTCGGTGGCCAGCAGCACGCGGGCGGAACGGCTGCCCACCTCGGTCACCCGGCCCACCAGGCCGCGTTCGTCCAGCGCCACCTGGCCCTTGCGCAGGGTCTGGGTGGGGCCGGTGGCAACCAGCACGGCCTTGGCATAGACGCCACCGGCATCGGCCACCACGCGGGCGGTGCGATAGCTCGGCGCGGCCTCGGGCACGAAGTCCAGCTGGCGGCGCAGCAATTGGTTTTCGGCTTCCAGCGCCAGGGCGGTGCTGTGCCAGCGCCACAGCCGCTCATTCTCCTCGCGCAGGCGGGCATTCTCGCTGCGCAGGCTGGCCAGGTGGGCCAGGTCGTCCATGGCCTGGCGGGCCGCCGTCACCGGCTCCTGCAAGGCCCCCCAGACCGGGGTCAGGATGTCGGTCATGACCGTGCGCATGCGCTCAGCCAGCAGCGTATCCGCCTTGCCGAGCAACATGGTGCCGAACGCCGCGGCGATCAGCACCGGCAGGGTCAGGCGCGAAAGCGCCTGCCGCAATGGAATACTCAGTCGGAGCAATCAGGCCTCCTGGCCGCCCAGCACCCATGGGCGGTTCCGCCGACGCTTCCTCAGTCAGCCCATCAATACATCGAACTCAGCACCTGGCGAAGCCGTTTCATTTCCTCAAGCGCCCGGCCGGTGCCCAGCGCCACGCAGGAAAGCGCGTCCTCCGCCACCACCACGGGCAGGCCCGTGGCATCGCGCAGCACCTGGTCCAGCCGGTACAGCAGGGCGCCGCCCCCGGTCAGCACGATGCCCTTGTCCACGATATCGGCCGCCAATTCCGGCGGGGTGTTCTCCAGCGCCACCTTCACCGCTTCCACGATGGCGGTCACCGGCTCGGCCAGCGACTCGGCGATCTGGCGCTGCGAGACATAGACCTCGCGCGGCACGCCGTTCATCAGGTCGCGGCCCTTCACCTCGGTCACCGGGCCTTCCTCGCCATCCTCGGGCGGGGCGGCGGCGCCGATCTCCATCTTGATCCGCTCGGAGGAGCTTTCGCCGATCAGCAGGTTGAAGGTGCGACGGATATACGAAATGATCGCCTCGTCCATCTTGTCGCCACCGACGCGGACGCTGCGGGCATAGACGATGCCGCCCAGGCTGATGACCGCCACTTCCGTGGTGCCTCCGCCGATATCCACCACCATGGAGCCACTGGGTTCGGTCACCGGCAGGCCGGCACCGATCGCGGCCGCCATCGGCTCCTCGATCAACAGCACCTTGCGGGCCCCGGCGCTCTCGGCGCTTTCCTGGATCGCGCGGCGCTCGACGGCGGTGGAGCCGGAGGGCACGCAGACGATGATCAGCGGCGAGGCGAAGCCGCGGCGGTTATGCACCTTGCGGATGAAGTGCTTGATCATCTCCTCGGCCACTTCGAAATCGGCGATCACGCCGTCCCGCAACGGCCGGATGGCGGCGATGTTCCCCGGCGTGCGGCCAAGCATCATCTTCGCCTCCTCGCCCACCGCCAGCACCTGCTTGCGGCCGCGCAGGTCGGCAATGGCGACCACGCTCGGCTCATTCAGCACGATGCCCCGGCCCTTGACGTAGACCAGGGTGTTGGCGGTGCCGAGGTCGATGGCCATGTCCGCCGACAGGAAGCCAAACAGGCGAGAGAACATGTGGCGGCAGCCTTCCAGGTGGGACCCCCATCCCCAGCGAACCGGCGGCCGTGGCGCAGTGCGGCAGGCCAAACGGTTCCGCAGCCCCGCGGGGGGTCCGACATCACGAGCGCGGGGATGCTGCGTAGTAGGGTGGCTTACCCGCCTGGGCCTTCCCGCTCAAGCCTTGTTCCTGGGACGTCGCTCCCCAGCGCGACCAAACCCCGGCGAACCGTGCCGGTGGCACCGCGTTGGCGCCTGACAAACGCGGAGGAATATCCATGCGCACCCGGATTCTGCTGTTCCTGGCCACCGCCGGCCTGGCCCTGGCCGGCTGTGGCTACTCCACCGGGGACCGGGCGGTCTCGGGCGGGCTGCTGGGCGCCGGGGCCGGGGCGGGCATCGGGGCGCTGACCGGCGGCAATGCCGGCGCCGGCGCCTTGATCGGCGGCGCCGCCGGCGCGGCCGGCGGGGCGCTGACCAGCGGGCGGGACGTCAACCTGGGCCGCCCCGCCTGGCGATAGGGCGCTGGCGGCCCCAAGGGGCTGGCGGTCTGGGGGCTGGCGCGCCCGGGGGGCTGGCGGTCTGGGCGCTGGCGGCCTGGGCGCCTACCCCCGCCAGAGCAGGCGCCGCAGCGCCCCCGCCCGACTGGTGGGCGGCGGCGGGGGTGGGCGACGGCGGCGCGCCCGCAGGGTGGCACCCTCGGCCGCCCGCACCAGGGTCAAGGTGCGGTCATGGAAGGCATCCAGCCCCGGCCGATGGCCGATCGACACCAGGCTGGTGCCGGCCAACTCCTGGTCGAACAACCCCAGCATGGCGGCCTGGTTGGCTTCATCCAGCGCCGCCGTGGCTTCGTCCAGGAACACCCAGCGCGGCCGGTGCAGCAACAGCCGGGCGAAGGCCAGGCGCTGCTGTTCGCCCAGCGAGAGAATGCGGTCCCAGCGTTCCACCTCCTCCAGCCGGCCAACCAGCCCAGGCAGCCCGCAGCGTTCCAGCGCCGCCACCACCGCCCGGGCGGGGAAGTGATGCGGCGGCGCGGGATAGGTCACCGCCGCATGCAGCGTGCCCAGCGGCAGATAGGGCCGTTGCGGCATGAACATCATGCCCTCCCGCGCCGGCACCCGCAGTTCCCCCGCCCCCCAGGGCCAAAGCCCGGCGATGGCCCGGAACAGGGTGGACTTGCCGGTGCCGCTTTCGCCCACGATCAGCACCCGCTCGCCCTGGGCGATCTCGGCGCTGGCATCGCTGATCACCGCCGCGCCATCGGCATGCGCCACCTGCAGGTTGCGGAAGGCCACCACCTCCCGCCCATCCGGCAGCGGGCCTTCCTGCAGCACGATGGTGCTCTCGGCCACGCCCTGGTCCAGGCTGTCCAGCGTCTCCTCCAGTTCCGCCACGCGTTCCACATGGCTGCGCCAGTCCGCCAGGCGGGGGAAGTTGTCCACGAACCAGTTCAGGCTGGTGGTCACCTGGCCGAAGGCGGAGGCGATCTGCATCAGCACGCCGAGGGTAATGGCCCCGGCGAAGTAGCGCGGGCTGGCCACCAGCACCGGGAAGACGGTCAGCAGCATGCCGTAGGCGCTGGTCAGCCACATCAGCCGGCGTTCGCTGCGCATCAGGTCGGTCATCACCTGCGCCACCTGGCCGAAGGCCAGGCCCAGGCCGCGTTCCTCATCCGCCTCGCCGCGGATCAGCGCCACGCCCTCGCTGCTTTCCCGCAGCCGCACCAGGGCGAAGCGATGGTCGCTCTCGGCCTGGTTGCGGCGCACATTGGCCTCCACCATCGGCCGGCCGATGAAGAAGGTCAGCACCGACCCGGCCCCGGCATAGATCAGCGCGGCGAACACCATGTAGCCGGGAATGTCGAACTCGGTGGCACCGAAGGCGACATGCAGCGGGCCGGACAGGGTCCACAGAATGCCGACGAAGCTGAGCAGCATCACCAGGCTGTTCAGCAGCCCCACCGCCAGGTCCACCGCCATGGCCGTGGCCCAGCGGGTATTCTCGCTGATCCGCTGGTCCGGGTTGTCGGCGGCGTCGGGCACGAAGTTGAGCTGGTAGTGGTGGCCCTGGTCCAGCCAGCGATGCTGCAGCCGCCCGACCAGCCAGCGCCGCCAATGCAGTTGCAGCGCCTGGCGCAGGTAGAGTTGGAACACCGCGGTGGCCATGCTGCCCAGCGCCAGGGCCAGGAACAGGCCCAACTGGCCGAAGAAGGCGTCCCGGTCGCGGCTTTCCAGCGCGTTGAAGAAATCCCGGTTCCAGATGTTGAAGCGCACCTGCACCGCCACCTGCAACAGCGTCAGTGCCAGCACGCCAAAGGTCAGCCAGCGCGCGGTGCGGCGTTCCTCGCCGCGATA
>CANBXZ010000358.1 GCA_947373495.1 Acetobacteraceae bacterium
CTGCGCCGGGGCGGGGATGCGCGCCGGCGCCAGCACCGCCCACCAATGCTCCACCACCAGGTCGATGCCCTGGCTGCGCATGGTCGCCACGCCGGGCAGTTCCGGCACCGGCGCCGCGGCAAAGACGCCCACGGCGCGGATCAGGCCCGACTGCACCTGCGCCGCCGCCGTGGCCAGGGTGGAAAAGCTGCACTGCACCTGGCCGGCCGCCAGGTCCTGCATCGCCGGCCCGGCCCCGCGATAGGGCACATGGGTCAGGCGACAGCCGGCGGCATGCTGGAACAGCTCCGCCACCAGGTGGCTGGCGCTGCCGCTGCCGCCGGAGGAAACCGCGAGTTGTTCCGGCCGCGCCCGTGCCTGGGCAGCGAAATCCGCCGCATCCCGCGCGGCGAAGCGGGCATTGGCGAACATGGCGAAGGGCGCCACGCCCAGCAGCGCCACCGGGGCGAAATCCGCCACCGGGTCATAGGGCAGGCTGGCCTGCATGGCCGGCACGATGGTGTGCGGCATGTCCGAGAGGATGACGGTGTTGCCATCCGCCGTGGCGTGCGCGGCGGCCTCGGTGCCCAGCATGCTGCCGGCGCCGGCGCGGTTCTCCACCACCACATTCTGCCCCAGCGCGGCGCCAAGCCCGGGCGCCAGCAGCCGCGCCAGCGTGTCGGAGGAGCCGCCCGGCGCATAGGGCACGATCAGGCGCAGCACGCCGCCGCCCTCGGCGCGTGCCACCCAGGGGGCAGCAAGCGCCAGGGCACCGGCCGCCAGCAGCGCGCGCCGCGTCATAGCGGCCGCACCCCGCACCAGTCGGCGATGAAGGCGGCGATGCTGAGCGTGGTCTGTTCCAGATGCGCCAGGTTGGTGCGCTCGTCGAAGGCGTGCGCGCCTTCCCCCTTCGGGCCGTAGCAGAGGCCGGGGATGTCGTAGTACAGGCCATAGAAGCGGGTATCGTTCACCGCGGTGGTGATGCGCGCTTCCATCGGCGCGCCGAAGGCCTGGGTATGGGCGGCGGCCAGCATGCGCTCGGCCTCGGTGCCTGGCTCCAGCACATAGCCATCGGCCAGGAAGCCGTGCCACTCCACCTCGGGCGGGTTGTTGGAGAGGAAGTTGTCGGTCCGCGCCGCCGCCGCCACCGCCTGCTCCACGCCGCGCTGCGCCTCGGCCACGTCGGTGCCGGGCAGCAGGCCGATGCGGCAATCCACCTCGCACCAGGCCGGGGTGCTGCTGGCCCAGTCACCACCGCGGATGATGCCCGGGTTGAACTTCAGCGGCCGGTCGATGCCGTTGTACCAGGGGTGCGCCCGCGCCACCTCGTTCAGCTGCTCGGTATGCTGCTGCAGCGCCAGGATCAGGTGATAGGCCGACATGATGGCGTTGGAGCCGGACTGCGCCACCGCCACATGCACCGGCACGCCGCGCACCTTGATGCGGAACCACAGCGTGCCGGTATGCGCGCGAGTGATGGTGCCACCAGTGGGTTCCGGGATCAGCGCCGCCTCGGCCCGGTAGCCGCGCAGCAGCGTGGCCAGGGCGCCATTGCCGGTGCTTTCCTCCTCGGTCACGGTCTGCACATGCACATCGGCGGCGGGCTGCAGGCCGGCGGCCTTCAGCGCATCCATGGCGAAGATCATGGCGGCGACGCCGGCCTTCATGTCGTGCGCGCCGCGGCCGTACATCCAGCCATCCTTGATGGTCGCGCTGTAGGGCGGGTAGGTCCACATCTCCAGCGGGCCTTCCGGCACCACGTCGATATGGCCCTGCAGGATCAGGCTGCGGCCGGTGGGGTTCGCGGCGCGATGCGTCGCCACCACCTGCACGCTGCGCGCCGGGTCCGCCGCCACCATCGGGCTGGCCTTGGGGTGGGCGGGCAGCGGCACATCGGCCAGGGTGAAGCGGTCCACGCTGTAGCCGCGGGCGGCGAGTTGCCGCGCCATCCAGTCCTGCAACGGCGCCTCGTTGCCGCGGGTGCTGGGAAAGCGCACCAACTGCGCCAGGAATTCAGTCTGCTCGGCAAAATTGGCTGAGACAGCAGCGCGCAGCCGCGCCAGCGTGGCGGTATCAGGCATTGATTGGCTCCCGGGGATGGCGAAGCCTCCGCCCGGGTGGCGGCCGGCGTCAAGCCGTGGCGGGGCCAGAGCACCCGGGGGCCAGGGCACCAAGGAGCGGGGCCGGCTGCGTCACAGCGGTGGCATTGAAGCGCGCCATGATCGTTTCAGGTTGATTTTGAGATGAAAACGACGCCTTCCAACACCAGGCATTTCCTCGTATCTTTTTATTGTATTTCAGGAATGTATATTAAATACTAGTCTTGCATGACCATGCGGCAGGGGGTTAGGGCTGCCCCTGCCCGGCCGGTATTTCCCGCGCCACGGGCTGCGACATGGGAGTTCCCGGGGCCATGGGCACCTACACCGACGACAATCCGAACGCGCTGTACCTGAACGGCTACCAGACCGTGTTCTACGACGGCTTCAACGGCACCGAACTGAACAGGCAGGCCTGGCCGGCCGTCTATGGCGGCCCGAGCAACGGCAATTACACCTGGTCCGGCGCCGACGTGAACGTGGGCAATGGCGAGTTGGCGGTCACCATGACCAACCACGGCGGCAGTTGGACCGCTGGCGGGCTGAACCAGAGCTGGGCGGGCAGCCACACCTATGGCCTGTTCGAGGTCAGGGCCATGGTGGACAAGGGCCAGGGCACCGGCCCGGGCATCATCCTGTGGCCCACCGACGACAATTGGCCGCCCGAGGTGGACCTGCTGGAAACGCCCAATGGCGACCGCAGCCAGGTTTATTTCAGCAATCACTGGGCGGGCGGCGGCAACAACTACGCCAGCCAGAACTTCAACGTGGATGCCTCCCAATGGCATACCTATGCGGTGGATTGGCAGCCCGACCACCTGACCTACCTGATCGACGGCAAGCCAATGTACACCACCACCGACCATGTGCCGCAAACGCCGATGGCCCTGGGCTTCATGGGCTTCGTGGCGAAATCGGATGACGGCTGGTACGGCGGCGGCCCCAATGGCAGCACCCCCAGCCAGGTTGGCCTGCACATCGACTGGGTGAAGATCAGCGAACCCGGCGGCGGCGGCGGCATCGTCGCCACGGCACCAGCCGCAGCGGCCAGCGTGGCCGCCACGGTTGGGGCCACCCTGGCCGCCGACGGCACCGACTGGAACGCGCTGGCGGCCGCGGTGCTGGCCAACCACGACGCCACCGGCCTGTGGACCCTGCCCGCCACCCTGGCGACCGCGGCCACCGACTGGTACGCCCTGGCGCAGCAGGTCTATGCCAACCACGACGCCACCGGGCACTGGTTCGCCTGAAGGTCGCGCCGCCCATCCTCCCGGGGGTGGGCGGCGCGGGGTTCAGCCCGCGGCGGCGGCCAGCGGTTCACCGGCCACGGTGACGCGATGCATCAGCCGGCGTTCGCCCGCATAGTCGTTGGCGGCGTAGTGCCAGGTGGCCCGATTGTCCCAGAATGCCACGGAACCCGGTTGCCACTGGAAGCGGCACTGGAATTCCGGGCGCGAGGCATGGCGATACAGATAGTCCAGCAGCGGCTTGCTCTCGTCCTCGGTCCAGCCCTCGAACTGGGTGGTGAAGCCGGGGTTCACGTACAGCATGGGCTTGCCGGTGCCGGGGTGGCGCACCACCACCGGGTGAACCGCGTCGTTGGTGGCCAATTCCGGGTTGCGCAGCCGGCCGGCCATGTCGCCATCCTGCAACTGGCGGGCCTTGGCGCCGAAGGTGTGGCGGTTGGAATGCACCGCGCGCATGCCGCGCAGCGTGGCCTGCAGGCCAGGCGACAGCGCGGCAAAGGCCGCCGCCATGCTGGCGAACAACGTATCCCCGCCCAGCGGCGGGGTTTCGCGCGCCACCAGGATGCTGCCCATGGCCGGCGCCACGTCATAGCTGTGGTCGGTGTGCCAGCCGCCGCCGATGTTGCGCTTCTGCTCCGGCTCCTTGCGCACCTCGGCGATCTGCGGGTGGGTCGGCACCGCGCTGAAGAAGCGGGTGATGTCCACCGGCGCAAAGCGTTCGGCGAAGGCGATGTGCTGGTCCGGCGTCAGGGTCTGACCGCGGAAGAACACCACGCCATGGTCATACAGCGCCTGGCGGATGGCGGCGATATCGCCCGCGGTGGGCGCCGCCAGGTCCACGCCATGGATGGTGGCGCCCACATGGGTGCCCACCGGTTCAACGCTCAGATGATTGGACATGTTCCCTGCCTTCGCCTTGTTGCCGGCAGGCTAGGGCCTGATCGCCCGCGGTGGAAACACCGAAAGGCGTGCGGCAGGCAAAAACCGGCCGGGCCTTCAGCCCCGGCCGGCGAACTGCGCGGCGTAGACCTCGGGCTTGAAGCCCACCAGCAAGGCGCCATCCACCGCCAGCACCGGGCGCTTCACCATGGAAGGCTGCGCCAGCATCAGCCGGATCGCGCGGGCTTCGTCCAGCCCCTCGCGCTCGGCCTCGGGCAGCTTGCGGAAGGTGGTGCCGCCGCGGTTCAGC
>CANBXZ010000359.1 GCA_947373495.1 Acetobacteraceae bacterium
AGCCCCGGCCCGCTGTCGCTGACCTGCAACGTCACCTGCGCGCCCTCGGCGCGGGCGGAAATGCGCAGGCGCCGCCGTTCGGGCGGCATGCTGGCCATGGCGTGGTCGGCGTTCAGCAGCAGGTTCAGCAGCACCTGTTCCAGCATCACCTGGCGGCCGCGCACCGCGGGCAGCGTGGCCGGCAGGTCCTGTTCCAGCACCACGCCGTGTTCGCGCAGGGTGCCCGCGGTCATCAGCAGGGCGCCTTCCACCACGTCCCGCAGCGCCACCGCCTCCATCGTTGCTTCCTGCTGGCGGGCGAACAGCCGCAGGTGGTCGATGACTTCCTTGGCCCGGCGGGTCATGGCGAAGATGCGCTCGTTCAGGACCTTCACCTCCTGCTGGTTGGCCACCGGGTCCTGTTGCAGCAGCAGGTTCGCGGTTTCCGCGGTCAGGGAGATGACGCCGAGCGGCTGGTTCATCTCATGCGCCAGGCCGCTGGCCATCTCGCCCAGCGTCGCCAGCCTGGCGTGGGAGATGGCCGCCGCCTCGGCCGCCTTTTCGGTTTCGATGTCGGTGATGAGGCCAACCACCTTCAGCCCATCGCCTTCCTCGCCCAGCACCCGGATGGAGGTGCGGACCCAGCGCAGCGTGTTGTCGGCGCATCGCAGCTGGCGGTCTTCCATCGTCAGGCCATCCCGCCGCAACTCGTCGAACCGGCGGACGCGTTCAGCCTGGTCCAGCGGTGGCTCCAGGTGGGTCAGCACATAATTGTCGGTGTAGAGCGTGCCGTCGGCCAGGCGCAGCAACCGGGCGGCGCCGGCGTTCATGTAGTCCCGCCGCTGGGTGCCATCGGGGAAGGCGGAGGACAGGAACACCGCGCCCTCGATCCCATCCAGCACGCCATGCAATTCCTGCAGCCGGGCCTTGTCCCGCTGCTCGCGTTCCACCGCCGCCGCCTTCTCGGCGTCGATATCGGTGATGAGGCCGACCAGTTCCAACTCCTCATCCACCTGGCCGATGACGTTGATGGCGCAGCGGACCCAGCGCAGGGTGCCATCCGGCAGCCGCAACTGGCGGTCGAAACTGAGATGCCCATGATGGCGCAGGATGTCGTGCAGCTCGGCGCGTTCCTGCGTGGTGATGGGCGGCTGGGTGCGGTCCAGCAGGCTGAAGGCGTCTTCCGGTTCAGCCGCCGGCATGCCCAGCAGGCGATGGATATTCGGGTTGACGTAGTCGCGGTGGAAGCTGCCATCCGGGTACAGCCGGCTGACGAAGGTGGTGGCGGCCAGGCCGTTCAGCACCCGGGCCATGACCTGCAGGCGTGCCTGGCTGGCTTCCTCGCGCGCAACCTCGGCCGCCTTCTCGGCGCTGACATCGCTCATCAGGCCAACGACTTCCAGCGCGTCGCCGTCCTGGCCGATCACATTGACCACGTTGCGCACCCAGCGGTGCGAGCCATCCGGCAGCAGGGTCAGCAGGTCCAGCGTCAGGGTGCCTTCGCGCCGCAGCCGTTCATAGGCGGCCAGCCGATGTTCCGGCGACAGCGCCAGCGCGGCACTGTCCAGCGCCTGGTGCAGCAGCGTCTGGTCGGTGGACTGCACCCCCAGCACGCGCGTCGCCTCGGCGCTGATGTAGTCGCGCCGGAAGCTGCCATCCGGGTACAGCCATTGCAGGAAGACCACCGCGCCCAGCCCGTCCAGTACCCGTACCAGTTCGGCCCGGGCGGACTGGGCGGCCGCGTTGTCCTGCTCGGCCTGCCGGCGCAGCCGCAGCAGGGTGGCCAGGCCGAAGCCGGCCAGCACCAGCAGCGCCAGCGCCACCTCGGTCTGGCGGACCGAACGGCGCAGCAGGGCGTGGTCTGCCAGTTCCGTCGCCGCCGGGCTGCTGACGCCGACGATCAGGGGCAGCCCGGACAGGCGGCGCAGCGCCACGAAGCTGTCCACGTTGTTGCGCGAGGTTATGGCGCGAAACCGCGCCTCGCCGCTGGGGCCGACGCGATGCGGGGTAACGAAGGGCTGGGCCAGCAGCGGCGCCGCCGGGGTACTGCTGGCCAGCAGTACGCCATCGTCGCGAAACAGCGCGGCGCTGCGGCCGGCCTCACTGCCCAGGGCGGCGAATTGCTCCTTCAGGAAATCCGGTTCCACCGAAAGCACCGCCACGCCGCTGAAGCTGCCCACGGCATTGGTGATGCGGCGGGAGATTTGCAGCGTCCACCGCCCGGTGATGCGGCCGAGCAAGGGTTCGCTGACGTAAAGGCCGCTGTCCTGGCGCAGATGGGCGACGAAATGCGGTCGGTCCGCCAGGTTCACCTCCACCGTGCCGCCGACGCTGCTCCAGCGGCTGACGCCATCGGGGCCGATGACGCCGGCCTGGATCACGCCGAAGCGCCGCGCCTCGCTCAACAGTACCAGGCGCCGGTCGATGCCGGCGACCAGCGGGCTGCCTGTCACGGCCAGCCTTTCGCGGTCCTGCATCATCTCGAAGTAGCTGTCCCAGCCTTCCATCAGCCGGTTCATCACCTGCTCGGCGGCTTCCGCCCGCAGGGCCAGGCGGGTCAGCGCGGCTTCGTTGGCCGCCTGTTCGGCCCGGCGCAGCACCACCTCGGTGCCCAAATGCAGCCCGCCGAGCAGCCCGACCAGTGCCAGCAGCAGGAAAATGGCGCGGCGGTTGCCCAGGCGCCGCAACAGGGCGCGCGCTTCAACCGGCATGGACGCCCTGCCTGCCGCGCACCCGTTGCAGCGCACGCCGAACCGCGTTGCCCACGGCCTGCAGGGTGAAGGGTTTGGCCAGGAATTCCGTTGCTTCGCCCACGACGTGCTGCATTTCGGTTTCGAAGTTGATGTTGCCCGACATCACCAGCAACTCCAACGGTTGCGTTGGCGGGCGGGCGTCCTGGGCGCGGCGGGCCAACTCCAGGCCATCCATGCCCGGCATGCGCAGGTCGGTCAGCAGCACGGCGATGCGGCTGTCCTCGCGCAGCACCTCCAGCGCCTCCGCGCCATTGGCGGCGCTGACCACCGGCATGCCCAAGACCCGCAGGCCCAGCGCCAGGGCCTCGCGCATTTCGCGTTCGTCATCCACCAGCAAAACGCGAAAATCCGCGTCCTGGTGCGGCGATGAAATCGCAACTTGCGAGGCGATTTGCGGCTGGGCGGTCTGGATCGGGGTCATGTGCCGGGCTGCTGCAACCGGAATGCCAAGGCCAGGCACCAGGCCAGGCCCAAGGCGGGTTGGGTTCAGCGACTCCTGGGCCGCGGCACCCAGGCCGCACCCCGGGTGGCGAGCAGGGCGCGGACGGATTCCGTCGTCATCGGTTCGGCGTACCAGAAGCCCTGGCAGGCATCGCAGCCGATCTCGCGCGCCAGGGCGGCGTCCTGGGCGCTGGCGATGCCCTCCGCCACCACCTGGCAGCCGCGCCGCTGCGCCATGGCCACCATGGCCTGCAGGAAGGCCAGCGCCTCGGTGTCCAAGTGGCGTTCCAGGAAGAAGCTGCGGTCCAGCTTCACCACGTCCACCTTCAGGTCCAGCAGCCGCGCCAGGCTGGAATGGCCGGTGCCGAAGTCATCGATCGCCAGCCGCAGGCCCAGCGCCCGCAGCGCCCGCAGGTTGTCCATCGCCTGGTCGTCCAGCAGCACCGTCTCGGTCACCTCGATGCAGAGTTGCCGTGGCTCCACCCGGCTGCCGCGCCGCAGCGCGCGCACGGCGCCGACGCAGTCATGGCTGGCCAGCAGGGCGCCGGTGACATTGACGAAGATATGCAGCGGGCCGGCCTGCGGCGGCCAGGAAGCCGCGTCGGTGCAGGCTTCCTGCATCACCCAGAAGTCCAGCGCCTCGGCAAAGCCGTGGCGGCTGGCCAGGCCGATGACCTCCAGCGCGGGCATGGCCAGGTCTGCCGCGGTGGTCCAGCGGATCAGCGCCTCGAAGCCCTCCAGCGCGCCGGTGCCGGCGTTGACGAGGGGCTGGTAGTGCAGCCGCAGGCCGGCGCCGGACCGCACCATGTCCGCCTGCAATTCGCCGGCCAGCAGGGCCTCGGCCGCGGCGGCGGGCTCGCGCGGTTGCATCGGCATGGCCGGGGGCAGCGCCCGCGTGGGGCGGGCCGCGCGGCGCTGGCGCACCCGCGGTGATGGCCCGCCCGGCGCGGGCATGGCACCAGGCATCGCCGCCGCCGCGGCGACGGACTGCACCAGCCGCACCATGGCTTCCTGCACCGCGGGCCGGTCCACCAGGCGCAGCAGGGCGGCCAATTCCGTCGCCCAGGGCGCGCCTTGCATGTCGGTTGTCAGTGCCGCGGGCGTGGGTGCGGGCACCAGCAGGGTGTCCAGCGGAATGCCCAGCGTGCCGACGAAGTTGAGCAGGCGCGGCAGCGGCATGCGCGAATGGCCCGATTCGTAATTGCAGACCATGGCGGTGCTGACCCCCAGTGCCACGCCGACCTGGCGCATGGTCAGGTTGGCCTCGCGCCGCGCGGCGCGGACCCGCGCACCCAGTACCTGCGCGGGCAATTCCGCTGTCGAGTTCA
>CANBXZ010000360.1 GCA_947373495.1 Acetobacteraceae bacterium
CACCATAGGGCGCCTCGAAGATGTCGCTGATGCCGGTGAAACCGCGCGCGGCGAGTTCGGCCGCGCGCACGCCGGACTCGCCGGCGCGGCCGGCATGCAGGCGCTTGACCATGGCGCCTTCCTGCGCCGCCATCAGCCCCGCCGCGCAACTGCCGGCGATACCGAAGGCGTTGCGCATGGCGGCTGCGTCCAGCCGCATCAGGCTGCCGGCCGTGGCGGCGGCAACGATGGTGCCGCTGGTGCCCTGCGGGTGGAAGCCGTTGAGGAACAGCGCCGTGGTGGCCGCATTGCCGACGCGGGTGCCGCATTCATAGCCGGCGACGATGGCGGCCAGCATCTGCCGGCCGGTGGCGCCGCGCGCCTCGGCGAAGCCGAGCGCGATGGGGCTGGTCAGGCTGTTCGGGTGCAGCACGCTTTCCTTGTGGATGTCATCCATCTCGAAGGCATGGCCGGCGGTGCCATTGGCCAGCGCCGCCTGCGCCCAACTGCCGCGGGCCCCGGTGCCCCACAGGCTGACGGCAGGCGTCGCGCCCTCGGCCAGCACCACCTGGTGCAGCAGCCGGGTCCAGGGCAGCGTGGCGCCGTGCAGGCACACGCCGATGCCATCCAGCAGGCACAGCTTGGCCTGGTCCACCACCGCGCGGGGCAGGTCCTCATAGCGCAGCCCGGCGGCGAAGGCGGCCAGGTCTCGGGTGGCGTTGGGCAACAGGGGGGCGGCTTCGGTGCTCATGCTGGGGCGATCCTCTTCGGTCGCAGCATGGCGCGGCCGGCGAGCGGCGACAATGTGGCCCACCCCGAAGCGGGGCCGCTCAGTCCGCGCCCAGGCCGCGCGCCCGGGCCAGCAGGCGTTCCAGCACGCGGTCCAGCATCGCCAGGTCCTCGGCGCCCAGCCCGGTCGTCAACTCGGCCTGCATCGCATGCGCCAGCGGCACGATCTGGCGGTACAGCGCCTGGCCCTTGCGGCTCAGCACCAGGATCTGGCTGCGCAGGTCCTCGGGCGCGATGCGGCGGGTGACCAGGCCCTTGTCGGCCAGCCGGGTGACGGCGCGGCTCACCTTCACCCGGTCCATGCCGGTAGCCTCGATCACCGCCTGGGTCGGGCGCGGCCCGGCTTCCCCTTGGCCCAGCACCGCCAGCACCCGCCATTCCGGAATGGTCAGGCCGAAGCGGCGTTCATAGCTGGCGGCAAAGGCGCGACTGATGCTCTCGGCGGTCACCGAAAGCCGGTAGGGCAGGAAGCGCCCCAGTTCCAGCGGCGCTTCCTGCTCGCTCACGGGTTGGCTTCGGCCGGCTTCATCGTGGTGCCGTGTTCCAGCAATTGCCACATCTCCACGTCGCGCTCGGCGGTCCAGATCCGCGGCCGGTCCAGGCCCTTGGCCTCATCATGGGCGCGGGAGACGTTGAACGGCATGCAGTGCTCGAAGATGACCCAATGGCCGTATTTGGGGCGCATGGTGGCCATGGCCTCGTCGTACACCTCCTTCAGCCCGGCACCGCGCGCCACGCCGCGCTTGCAGATGGCGAACAGGTCGCTGGTGAAGTCGGCGGTGCCGGCCAGGCCTTCCTCCACGTCGATCCGGCTCATCAGGCTGCGGCCCCGGCCCGGCACCAGCTTTTCCGCGCCCAGCGCGCGCACCGCGGCCAGGGTGGTGGGCCAATCGGTGAAGTGGGCATCGCCGCAATAGGGCGTGGCGCCGAACTCGACCACGTCGCCGGAAAAGCAGACCTTTTCCTTCGGCAGCCACACCACCGTGTCGCCCGCCGTGTGGCTGCGGCCGATATGGATGATCTGCACCTCGCGCGCGCCCATCCACAGCGTCATGCGCTTATGGAAGGTCAGGTGCGGCCAGGTCAGGCCGGGGATGCTTTCCTTGCCGCGGAACAGCCGGGGGAAGCGGCCGATCTCGCTGTCCATGTCCTGCTGGCCGCGTTCCACGATCATGTCCCGCGTCACATCGGAACAGATCACCTGGGCGCCGGGGTAGCCACTGGCGCCCAGCACCCGCACCGCGTGGTAATGCGTCAGCACCACATGGGTGATCGGCTTGTCCGTCACCGTCCTCACCCGGGCGATGATGTCCTGCGCCATGGCCGGGGTGGCCTGGGCGTCCACCACCAGCACACCGGTGTCGCCGATGATGATGCCGGAATTGGGGTCGCCCTCGGCGGTGTAGCCGTACAGGCCCGGGCCGAGTTCGTCGAAACTGATGAGCTTGTCGGCCATGTCGTTGGTGCTGGCGAAGCCGGACATCCAAGGCGCTCCCTGTTCATGTTGGCGGAGGAGATAGCGACGCGGCGATGGTTTCACAAGAAACGGGTTGGCGAAATCCGCCGCCCCGCCGCAGTCTGGCGGCCTGGAACGGGGGGAAGCCGCATGTTGCTGGCAGGGCGTATCGCATTGGTCACCGGCGCGGCGCAGGGCAATGGCGCCGCCATCGCGCTGGGGCTGGCGGCCCAGGGGGCGGGGGTGGTGGTGACCGACCTGGCCGCGCCCGAAGCCACCGCCGCCGCCATTCGCGCCGCCGGCGGCCGGGCCTGGGCGCTGGCGCTGGACGTGACCCAGCCAGCCCAATGCGCCGGCGTGGCGACGGCCGCCGCGCAACTGGCCGGCCAGGTCTCGGTGCTGGTGAACAATGCCGGCATCTGCCCGCGCCCGACCATCGACAGCCCGGACCTGATGGCGCAGTTCGACGCGGCGATGGACGTGAACGTGCGCGGCGCGCTGAACGTGACGCTGGCGCTGCTGCCGGCGCTGCGGGCCACGCGCGGCGCGGTGGTGAACATCGCCTCCATCGCCAGCTTCGTCTCCACCGGCACCTCGGTGGCCTACCCCACCTCCAAGGCGGCGCTACGGATGCTGACGCAGTCCCTGGCGCAGGAACTGGCACCGGACGGCATCCGGGTGAACGCCATCGCGCCCGGGGTCATCGCCACGCCGATGACGGCGCAGACCATCGCCAACCCGGCCTCGGCGCAGCGCTTCCTCTCCCGCGTGCCGCTCGGCCGGTTCGGTGAAACGGCGGACCTGGTGGGCCCTGTGGTGTTCCTGGCCAGCGACATGGCGGCCTATGTCACCGGCGCCACGCTGCCGGTGGATGGCGGCTACCTGGCGGTATAGGCTGGGGCCAAATCCCCGGAGGAAGCCCCGATGCTCGACATGACCAACCCGGTGAAAGCCAAGATCAAGGCCGGTGGCGCCGCGCTCGGCATGGGGGTGCGGCTGTCGCGTTCGCCGGATGTGGCACGCATCGCCAAGTCCAGCGGGCATGACTTCATCTTCATCGACGTGCAGCACAGCATCTTCAACCTGGAAACCATCGGCTTCATGGCGCAGACCGCGCTGGAGATCGGCGTAGCCCCGGTGGCCCGGGTACGCGGCGTGTACGACCAGGATGTGCCGCTGCTGCTGGACAACGGCGTCACCGGCATCGTCTTCCCGGATGTGAACACCGCCGAGGAAGCGCGCCACTGCGTCAACGTCACTCGCTTCGCCCCGCTCGGCCGCCGCAGCGTCACCGGTGGCTACCCGCACTTCAACTTCAAGGCCACGCCGGTGCCGGTCTCCGCGCCCGCCTTGAACGAGGCGACGCTGGTGGTCTGCATGATCGAGAGCCCGGAGGGCGTGGCGAATGTGGAAAAGATCGCCGCGGTGCCGGGCATCGACGTCATCCATATCGGCATGAACGACCTGCTGACCAACATGGGCAAGCCCGGCCAGTATGGCGACCCGGAACTGGTGGCCGCGGTGGACCGGATCTTCGCCGCCTGCCACGCCAATGGCATCGCGCCCGGCTGTGGCGGCAACCGCAACGTGCAGGGGCAGGCCGAGATCATCAAGCGCGGCGCCCGCTTCCTGACCACCCAGACCGATATCGGCTTCCTGCTGGCCGCCGCCACCGCCTGGACCGACGGCCTGGCCAAGGCGCTGGAAGCGTGATGCTCCGCCGCGCGCTGCTCGGTACCGTCCTGGCCACGCCGGCGCTGGCGCAGGGCGAATTCCCGCGCCAGACCATCCGCCTGGTGGTGCCCTTCGCCCCTGGCGGCAGCACCGATGTCATCGCCCGCATCATCGCCCCGGGCATGAGCGAGGCACTGGGCCGCCAGGTCATCATCGAGAACCGCCCCGGCGCCGGCGGCACGGTGGCCAGCGAGATGCTGGTCAATGCCACGCCGGATGGCCACACCATCGCGCTCTACACCCTCTCGGCCGCGGTGCTGAATGCCGGGCTGTACCGCAACCTGCGCTTCGACACCCGGCGCGACCATGCGCCGATCAGCCTGGTGGCGACGCTGCCCATGGTGGTGGCCGCCGGCCAGCACGTGCCGGGCCATACGCTGGCGGAACTGCTGGCCACCATGAAGGCCAATCCGGGCAAGGTCACCTATGGTTCGGCCGGCAGCGGCACCATCAACCACCTGGGCGCGCTGCTGCTGTGGAACCGCGCCGGGGTGGAGGCGACGCACGTGCCCTATCGCGGCGCCGGGCCGGTCA
>CANBXZ010000361.1 GCA_947373495.1 Acetobacteraceae bacterium
TCGGGCGCGGCAATCAGCATCACCCGGTCGGTGTAGAGCGGCCGCAGCGCCAGCGCCGCCGAGGGCGTGGGGTCGAACAGCAGCGCCAGGTCGGCCTCGCCGGCCAGCAGGGCGTCGCGCAGCCGGTCGGCGAAGCCACCGATGAAGCGGATGTTCACCGCTGGGTAGCGCCGGATGAAGCGCCGCGCCAAGCCGACGCTCAGGCTTTCCAGCAGCAGCCAGGGAATGCCGATGGTCACCTGGCCCGCCACCTCGCCGCGGCGGGACTGCATGTCGGTCTTCAATTGCGCCAGGCCGTTCAGCAGCGGCAGCAGCCGTTCGCGCATCGCCGCGCCATCGGGCGTCAACGCCAGGCCGCGGCCATGGCGGCGGAACAGCGGCACGCCGAGTTCCTCCTCCAGCAGGCGCAACTGCCGGCTGAGGGCCGTCTCGGCAATGCGCAGCCGGGCGGAGGCGCGGCGCAGGCTGCCCTGTTCCGCCACTTCGATGAAGGTGGAGAGCTGGCGCAGATCCATCTGACTCCCCTGATCGCGAATTCTGCGCAGTCTGGATGCTCTTGTTTGAGATGGAAAGCAGATCGCACCGGCCCCTAGGCTTGCGGCATGGATGGCGGGAGTACGGGCGATGCGACTGAGTCGAAGGTCATTGCTGGGCACCGCGACGATGCTGGCGGCGCCGGCCCTGGCGCAGCCGGGCTTTCCCACGCGGTCCATCACCATCCTGGTGCCCTACGCAGCCGGCGGCATCACCGACACGTTGGCCCGGCTGATGGCGGCGCGCCTGGCCGCACGGCTGGGGGTGCCGGTGGTGGCGGAGAACCGCAGCGGCGCCGGCGGCCTCATCGCCGCCCAGGCGGTGGCGCGTGCCCCGGCCGATGGCCACACCCTGCTGATGCACAGCAGCGCGATCCTGGTGGTGGCCGCCCATACGCTGGACCAGAACTTCGACCCGCAGGCCAGCCTGGCCCCGGTCGCCTTCGTCGCCGGCTTGCCGAGCATCCTGGTCGCGCATCCCTCGGTGCCGGCACGGAACATGGCGGAGTTGCTGCGCTGGCTGCGGGGCAACCCGGGCCGGGCGAATTTCGGCGTGCTGGGCGAAGGCAGCTCGGACCACCAGGCCGGCATGGCGCTCGAGCGCGCCGCCGGCACGCGCATGGAATTCCCGGTCTATCGCGGCCTGCCGCCGCTGAACGTGGACCTGCTCTCCGGCGCCATCCAGCTCAACCTCGGCTCGTTGCCGGTGCAGATGCCGCTGGTGCGCGAAGACCGGCTGCGGGCGCTGGCGGTGGGGACGGCGCAGCGCCTGGCGGACCACCCGGAGCTGCCGACGCTGCGGGAATCCGGCGTGGACTATGACGGCCTTGCGGTGAACGCGCTGTTCGCCCCGGCCGGCACGCCCGCCGCCGTGGTGGCGCGGCTGAATGCCGAGGCGGCGGTGGTCCTGCGCGACGACGAGGTGCACCAGCGCATCGTCACGCTGGGCTGCATCACCGGACCGGACGACGTCGCCTCGCTGGGCGCCAGCTTCCAACGCGACTGGGACCGCGCCCGCGCCACGCGGCAACGCTGAACAAGACAAGGGAGGAAACCCGATGACCTATTCGATCGTCGCCCGCTGCCCACGCAGCGGCCAATTCGGCGTGGCGGTGGCGACCTATTCGCCCAATGTCGGCGCCACGGTGCCGCTGGTCGTCAGCGGCCGCGGCGCCATCGCCTACCAATGCGTCACCTCGCCGATCCATCGCGCGATCGCCGCCCGCATGCTGGCCGAGGGCGCTTCCGCCGCCGGTACGCTGGCCGCGCTGGCGCAGCAGGACCCGTTCTGGCGCATGCGCCAGGTGACGCTGGTGGACATGTTCGGCGGCGTCGCCGGGCATACCGGGGAAACCGCGCCGGTGCATGCCGGGCACCGGCTGGGCCAGGGCTTCGCGGTGGCCGGCAACGTGCTGACCGCCACCTGCCTGGACGACACCCATGCGGCCTTCAGCGCCACGCTGGACAGCGACCTGCCGCTGGCCGAACGGCTGATGCGGGCGCTGGAGGCCGGCGCACGCTCCGGCGGCCAGCCGGAGGGGCTGACCTCGGCCGCGCTGCTGCTGCACGGGCAGGAGGAATTCCCGCTGCTGGACGTGCGCGTGGACGTGCACGACCAGCCGGTGATCGAGTTGCGCCGGGTGTATGCGTTCATGGCGCCGCTGCAGCCCTTCTATCGCCAGCGCAAGACCGACCCGACCGGCCTGCCGCGCTGGTGGCAGCGGCGCATGCAGGAAGTGCCGGGCTGGCAGCCCAACCACCTGGTGAAGGTGGTGCCGCAGCAATGACGCCGCTCGTGCTGCTGGAAGGCTTTGCCGCCGCCTGGAACGCGCATGACGTGGAGGCGCTGCTCGCGCTCTGCACCGAGGATTGCGTGTTCGAGGCCGCGGCCGGGCCACTGGCCTGCGGCACCCGCCATGCCGGCAAGGCCGCGCTGCGGGCCGCCTTCCCCGCCGCCTGGCGCACGTGGCCGGATGCACGCTGGGATGAGGCGACGCATGTGGTGGCCGGCGACCGCGCCTTCAGCGAATGGACCTTCCGCGGCACCGACGCTGCCGGCCAGGTCACCGAGGTGCGTGGCGTGGACCTGTTCGAACTGCGCGACGGGCTGATCGCGCGCAAGGACACCTACCGCAAGCAGGGCAGCGGCTGATCGCCAGCCATTGCCACCTCATCTCCTCCGCGCGCCGCCCGGGTGAATTTCGAGGAGGAGGTCAAGGGCAGCATCGCGCCCGGAAGTTCGCCGACTTCAGCTTGTGCTCGGAAGCCATCCCGGGCCTTCCCGAACATCGGCTGAAGGGGCTGCGGGCGGCGATGACCGTCGTCGCCGGGCGCGTCGTGCGCCATTACGGGATGCAGGCGGTACGGGATGCAGGCGGTCCCGCCCGGCGATTCACTCCGGCCGGATATCGCTCGCGCGGATCACCTCGGCCCAGGTGGCGATGTCGCGGCGCAGGAAGCGACCGAACACCTCCGGCGGGGAGGCTTCCACCTGCATGCCCAGATGCGCCAGCGCCTCGTTCACCCGGGGCTGGGCGAGCACGTCGCGCAGCGCCTCATGCAGCCGTCGCACCACGGCCTCCGGCGTGCCGCGGGGCGCCGCCACGCCCATCCAGGAATAGGCGCTGTAGCCGGGCAGCCCGGCTTCGGCGGCTGTCGGCACGCCAGGCAGCCCGGCCAGCCTGGCGGCGGAGGTCACCGCCAGGGCGCGCAGCCCGCCGGCATCCAGTTGCTGCCGCGCCAGGGCCAGCGTCATGAGCATGAGGTCCACATGCCGGCCCAGCAGGTCGGTCACCGCCGGGCCGCCGCCACGATAGGGCACATGGGTGAAGCGCAGCCCCGCCTGGCGGCTCAGCAGTTCCATCGCCAGATGGTTGACGCTGCCCACACCAACCGAGGCATAGGTCAGCGCCCCCGGCCTGGCCCGCGCCGCCGCCAGCAGCGCCGCCAGGTCGGCATGGGGCGCCGCCGGATGGACCGCCATCACCAGCGGCATCACGCCCAGCAGCGTCACCGGCATCAGGTCGGCCAGCGTGTCGTAGGGCAGGTTGGGGTAGAGGCTGGCATTCACCGCCAGCGCATCCACCACCATGCCGAGCGTATGGCCATCGGGCCGGGCCCGCGCCACGGTGGCGGCGCCCAGCGCGGTGGCGCCGCCCGGCCGGTAGTCCGGCACGATCGGCTGGCCCAGCGCGGCTTCCAGTTCCGGCTTCAGCACCCGCAGCACGGCATCCACCGAACCGCCGGTGGAGAACGGCACCACCATGGTGATGGGCCGCGCCGGCCAGGGCGCTTCCTGTGCCCGGGCGCCTCGCGGAGCGCCGACGAGGCTCAGGGCTGACAGCGCCAGCCGACGTGGGATCGGGGGCATGGTCGGTCTCCTCCGGTTGGTTTGGTTTCAACGCAGCACGGTCCAGTCCGCCGTTACCAGACCGAAGTCGTGTTCGAGCACCAGGGCTGTAGCGTCCATGCCCCAGAGGTGGACGTCGCCATCGCCGGCATGGCGCCAGAGGATGTCGGCGCGGCCGGCCGCCGCGTTGGCCAGCACCAGCATGCTGCCCGCGTAGTCCGGCCCGCCCGGCCTGTGGTCCGGCCCGTCCACCCGCAGCACGCCACCGACCGGGGAGCGCATCCGCCCCCCCCCTGCGGCGAAGGTCGAGGTTGGCGAGTTCGACCACGTTCTTGGTGGTAAGCACCGCGCGAGCCAGATTGCCCTGCAGCACCACGCGCCCACCCGCCAAGGTTTCCGGTGTGCCGATGCCGACAACGCCGCCGCGGCTGACGGTGCTGGCCCGCTGCCGGCAGCAGGCGGGGCAGGTTCATGGCGCCCATCCCATCGGCTGCTGCGTGGCAAATGCGGCGGCCTGGGCCCGCACCGCCGCGCCCAGGGCCAGGGCTGCCGGGCTGGGCGGGCGCGCGGCCAGATGGACGATCGCGGGCTCGCTGGCCAA
>CANBXZ010000362.1 GCA_947373495.1 Acetobacteraceae bacterium
GTCAGCGGCGAAATACACGGTGTGGCCGCCACCCTGGATGACAAAGCCGCCCCACAGGCTGCGATTGCGGTCGCCCAGGCCGCGCGCCGAGAAATGCTGCGCCGGCACATAGGTGATGCTGAGCCCGGCAACCTCGGTGGTCTGCCACCAGTCCAGTTCCCGCGCATGCAGCCCGGCCTTGCGCAGGTGGCGGGCGTTGTCCAGCCCGGTGACGGTGGGCGGGTTCCAGCGTTGGCGCACCTGGCGCAGCGTCGGCAGGTCCATGTGGTCGTAGTGGTTGTGGCTCACCAGCAGCAGGTCCACCCCCGGCAGTGCCTCCAGCGGCTGGCCGGGGGCGCGGACGCGCTTGGGGCCGAGGAACGGGAGGGGGCTGCATCGCCGCGACCAGATCGGGTCCAGCAGCACGCCCTGGCCGCCGATGCGCAGGTAGAAGCTGGCGTGGTTGATGAAGGTGGCGCTGAGGCCGCTGGCTAGCGGCAGCGGGGCCGGCTGCGGCGGGTCGTTGACCCATGTCGGCCAGGAGGCCGGCTTGCGGTGCAACTGCCAGTTCAGCACCGCCTTCAGCGACTTGTGCTCCGGCGCGGCGACGTTGCGGAAGCGGCCATGCTCGCGCGGCGCGGTCACGCCATGCCCGCCTGGCTGCGGAACTCGGCCTCGGTCAGCGTCGTCACCCCGAGTTCGGCGGCCTTGGCGGCCTTGCTGCCGGCATCGGCGCCAACGATCAGGAAGTCGGTCTTCTTGCTGACGCTCTTGGTCACCTTGGCGCCGAGGCGTTCGGCCTGGGCCTCGGCCTCGGGGCGGGTCATGGTCTCCAGCGTGCCGGTGAACACCACGGTCCTGCCGGCGAAGGGGCTGTCGCTGGCGGCGATTTCCACCGGTTGCGGGCTGACGAAGCTGGCCAGGTCGTCCAGCGCCGCCAGGTTGCGCGGCTCGGCGAAGAACTCCACCAGCTCCTGCGCAATGCTCGGCCCGATGCCCTGGATGGAGCCCAGCTCCTCACGCGCCTCGCTGCCGATGATGCGCGACGCGATCATCTTCTCCCGCCATTCGGGCAGGGCGTGGTAGTGCCGCGCCAGCAGCTTGGCATTGGCCTCGCCGATGCGGCGGATGCCCAGCGCGAAGATGAAGCGGTCGAAGGGCGGCGCGCGCCGTGCCTCGATGCCGCGCAGCAGGTTGCGCACGCTGGTCTCGCCCCAGCCTTCGCGGGCGCCGAGCTCGGCGGCGCGCTCCGGCAGGCGGAAGATGTCGGCCGGGGAGCGCAGCCAGCCCAGCTCGAACAGCTCCTGGATGCGTTCCTCGCCCAGGCCCTCGATATCCATGGTGTTGCGGGCGACGAAGTGGCGCAGCCGCTCCACCGTCTGCGCGCCGCAGGTCAGGCCGCCGGTGCAGCGGCGCACCACCTCGCCCTCGGCGCGCACGGCGTGGCTGTTGCAGACCGGGCATTGCTGGGGGAAGGCGAAGGGGGTGCTGTCCTGCGGGCGCTTTTCCAGCACCACGGCGACGATCTGCGGAATGACGTCGCCGGCGCGTTGCAGCACCACGGTGTCGCCGGGGCGGACATCCTTGCGGGCAATCTCGTCTTCATTGTGCAGCGTGGCGTGCTGGACGACGACGCCGCCGACATTGACCGGTTCCATCACCGCGCGCGGGGTCAGCGCCCCGGTGCGGCCGACATGGATCTCAATGCGCAGCAGTTTTGTGGTGGCCTGCTCGGCGGGGAATTTCCAGGCGATGGCCCAGCGTGGCGCGCGGCCGACGAAGCCGAGGCGGGTTTGCCAGTCCAGCCGGTCCAGCTTGTAGACCACGCCGTCGATGTCATAGGCGAGGCCGGCGCGCTCGGCGCCGATCTTCTGCTGGAAGGCAGCGGCGTCGGCTTCGGTCTCCAGCCGCTGGCTCAGCGGGTTTACGCTGAAGCCCCAGGCTGCCAACTGCTTCAGCCAGGCCCAGTGGCTTTCCACCGGCATGCTGCTGGCAGCGCCCATGGCATAGGCGAACAGCTTCAGCGGTCGCGCCGCGGTGATCCTGGCATCCAGCTGGCGCAGGCTGCCGGCGGCGAAGTTGCGTGGGTTGGCGTAGATGCGGCGGCCCGCCTCGGCCTCGGCCTGGTTGAAGGCCAGGAATTCCTGCTTGCCGCAAAAAACCTCGCCCCGAATCTCGATCCGCTCCGGCGCGTCCTTCAGGCGCAGCGGCAGGTCGCGCAGCGTGCGCAGGTTGGCGGTGATGTCCTCGCCCTCGGCGCCGTCGCCGCGGGTGGCGCCGCGGACGAAGCGGCCATTCTCATAGGTCAGGTTGACCGAGAGGCCGTCGATCTTCGGCTCGCCGACGAAGTGCAGCACGTCGTCCTTCAGGCCGAGGAAGCGGCGGATGCTGGCGCAGAACTCGTGGAAATCCTCGGGCGCGAAGGCGTTGTTCAGCGACAGCATCGGCACGCCGTGCCGCAGCTTGGAGAACCCTTCGGCCGGTGCGGTGCCAACGCGCTGGGAAGGGCTGTCCGCGCGGATCAGCTCCGGGAAGCGCGCCTCGATCGCCCGGTTGCGGCGCACCAGCGCGTCGTAGGCGGCGTCGCTGAGGTCGGGTGCGTCCTGTTCGTGGTAGAGCTTGTCGTGATGCGCGATCTCGGCGGCCAGGCGCGCCAGTTCGGTGGCGGCTTCTTCCTCGGTCAGGGCTTCCACCGGCCGCAGGTCGGTCACAGCAGCCCGCCGGTCAGCAGGCTGTCGGCCGCCGCGCGGGCGGCTTCCGTCACCCGCTCGCCGGCCAGCATGCGGGCCAGTTCCTCGCGCCGTTCGGCCTTGGGCAGGGCTTCCACCAACGTGCTGGCGCGGCCGGCCTTGACCGACTTCGACACCCGCAGATGCGCCGCGCCCCGGGCCGCCACCTGCGGCGAATGCGTCACCACCAGCACCTGCAAGCGTTCCGCCACGCGTTCCAGCCTTTCCCCCACCGCCGCGGCGGTGGCGCCGCCAATGCCGGCATCAACCTCGTCGAACACCAGCGTGGGCACCGGCGAGCCGGCCGCCAAGACAACTTTCAGCGCCAGCATCAGGCGCGAAAGCTCGCCGCCCGAGGCGATCTTCATCAACTGCCCCGGCGTCTGCCCCGGGTTGGTGGCGACCAGGAAGGTCACCCGGTCCTGGCCTTCCGGCCCCCAGCCGGCTTCCTCGCGCGCCGCCACTTCCACCACCAGCCGGGCGCGGTCCAGCTTCAGCGGCGGCAACTCCTTCGCCAGCGCCTTTTCCAGCTTGCCGGCGGCGGCACGGCGGGCTTCCGACAGGGCCGCGCCAGCTTGCAGGTAGCGGGCGCGGGCCGTGGTCGCGGCCTGTTCCAGTTGGGCGACGCGGCCGGTGCCGGCATCCAGTGCGCCCAGGCGGTCCCGCAGCTGCTCCAGCAGCGCGGGCAACTCCACCACGGCCACGCCATGCTTGCGGGCGGCGGCGCGCAGGCCGAACAGCCGTTCCTCCAGCGCCTCCAGCCGGCGCGGGTCTGGGCCGCCTTCCTGCAACAGCCGCTCCAGCAGCGCCTCGGCTTCCGACAGCGCGTCCTGCGCCGTGGCCAGTTGCGCCAGGATCGGCTGGCATTCCTCATTCGTCGGCGGCGGCAGGCGTTCCAGCGCCCGGGCCGCCTGGCGCATCGCCTCGGCCGGGCCGCCGCGGCGGCGGTCGCGCGGCTGCAACTCGCTCAGCGCGGCGCCGATCTGCTCGGCGCGGCGTTCGCCCTGCTGCAATTGCTGGCGTTCGCGGGAAAGCTCGGTCTCCTCGCCTTCCTCGGGCGAGAGGCTGGTCAGTTCCTCCACCGCGTGGCGGAGGAACGCCTCGTCGCGCTGGGCGGCGGCGATGGCTTCGCGCGCGGTGGCCAGGCTGCGCTCGGCGGCGCGCCAGTCCCGCCAGGCGGCGCCGGCGGCGTTGCGCTTGCCGTCCAGCGCACCAAAGGCGTCCAGCAGGCCGGCATGGCTGCCCGGGTCGGCCAGGCCCACCTGGTCGTGCTGGCCCTGCACCTCCACCAGCAACGCGGCCAGCCGCTTCAGCAGCCCCACGGCCACCGGCTGGTCGTTCACGAAGGCGCGGCTGCGGCCATCGGCCTGCACCACACGGCGCAGCACCAGCAGGTCATCGGCTTCGATGCCGTGTTCTTCCAGCAATGCCAGGGCTGGGTGGCCGGCCGGCGGCAGGAAGCCGGCGGCGACACTGGCCTGGGCCTGGCCGGCGCGCACCATCCCGGCCTCGGCCCGCAGGCCGCAGGCAAGGCCCAGGCTGTCCAGCAGGATGGACTTGCCGGCACCGGTTTCGCCGGTAAGGACCGAAAGGCCGGGCCCGAAACTCAGGTCCAACCGGTCGATCAGCACCACGTCGCGAATGGCGAGCGAGGCGAGCATGCGCCGCTATGGCCCTGGCGCGGCCTAGAACGGCGACAGCGAGGCGATGCCGCTCAGGCTGCGGCGCACCAGGCCGGGCCGGTCGTCCGGCGCGCGCGGC
>CANBXZ010000363.1 GCA_947373495.1 Acetobacteraceae bacterium
CTGGTGTTCCGGCTCAACAGCACGGAGCGCGCTGCGGCGGACTGGCAGGAACACGCCATGATCCTGGCCGCGGTGGTGGAGGGGGATGAGGAGTTGGCGGCGCTGCTGGCGGCGCGGCATGTGCGTCGCGCCGCCAAGGCGCGCCTGGAGGGCCAGGCGGCCAAGGCGCGCCTGGAGGGCCAGGCCGCCACGGCGCGCCCGGAAGGTCAGGCCGCCAAGGTACCCGCGAAGGGTCCGGCCGCGCGGGTGGTGGCCGACCCGGCTACTTCGGCCGCTTGAGCGCCAGGCGCTTCGGCGCCGTGCCGGTACACAGCCGCTGGAACTGCGCCAGGGTTTCCACCGGCCAGGCGCCGGCCTTGCGCTTCTCCAGGTCCACGCAGAGGTAGAGCACCTCGTTTTCCGCCGCCAGCCAGCCTTCGGTGGCGTGGTACATCCGGTGCAGGCAGATCAGGCGCTTGTCGTCATGCACCAGGGCCTCGCTCTCGAAGGCCAGGGGCATGCCCTCGGTCACCTCGCGCACATAGGCCAGCCAGTTCTCGATGGCGAAGGTGCCGAGCTTCTGGGCGTGCAGGCTGGCACCCAGGTTCAGGCCAGACCATTGGTGGTCGGTGGCGATGTCGAACACCACCGCATAGAAGCCCATGTTCATGTGGCCATAGTGGTCCACCCATTCGGGGCGGACATGGGCCAGCACGGGGCGCGAAATTGTCAGCGGCCTGCCAGTCATATTATCCCCTGATTCTCCAAATAAATTGCATTTCATCAATTTTCACGGGTCATTCAGCGGCAGTCAAACGCTACGGTGCCCAAGCCCAGGGTACGAGACATGCCCGTCATGTATGGCAGCTTGCTGAATGCGGCGCAGTGCTGGCGAGCCTGCGGCATCAGCAGAGATGGATTAGTTAAAACACGATCGTACTCAATCACAATTTGATCTGGCGTAGCGTTGAGGACATGCGATGGTCCACCCCACGATGCTACGGCGCAGGCAGTCAGTGGAAAAATGAGTGCTATTGCCACGGGCACTCGCATAAGCATGTTTGACCTTTCAGTTTCCGTGCACTGCATCTCAACACCCGGGGCGTGCCAGCCAGCCCAGCGTGGCCCCGCGGTCATCCTCCACCCGGCGCGCCTCGCCACAACGGGCTTCCAGGAAGAAGGCCGGCGCGGCGGGGTCGGGGGATGGGGCGTCGCCCACCGGGCCGCGCCTTAGCACACGGCCATCCGGCCGGGCGATGCACAGTTCGGTCTCGGCACCATGGCGCACCCGCACCGCCACGGCGAAGGCCTGCTGGCGCGCGGCGTAGTCGGCGAAGGCCGTGGCATCGCCTTCCAGGCAGCCCCGCAGCGCCGGCCCGAAGGCCGCCAGCCGCGTGGTCCAGTCCATTCCCCGGGCCATTCCCTGGGCTGCCGCCGGCCCGGCGGCCAGCAGCAATGCCAGCGCGGCGGCCAGCCTCAGTGGATTTCCTCGCTCTTGGCCAGGGCTTCGCGCAGCTTGGCGATGTCGAAGTCGTCGCGCTTCACCATCTCCAGGATAACCGCTTCCTTGCGGGCGATCAGGTCGATCGCGGCGGGCACCAGCTTCACCACGTCGGCCGGGATCACCACGGCGCCGTGGCGGTCCGCGTGCACCACGTCGTCATGGGCGCAGGGCATGCCGTGCACCATCACTTCCCGGCCGTAGTCCACCATATGCACATGGGCATGGCTGGGGTTGACGATGCCGAGGATCTGGAAGCCCGGCGCCAGCATGTCGATATCGCGAAAGCTGCCATTGGTGACGCAGCCCTGCACCTTCAGGCCACGATGGACATTGCTGTTCACCTCGCCCCACATCGCGCCGATGCCCGGGATTTCGTCCAGGTCCTCGATCACCACGATGGTCGGCAGGTCGGCGGCGGCGACGTATTCATACCAGCCCACCCGCGCCGCGCGGTCCTGTTCGCGGGTGCGGCCGGAGGGCTGGGCGGCGCGAATCTGCCCGGTGCGGGCCAGGCCGCACATCGGCGGCAGGCCGGGGTCGGCGGCGGTGAACGGCGTGGTGGTGAAGCCACGGCCACGGCGGTGCGGCGCCACCACCTCCAACGCGTTGCAGATCGTCGGCGTGTCCCAGCGACGCAGCAATTCCAGGTCGGCGGCGGTGAACGGGCGGTTCGGCATTGGGCAGTCCTCCTGCCGGCAGCATCGGCCCAGCCTGCCCTTTGGTCAAACCGCCGCCGGCTTGCCATCACCGGACCATGAAGTTTCCGTGTCACCGCATCGCGCCCTTGCCAGCCGCCCCCGGGCTGCGGCACTGGCAGCGCATGACACGATGGAAACGCCCGCGACCTGGCCTGCTGGGCCGCGCCCTGGCCCCAAGGGTGGCGGCCCCAGGGGAGGCCCCAGGGGAGGCCCCAGGGACGGCCTCGGCGATGCCCGCGGTGATGGCCGCGCTGCTGACCCTGCTGGTGGCCCTGGCCGGCCTGCTGCTGGCGGCCCCGGCGGCACGGGCCCAGCGCAGCGTGGCGGCGCCGATCTACCAGCCGAACTTCGACGCCCTGATCGAAGGTGGCGAGGAATGGCTGGCGGCGCTGGAACGCCAGGGCTGGCTGCTGCGCGGGCAGATGACCACGGTGGTGCAGGGCGCGCTGCGCTTCCATGCGCCCTATGCCGGGCCGAACAGCCTTTCCGCCCGCCAGGGCTTCCGCAACACCGAAAGCGTGGACCTGGTACTGGGCCGGCGGCTTTGGCACGATGCCGAGCTGATCGCGGTGCCCTCGCTCACCCGCGGCTTCGGCCTTTCCAACAGCGTCGGCGTCGCCGCCTTCCCGAATGGGGAGGCATTTCGCCTCGGCTCCCGCGACCCCTACCTGTTCATGTCGCGGCTGTTCATCCGCCAGACCATCGAGATTTCGGCCGACACCGAGGGCCAGGACAACGACCCGATGCGCTTCGCCGGGCCGCTGGCGCGGGAACGCATCACCCTCACTCTCGGCAAGGTCAGCAGTTGGGACTTCTTCGACGACAACCGCTACGCCCACGACGCCCGCAGCCAGTTCCTGAACTGGGCGCTGGTGGGGGCCGGCGCCTTCGACTTCGCCGCCGACGCGCGTGGCTTCACCAATGGCGCCGTGGCGGAATGGGAAAACGGCACCTGGGCGGTGCGCCAGGGGCTGTTCATGGTGGCGCGGCGCGCCAATGCACTCTCGCTGGACCCGCATTTCTTCCGCGGCTGGCAATGGCTGAACGAGGTGGACCGGTTCTGGCAGCTGGGCGGCCAGGCCGGCGCGGTGCGTTTCATCACCGGGCTGTCGCGCACCTTCTCCGCCCGCTGGGACGACCTGACCGCCGCCCTGGCCACGCCGGACGCCAATCTGGGGCTGCTGCGGCACTACCGCGTCAAGGCCAACCTGGCGATGAACGCCGAGCAGGCACTGAGCCCGACGCTCGGGGTGTTTGCCCGGCTGGGCTGGAATGACGGCCGGGCGCAGAACTGGATGTTCACCGAGCAGGACTGGTCGGCCTCCGCCGGCGTGGCGCTGACCGGGCCAGGCTGGGGCCGGCCGGAGGACACGCTGGGCTTCGGCTTCAATGTCGGCGGCATTTCCAACCAGCACCGTCGCTTCCTGGCCGCGGGCGGCATCGGCTTCATCACCGGCGATGGCCGGCTGCGCTACGCCCCCGAGGCCATCCTGGAGACCTATTACGACGCCAAGGTGATCCACGGCCTGAACCTGGCGGCCAACCTGCAACTGGTGGCCAACCCGGCCTACAACGCCGAACGCGGCCCGGCCGTGGTGCTGGGCCTGCGCGCCCGCGCGGCGTTCTGAAGCCGGCGCCATCGGGCGGAGCCCGGCCTGCGCGGCTTCCGCCTCAAGCGATCACGCACCAGCATGCCCCGACCGCGTGATTCACGCTTCTCGGCGATTCCGCCTCAAGCGATCACGCACCAGCATGCCCAGCCGCGTGATTCACGCTTCTCGGCGATTCCGCCTCAAGCGATCACGCTTTAGACTACCACCGCATGACCCTGCGCATCGCCCATGCCGACGCCGCCACCGAAACCGGCCCGGTGCGCCCTCGCAATGAGGACAGCCTGGTGGCCCGGCCGGAGCTTGGGCTTTGGGCAGTGGCCGATGGCGCCGGCGGCCATGGCGCCGGGGATGTGGCCAGCCAGGCGGTGGCCACGGCACTGCTGGCCCTGCCGGCCGTGATGCCGGCGGCCGACCTGCCGGCGCTGCTGCACCACACCCTGCAGGCGGTGAACACCAGCCTGTACGGCCAGGGCCAGGCCAGCGGCCGCATCATCGCCACCACGGTGGTGGCGCTGGTGCTGGGCGCGGCCGGCTGCCACCTGGCCTGGGCCGGGGATTCCCGCGCCTACCTGCTGCGCGACGGTCGGCTGCAACAGCTTACCCGCGACCATTCCCTGGTGCAGGAACTGCTGGACAGCGGCGAGATCACCGCCGAACAGGCCGCCAGCCACCCCC
>CANBXZ010000364.1 GCA_947373495.1 Acetobacteraceae bacterium
CGCCGTGTTCACGATGGCGCCGCTCTTCTGCTCGATCATCTGCGGCAGGACGTGGCGCAGGCCGAGGAACACGCCCTTCACGTTCACGCCCATCACCGCGTCGAACATCGCCTCCTCGTATTCGGCCGTGGGGGCGACCTTGCCCTCGATGCCGGCGTTGTTGTGGAAGCAGTCGATCCGGCCGAAGCGGTCCAGCGTGGCCCGCACATAGGCGGCCACATCGGCGGCGCGGGTCACATCGGCGCTGCAGGCCAGGGCGTGCTGGCCGATCTCGGCGGCCACGGCGGCGGCGGCATCGGCGTCCCGGTCCACCACCACCACCTTGGCGCCGCGCTGCGCGAAGCCCAGCGCCACGGCGCGGCCAATGCCGTTGCCCCCACCCGTGACCACGGCGATCTTGCCGGTGAAATCCATTGTGCGTTCCTGCCCGTTCTTGTTGGGATTGCCCGCGGCGAGCCTAGAACGTGATGGCCCGAGGGGGAATCACCGAAAGGCGTCAAGCACGCGCCTGGTTGCAACCGCCCAGGCTCGGCGGCAAGCGCCGCCCGGATGACGGCACCGGAACGCCGGCGGCTACCGGCCGACCTGGCGGAGGAAGCTGTCCAGCGCGCCGGCGGTGAACTGGTGCGCCGCGGGCAGGCCGGCGGCGGCGGCGGCGGCCAGGTCGGTCGCCCGGTCGCCGACCAGGAAGCTGGCGTCCAGCCGTACCGGCCAGTCCCGCAGCAGGTCCTCGATCATGCCGGGCTTCGGCTTGCGGCGGCGGCAGTCCTGCCGAAACGCCGCCACGCTGCCTTCGGGGTGGTGCGGGCAATGCTCCCAGGCGTCCACATGGGCGCCTTGGGCCGCCAGCTGTGCCGCCATCCACCGATGCAGCACATGCACCTGTTCCTGCGGGTAGTAGCCGCGGGCCACGCCGGCCTGGTTGGTGACGACGAACACGAAGTACCCGCTGTCGTTCAGGTGCTTCACCGCCGCCGCCGCGCCCGGCATCCAGCGCACCTGGGCCGGGTCGTGCGGGTAGCCGTCATCCACGATCAGCACGCCGTCGCGGTCGAGGAACGCCGCCGGGCGCTGGTGCAGCCGGGCCAGCAGCGCCGCCGGGTCGCCCGCCTGGGCCAGGGGGTCACCCAGGGTGAGGCCGGCTCCGGCATATTCGGCGCCGCGCAGCAGCCCGGCCTCGGCCAGGCGGGGGAAGATGTCCGCCGCCAGGTTCTCGCCCGGCCAGTCCAGCAGGCGCCGGTCCAGTACCTGCACCCCGCCCTCCAGCAACCCGGCAGCGGCGGGGGCGCCACAGGTGACTTGGCCGGAAGCCGCCAGCGCCCAGGAGGCAGCCCAAGGGCCAGCGCCGGGGGCAGTCCAGGGGGCAGCACCGGGGCCAGGGCCAGCGCCGGGGCCGGTGGGGGCGCGGCGCAGCGCCAGCGTGGCCAGGGCGTTCCCGGCATGCAGCGGCAGGTCCAGCAGGTTCAGGCTGAACAGGCTGTCGCCGTGCAGCAGCAGGAAGCGTTGCTCCAGCACGGCGGCGGCATGGCGCAGCGCCGCGGCGGTGCCGAGCCGCCCGGGCAGCGCCACCACCTCCAGCGTCGCGCCATGCCGGGTTTGGCCGGCATGGTGCTGCACCAGGGGCAGCGCCTCGGGGCTGGCCAGCAGGGTGATGCGCGCCAGCCCATGCCGCGCCGCTTCCGCGATGTGCCACGCCAGGAAAGGCAGCGCCGGGCTGGCCAGCAGCAGCACGGCCTGGCCCAAGGGCTCGGGCGCCGGGGGACGGGCACCTGGGGGATGGGCAACGGGGGGGCGGGCGGCTGGGGGGCGGGCGGCTGGGGGCGTCATCGGGCAGCGTTCCGCGGCGGCTGGAGGACCCCGGCCTGCGCCCGGGGGAGACGAGGCCGGGCCAGGCCAGCGCCCAACAAAAAACCGCCCCGGTCACCCGGGGCGGTTTCAGTCAACGCCGCTTCAGAGCGCGTCGAGCGCGGCGTTCAGCGTGGCGCTCGGCCGCATCGCCGCCGTGGTCTTGGCGGTATCGGGCAGGTAGTAGCCGCCGGTGTCCATCGCCTTGCCCTGCGCGGCGATCAATTCGGCCTCGATCTTGGCCTCGTTGGCGGCCAGCGCGTCGGCCAGCGGCTTGAAGCGCGCCGCCAGGCCCGAGCTGTTGTCCCGCGCCGCCAGCGCCTGCGCCCAATACAGCGCGAGGTAGAAATGGCTGCCGCGGTTGTCGATCTCACCGACCTTGCGGGCCGGAGAGCGGTTGTATTCCAGGATCTTGCCGTTCGCCTCGTTCAGCGTGTCGGCCAGGACCTGCACGTCCTCGTTCTTGGTGGTCTGCGCCAGGTGCTCAAGCGACGCACACAGGGCGAGGAACTCACCCAGCGAATCCCAGCGCAGGTAACCCTCGTCCTGGAACTGCTCGACGTGCTTGGGGGCCGAACCGCCGGCGCCGGTCTCGAACAGGCCGCCGCCCGCCATCAGCGGCACGATCGACAGCATCTTGGCCGAGGTGCCGAGTTCCATGATCGGGAACAGGTCGGTCAGGTAGTCCCGCAGCACGTTGCCGGTGACGGAGATGGTGTCCAGCCCGGCACGGATGCGGTCCAGCGTGAACTGCGTTGCCTCGACCGGCGCCATGATGCGGATATCCAGCCCGGTGGTGTCCTGGTCCTTCAGATAGGTCTGGACCTTGGCGATGAGCTGCGCGTCATGGGCGCGGTTGGCGTCCAGCCAGAACACCGCCGGGGTGTTCGTCAGCCGCGCGCGGCGCACGCCGAGTTCGACCCAGTTGCGGATCGGCGCGTCCTTCACCTGGCACATGCGGAAGACGTCGCCGGCTTCCACCGGGCGTTCCAGCAGCACCGTGCCGTCATCGGCCACCACGCGCACCGTGCCGGCCGACGCCAGCTCGAAGGTCTTGTCGTGCGAGCCGTATTCCTCGGCCTGCTGCGCCATCAGCCCGACATTGGGCACCGTGCCCATGGTCTTGGGGTCGAAGGCACCGTGCTTCTTGCAGTCGTCGATCACCACCTGGAACAGGGTGGCGTAGCAGCGGTCCGGGATCACCGCCTTGGTGTCGTGCAGCTTGCCGTCGGGGCCCCACATGTGGCCGGCTTCACGGATCATCGCCGGCATCGAGGCGTCGATGATGGTGTCGCTCGACACGTGCAGGTTGGTGATGCCCTTGTCGGAGTTCACCATCGCCAGTTCCGGGCCGGCGGCGTAGGTGGCCGCGATATCGGCCTTGATCGCCGCCTTCTCGGCCTCGGGCAGCTTCTCGATCCGCGTCAGCAGGTCGCCCATGCCGTTGTCCGGGTCCACGCCGATGCGGGCCAGCGTCTCGGCATGCTTCTCGAACACGTCGGCGAAGAACACCGACACGCAATGGCCGAACAGGATGGGATCGGAGATCTTCATCATGGTCGCCTTGAGGTGCAGGGAGAACAGCACCCCCTGCTTCTTGGCCTCCGCGATCTGCGCGGCATAGAAGGCGCGCAGCTTGTTGCGGCTCATGGTCGAGGCGTCGATGATCTCGCCGGCCTTCAGCGCCGTCTTCGCCTTCAGCACCGTGACGGTGCCGTCGGCGGCGGCCAGCTCGATGCGGGCATTGGTGGCCGCGGCGATGGTGGTGGCGACTTCGGTCCCGTAGAAGTCGCCATCCGTCATGAACGCGACATGGGATTTGGAATCGGGGCTCCAGACGCCCATCTTGTGCGGGTTGTTGCGCGCGTACTGCTTCACCGCACCGGCGGCGCGGCGGTCGGAATTGCCCTCGCGCAGCACGGGGTTCACGGCGCTGCCGAGCACCTTGCCGTAGCGGGCGCGAATTTCCTTGTCGGCCGGCGTCGCGTCGCTGTCCGGATAGTCCGGCACATTGTAGCCCTTGCTCTTCAGTTCCTTGATCGCGGCCTTGAGCTGCGGGACCGAGGCGGAGATGTTGGGCAGCTTGATGATGTTCGCCTCGGGCTTCATCGCCAGCTGGCCGAGTTCGGCGAGCTGGTCGCTGATGCGCTGCTCCGGCGTCAGGTTCTCGGGGAAGTTCGCCAGGATGCGGCCGGTCAGCGAGATGTCCTTCAGCGTCATCTTCACGCCGGCCGTGCCGACGAAGGCCTGGACGAGCGGCAGCAGGGAGTAGGTCGCCAAGGCCGGAGCCTCATCAACCTTGGTCCAAACGATCTCGAGATCTGACATGCTGGTACCTCTAAACGCCGGGCTGTTTTCGGCTCAGTTGAACGAAATCATCTATAAAGCGCACTTTGTCGCACCGGCGCGCCGGAAGGGCAACCCGTCGGGCGATGCCGCGCGGCGGTTGTTCGCGGGCCTTATTTTCGCCAATCATTTGAACGTCTTGGCCCCCTGGCGGGGGCGCACCGCAGGGCCGATGCAGGGTCTGTCGATGAGGCGTCGGCGTGGCCGTGAGCGGGCGACCGGCAGGCGGTTGGCACGGGGCCGAATTGGCGTTGGAGCCTGGCC
>CANBXZ010000365.1 GCA_947373495.1 Acetobacteraceae bacterium
CCTCGCGGCATTCGCGGCCGCTGGCGGCGGTATAGGCGCGGGACAGCCGGGCCTGGCCATGTCCGGCAACCTCGGCCACCGCGCCGGGGCGGGCGCTGGCGACGAAGCTGGCCAGCGGGTCGGCCGGGGCGGCGGGCATCGGCGTGGCCATGGTGGCGCGGGGCGCCTCGGCCGGTTCGCCGCCGGGCAGGCCCGGCATGCCGGCGCAACCGGCCAGCAGCACGGCCGCCAGGCAGGCCACGCCCTGGCGCAGTCGGTTGCCGGGCGAAGGCGCGCGGAAAGATATCGGCATGCATGGTTCCAGGCGCTGGTCGTGTTGGTCTAGCAAAAAGCCCGGCATCGGCAAGCAACTTTCGGATGGCACCCCGCCGCCCACAGGGCATAACCCGGCAGTGCTGAAGGGAAGCTTCATGGCCGCGAAGGAACCCGCTGCGCCCGGCCCGCCGGCCGCGGTGCTGGCGGTGCCGCCGGCGTTGGCCCGGGCGGTGCCGCACCTGGCTGCCTTCCTGCCGGAATGGCGGCTGCTGCCGGCCCGGCGCGCGGCACGCAGTGCCCCCGGGGCCTGGCTGGCCGGGGTGAATCACCGCCCGGCCGGCCCGCGCCCGGTGCTGTCGCTGGCCGAGGGCCCCTGGGCCGCGCCCCGCTTCGGCCTCCGCTGGGCGCCGCTCGGCCTGGTGCTGGCCAGCCCGCCCGGCCCGCCGGGGGACCCGGTGGCCGAGGCGCTGGCCTGCCCGGCCGCCAGCCGCGAGGATCTGCCCGCCCTGCTGGCGTTGCTGCCCGGCCTGCCGGCGCTGGCGGCGCTGCTGGCCGCCACCCCGCTGCCGCCGGCCGAGGCGCTGGCCCGGCTGCTGGCCGCCAGCCGCTTCGCCAACCCCTTCACCGGCTTGCCCTGGAGCGCCGCCGAGGCGCTGGCCCAACTGGCCGAATGGAACGCCGCCGAGGCCGCCAACCGCCGCATCCTGGCCGCCACCGGCATGGAGGTGTTCAAGCGCCACCGCATGCGCGACCGGCTGGCTGGCGGTGCCGGCCCGCCACGGATGTTCTGGCGCGCTTCCGCCGCGCTGCGCCATGCCGCGCAAGGCCAAGGGACGCGGGGCCAAGGCGCGGTGGCGGTCTGGGCCGCCGCCATGCCGGCCGGGCTGCCGGCCCGGGCCGCGGCCGCCGGCGTGGCGCTGGTGCAGGTGGAGGACGGCTTCATCCGCTCCGCCGGCCTGGGCGTGCTGCTGGCCCCGGCGCAGTCCCTGGTGCTGGACCAGGGCGGCAGCCACTTCGACCCCAGCACCCCGAGCAGCCTGGAAACCCTGCTGGCCGAGGCCAGCTTCCCGCCCGCCCTGCTGGCCCGCGCCGCCAGGCTGCGGGCGCGGCTGCTGGCCGAGGGGGTGACCAAGTACAATCTGGCCGGCCCCGCCCCCCGGCTCGCCCCGCCGCCTGGCCGCAAGCTGGTGCTGGTATGCGGCCAGGTCGAGGACGACGCCTCCCTCCGGCGCGGCGGCGGCAGCATCCGCACCAACCTGGACCTGTTGCGCGCCGCCCGGCGGGAGAATCCCGAGGCTTTCCTGGTGTACAAGCCGCATCCGGATGTGGAGGCCGGCATCCGCCTGGGCGCGGTGCGGCCGGAAGCCCTGGCGGTGCTGGCCGACCAGGTCGCCGCCCATACCCCGATCGCGGCGCTGTACCCCCAGGTGGCGGAGGTGCAGGTGATGTCCTCGCTGGCCGGGTTCGAGGCCCTGCTGCGGGGCTGCCGCGTGGTGTGCTGGGGCCAGCCCTTCTATGCCGGCTGGGGCCTGACCGAGGATCGCGCCCCGCTGCCGCGCCGCCAGCGCCGGCTGACGCTGGAGGAGTTGGTGGCCGGGGCGCTGCTGCTCTACCCGCGCTACTGGGACCCGGTGAGCGGCCTGCCGTGCCCGCCGGAGGTGCTGCTGGACCGGCTGGCCGGCATGGCCCCGCCCCCGCCGCCCCGGCTGCCGGCCTGGCTGCGCCACACGGCGGCCTGGGCTTCCGGCCGCTGGACCCTGGCCTGGGCGCGGCGATGAGCGCCTCCGTCGTCATCACCGGTGCTTCGCGCGGCCTGGGCGCCGCCATGGCGCTGGCGCTGGCCGCGCCGGGGGTGACCCTGCACCTGCTGGCGCGGGACGCCGCCGCCCTGGCCGCGGTGGCCGCTGCCTGCCGGGCGCGCGGCGCCACCACCCACCTGGCCGCGCTGGAGGTGACCGAGGCCGCGGCCATGGCGGCGCAACTGCGCGCCTGGGATGCGGCGCTGCCGGTGACGCTGGCCATCGCCAATGCCGGCACCTCCGCCGGCACCGGGCCGGATGGCCAGCCGGAGGGCCATGCCCAGGCGCTGCGCCAGGTGCGGGTGAACCTGGAAGGCGCGATGAACCTGGTGGAGCCGCTGCTGCCGGCCATGCTGGCGCGCGGCGCCGGGCAGGTGCTGTTGGTCAGTTCCGTCATGGCGTTTCGGGGCTTGCCGGACGCGCCGGGCTACGCCGCCAGCAAGGCCGGGCTATGGGCCTATGGCGAGGCGCTGCGGGCCGCCCACGCCCCGGCCGGGCTGCGGGTAACCGTGGCGGCGCCCGGCTTCTTCACCAGCGCGATGAGCGCCCGGGTGCAGGGCGGTGCGCGCCCGGGTGGCCGCAGTGCCGAGGCCATGGCCAGGCGCATCCTGCGCGCCGTGGCGCGCGGCCGGGGCCGGGTGGTGGTGCCCTGGTGGCTGGGCCTGGCGCTGCGCGGCCTGGCGCTGCTGCCGCCGGCGCTGGGCGACCGGCTGGCCCGGCTGAGCCGCTACCGGGTACAGCCGGGGGACTGATACCGAACGCACGAAGGAGGCCCCTTCGGGCGCCCTCAATCGTCGGGCGGGCGCCTGCGCGGGGCTTGGCTTCGCGGCATGAGCCGCGGCCGCCATGCGGCGGCGCGGCCCGCAGGCCGGGGGCCGCGCCTGATGCTATGCCAGCACCTCGGCCAGCGGCACGTTCAGCGCCCCCAGGTGCAGCCGCCGCACCGTGTTGCGGATGGCGGCGTCCAGCCCGGGGCGGCGGAAGCCGGTGCCGCGCACCTGCAGGCAAGCCGCCACGCCCTGGATGAAGGCCGCTACCAATGCCGGGTCCGGTACGGTGCTGCCTTGCCAGAAGCCATCGGCCTCACCCTGCCAGGCCAGGCCGGGCAGGTTGTAGATCGCCTCGCCCAGCGCCAGCACCGGGCGGCCCTTCTGCAGGGCGCGGAAGGCCAGGGTGCTGTTCACCGTCACCACGCCGCGGCAGGCGTCGATCACCGCATCCATGTGCAGGGCGCCGCCGAGGAAATGCACCCGGCCGGCCATGCCCAGCCCGGCGGCGATGCGCGCCACCCGCTGCGGCCATTGCTTCAGCCCGGGGTCCAGCGGGTGCACCTTCACCACCAGGTGCGCCCCGGGGGCCGCGCCCCGGGCGAAGCTGGCGATGGCGGCGGCCAGGGCCTCGTCATTGTCGGCGAAGCGGGAATAGGCCCGCAGCGAGAAGTCGGTCTCCATCTGCATGGCGTAGAGGTACAGTTCCTGGCCACGCAACCGGCCGAGCAGCGCCGCCGCGGCACGCGTCTGCGCCGCCCGGGTGATGAGCTGCCAGCCGGTGCCGAGGTAGTTCACCACCGGGTGGTGCAGGGTGAAGCGGCGATAATGCGGGAAGGGCCAGGGCAGCAGGTTGGCCAGGTGATAGGCCACATCCCCCGCCGCCTGGGCTGGGAAGCTGTCGGCATAGTGCTGGGCGAAGTCGATCGGTGGCAGGCTGGCCGCCTGGGCCAGGATCACCGCCGGGTCGCGCGGGAACAGGCTGGCGGCGCCCAGGCCCTCGCGTTCCAGGATCAGCCAGTCGGGCCGGATATAGCCGTAGTCCGTCACCACCACCTGCACCCCGCGCGCCTTGGCGGCGGCGATGGCCTGGCGATGGTACAGCCGCTGTTCGCCCAGCAGCACCAGGTCGGTGATCGCCTCGCGGTCGAGGAAGCCGGCGATGAAGCCCGGCCAGTCGCGCGCCTTGCCGCGATAGTCGGTGGCGCCGGGGCCGCGCCAGAACAGCTTGTCTCCCAGGCACAGGTTGATGCGGAAGCAACTGTGGCCCAGTGCCCGCAGCCCGGCCGCCGTTGCCGGGAAGAAGGCACAGGTCGGGCCTTGCAGGAACAGGAACCGGCGGGACGGGGCGGGCGGCAGCACCGGGGCGCGATGCCAGCCAGCCAGGGGCGCGTCAACCTGCGCCGGCATCACGGATACATATTACGACCCTGAAGCGGTCCGCCGGGGTGCCGCCCTGGCCGTATCCCCGGGCAGCGTCCCGCCCCAGATGCCCCAGCGGCCGCTTTCGGGCGCCCCCATGCGGCCGGTGAAGGCCAGCACGCGGTGGTTGTCCTCCAGCATCCAGCCCATATCCAACTGCTGCCAGCCGCGGGCCTTGGCCATCTGG
>CANBXZ010000366.1 GCA_947373495.1 Acetobacteraceae bacterium
GGGCTACCCCGACCGGGCGGCCGAACGCCTGCTGCTGGCCGGCAACGACCGGCGCGAGATGCTCGACCACCTGCTGCCGCTGCTGTCCACCGAGGAACTGCTGGCCATCCAGCAGGAGGTGCTGGCGGTGCATGCATCCGAATCGCTGCTGGACTACGTGCAGGCGCTGATCGCCGCCACCCGCTCCGGCCAGTGGTTCGTGCAAGGCCTGTCGCCGCGCGCCGGGCTGGCGCTGGTGCGCGCCGCCAAGGCGCAGGCGCTGCTGGCCGGCCGCGACTACGTGGCGCCCGACGATGTGCAGGTGGTGCTGCCGCAGTGCATCGCCCACCGACTGGTGCCGGTCGGCCAGTCCGGCCGTGGCGCCGCCGAACAGGTGCGCGCCATGGCCGAGGCGGTACCGCTGCCCTGACCCCGCCCACCGGCAACCCGGCCATGGCCCTTTCCATCCCGTTCCTGCGCCGCAAGCCGGACCCGTCGGATCGCGTCGCGAACTGGATCGCCTCGCGCCTGCCGCGTACCGATACGCAGGTGCTGACGCAGCGCAACGTCTACATCGTGCCTTCGCAGGCCGGCTGGATGCTGGCCCTGGTGCTGCTGGTGCTGCTGGTGGCTTCCATCAACTTCCAGCTCAACCTGGGCTACCTGCTCACCTTCCTGCTGGCCGGCAGCGCGCTGGGCAGCATGCATGTGGGCCACGGCAACCTGCGCGGCCTGGCGCTGCACCTGCTGCCGCCGGCGGCCTGCTTCGCCGGCAGTGCCGCCCCGCTCGATCTGCAACTGGGCAGCGACAACTCCAGCCCGCGCTATGCCATAGGCGCCGGGGTGCAGGGCAGCGAGCCCGCCGCCTGGGCCGACGTGCCCGCCGGCGGCCAGTCCCTGGTGCGCATCACCTGGCTGCCGCCCGGCCGCGGCCTGCATCTGCTGCCGCCGCTGCGGGTGCAGACACGCTTCCCCCTGGGCACCTTCCGGGTGTGGACCCTCTGGCGCACCGCCACGCCGCTGCTGGTCTACCCGCAGCCCGAGGCGCATCCGCCGCCGCTGCCGCCGGGCCAGCCGCGCGCCGGCAGCATCCAGTCCGGCGCCCCCTCCTCCGGGCCGGGCGAGGTGGATGGCGTGCGTGTCTACCAGCGCGGCGACCCTATGCGCCTGGTGGTGTGGAAAAAAGCCGCCCGTGCCATTGCCGCCGGCAGCGACGAACTGGTCAGCCGCGACACCCACCAGGCACGCCAGCAAGACCTGTGGCTGGACCTGGCGCAAACGGGCGTCCCGGGGCTGGAACAACGCCTGTCGCGCCTGTGCGCCTGGGTCCTGATGGCCGAGCGTGCCGGACTGGAATACGGCCTGCGCCTGCCCGGAACCACGCTGCCGCCGGACCGCGGCGCCGCCCACCAGCACCGCTGCCTGGAGGCCCTGGCCCTATGCTGACCGACCGCTGGACCTCATTGCCGCGCGACAGCCGCGACACCCTGTTCCTGCTGGCCGCGGTGGCCTGCGCCATCGCCCCGCAGGCCGCCAACCTGCCGGTATGGGCCAGCACCCTGGCCGGGTTGATGCTGCTGTGGCGTGCCCGGCTGGCCTGGACTTCGTCCCCCCTGCCCGGCCGCTGGTGGCTGCTGCTGTTGCTGGGCTGCGTGGTGGCCGGCACCCTCGTCAGCTTCCGGACCATCGCCGGGCGCGAGGCCGGCGTGACCCTGGTGACCATGCTGCTGTCGCTCAAGACGCTGGAGCTGCGCGCCCGGCGCGACGCCATGGTGGTGTTCTTCCTCGGCTTCTTCGCCATGCTGACCAACTTCCTGTTCTCGCAGTCGCTGCTGGTGGCGGTCGCCATGGTGGTGGCGCTGGCCGGGCTGCTGACGGCACTGGTGCAGGCGCACATGACGGTGGGCCGGCCCTCGCTGGCCGAGTCGGGCCGGGTGGCGCTGCGGCTGATTGTGTTCGGCGCGCCGGTCATGGCGACACTGTTCCTGCTGTTCCCGCGCATGGCGCCGCTGTGGGGCACGCCCGGCGGCACGCCGGCCGCGCGCAGCGGCCTGTCGCAGGACATGCAGCCCGGCAGCGTGGCCGCGCTGGCGCTGGACGAATCGGTGGCCATGCGCATCCGCTTTCTCGACAACCCGCAGGGCACGCCGCCGGCACAGGCGGAGCTGTATTTCCGCGGGCCGGTACTGGCCACCTTCGATGGCCGCCAGTGGCGGCCGCTGTCGGACCGGGTCTCCGGCGAATACCTGCCACGCTTTCAGCCTCCGGCCGAACTGCGAGTGTCCGGCACGCCGGTGCACTACGAGGCCACACTCGAAGCCAGCGGCCAGCCCTGGCTGCTGCTGATGGACGCGGCCCAGGAGCCGCCGCAGGGCACCCCCGCCACCCTGGGCCCCGACCTGCAGTGGTTCGCGCCGCGCCCACTGACGCAGCTGGCGCGTTACCGCGCCGCCGCCTACCCCGACTTCCAGGACGGGCCGCTGCAGGCCACGCCGCGGCTGCGCGCGTTTACCGCGCTGCCGCCCGGCTTCGACCCGCGCACCCATGCGCTGGCTGACCAGCTGCGCGCCGACCCGCGCTATGCGGGCGGCGGCACACCGGCGCTGGTCAGGGCCGTGCTGGAACGGCTGCGCACCGGCGGCTATGAATACACGCTGGAGCCCGGCCTCTACGGCCGCGACACGGCCGACGAGTTCTGGTTCGACCGCAAGCAGGGCTTCTGCGAGCACATCGCCTCGGCCTTTGTCATCCTGATGCGCGCCATGGACGTGCCGGCCCGCATCGTCACCGGCTACCAGGGCGGTGACCGCAACCCGGTCGACGGCCTGTGGACCGTGCGCCAGAGCGACGCCCATGCCTGGGCCGAAGTCTGGGAGGCCGGCCGCGGCTGGGTGCGGGTGGACCCCACCGGCGCTGTCGCGCCCGGCCGCATCGGCCAGACGCAGCGTCTGCAGCCGCGACAGAACGCCTTCGCCGCGGCTTTCACCACCGTCGTCGGCAGCAGTTTCGGCGAACGCATCCGCGCCACCTGGGAGGCCATCAACAGCGGCTGGAACCAGTGGGTGTTGAACTACACCCAGGGCGAGCAGACCGACCTGCTCAAGCGCCTGGGCTTCGAGGCGCCGGACTGGCAGTCCGCCGCCCAGGTGCTGGTGGTGCTGGCCGTGGGCGCACTGTTCGGTGCGCTGGGCTGGAACCTCTATTTGCAGCGTACCCGCGACCCCTGGTTGCGCCTGCTCGGCCGCGCACGGCGGCGCCTGGCTGTCCTCGGCCTGGAGACTGGCGATGCCGTGCCGCCGCGCACCCTCGCCGCCCGGGTCGTGGCCCGCTGTGGCTCCGCCGGCATGCCGGTGCACGACTGGCTGCTGCGCATGGAAGCGCAGCGTTATGCCCCGGCCGGCGCCGCCAGCCGGCAGCAGGCGCTGGCCATGCTGCGGCGAGAATTCAGCCAATTGCCCTGGCCGGCGCCCGAAACCACGGACGCCCGGGCCACCCAGCCCGCCTGAACACCCTCCTTGCCCCGCTGCCTCTTTTCCTTGCCCGCCATGCCCGCCTCCTATCCCCTGAGCCCCCGCCCGCCCGTCCTGACGCCGCTGCGCACTGCGCTGCTGATGTCCTGGCTGGTCCTGGCCGGCTGCGGCAGCACACCGGTGACGCAACCCGCACCAGCCCCGGCACCCATCCCGGCCCCGGCGCCGGCTCCCATTGCCGCAGCACCCGCTGCACCGCTGCCCGCCCCCCCGGCCCCGGTGGCAGACGCGCCCGCAGCACCACCTGCCGCACCGGTGCCGACCCCGGTGGCAGGCCCGGCCGCGGCGCCTGCCTTGCCCTCCCTGGGCGGCGGCGGCACCATGGCCGGCCCCTACGCCAGCCGGGCCGACGCTATGCGTTTTGCCGATGACCTGGCGGCCCGCCGCGGGCTGGACCGGGCCTGGGTGCGCCGCGCCATCGGCCAGGCCACCTACCTGCCGAGCATCCGCCGCCTGATGCTGCCCGCGCCCACCGGCACCGCCAAGAACTGGCGGGTGTACCGCAGCCGCTTCGTCGAGCCCATCCGCATCCGCGCCGGTGTGCGCTTCTGGCGCGAACATGCCGAGGCGCTGAAGCGCGCCGAGGCCAGCTATGGCGTGCCGGCGGAAATCATCGTCGGCATCATCGGCGTGGAAAGCATCTACGGCCAGCAGATGGGCAATGTGAAGGTGATGGACGCCCTCACCACCCTCGCCTTCGACTTCCCCGCCGCGCACCCGCGCGCGCAGGAGCGTGCCGACTTCTTCCGCGGCGAGCTGGAGAACTTCCTGGGCCTGTCCAGCCGCGCCGGCACCGACCCCTTTGCCGCGCGCGGAAGTTATGCCGGCGCCATGGGCCTGCCGCAGTTCATGCCTTCGAGCTGGAATCGCTGGGCGGTGGACTTCGATGGCGACG
>CANBXZ010000367.1 GCA_947373495.1 Acetobacteraceae bacterium
GAAGCCATCACCGCGGCCGTGATCGAGGCGCAGGTCTGGTGCGACCAGGCGGCGAACAAGGCGGAGATGTGCACCATTCTCGGCCGTCGCGCCTGGTTCAACGTGCCGGTGGCGGACATCCTGCCCCGCGCCATGGGCAACATCGACTACGGCGACGGCCGCAAGGTCGAGAACAGCCCGCTGCTGATGAAGTATTTCCGCGACCACGCCAGCTACCCGTTCCGCTCGCATGAGCTGTGGTTCCTGACCGAGGACATCCGCTGGGGCGTGCTGCCGCCGGAAACCGACACGGCGAAGCTGATCGGCGAGGTGAACAAGGAAGCCATCTGGCGCGCCGCCGCCGAACGCGCCGGGGTGAAGGCCAGCGACACGCCCACCGGCACCAGCCGTGGGCCGGAGACCTTCTTCGACGGCAAGGTGTTCGACCCGGCCAACCCGGCGGCCTACCTCGCTTCCCTGGCCATCAAGAAAATCGCGGGGGCCTGAGATGAACGCGGTTTCAACCAAGCCGGCGGCGGCCCCCGCCGTGGTGTCCCGGCCCTTGCTGGCGGCGCTGCCGCAGCCTTCGCGGCTGGTGCCGGTCATCGCCCAGGTGGTGCCGCCGCTGGTGGTGCTGGCGCTGCTGGGCCTGACCTGGGAATACCTGGCCAGCGGCCCGGGCGCCACGCTGCCGCCGCCCTCCAAGGTGTGGGTGGACGCGCGGGACCTGATCGTGGACCCGTTCTTCGACCGCGGCGGGCTGGACAAGGGGCTGTTCTGGCACCTGCTGGCCAGCCTGCAGCGCGTGGCGCTGGGCTTCTCGCTTTCCGCCGTGGTCGGCGTGGCGCTGGGGCTGCTGATCGGCACCTCGCCCTTCGCCATGCGCGGGCTGGACCCGATCTTCCAGGTGCTGCGTACCGTGCCGCCGCTGGCCTGGCTGCCGCTGTCGCTGGCCGCCTTCCGCGAAGCCCAGCCCAGCGCCATCTTCGTCATCTTCATCACCGCGATCTGGCCGGTCATCATCAACACCGCGGTCGGCGTGCTGAACGTGCCGCAGGACTACCGCAACGTGGCGGCGGTCATTCGCCTGCGCGGGCCGAAGTTCTTCTGGAAGATCGTGCTGCCGGCGGCGGCGCCCTACATCTTCACCGGGCTGAAGATCGGCATCGGCCTGTCCTGGCTGGCGATCATCGCGGCCGAGATGCTGATCGGTGGCGTCGGCATCGGCTTCTTCATCTGGGACGCGTGGAACAGCTCCAACCTGTCCGACATCATCGTGGCGCTGACCTATGTCGGCCTGGTCGGCTTCATGCTGGACAAGTGCGTGGCCCTGGCCGGTCGCATCGCCACCCGTGGCACCCAGGCGAGCTGAGGAGAACCGCACATGCCCCCCTTCCTCGACATCACCAAGCTGTCCATTGCCTTCCCGAAGTCGCCGCTGCCGGTGCTGCGCGACGTGGACCTGAAGATCGAGCGCGGCGAATACATCGCGGTCATCGGCCATAGCGGCTGCGGCAAGTCCACGCTGCTGAACGTGGTGGCCGGGCTGCTGCCCGCCACCGCCGGCGGCGTGCTGCTGGAAGGCCGCGAGATCAGCGGCCCCGGCCCCGACCGCGCCGTGGTGTTCCAGAACCACAGCCTGCTGCCCTGGCTGACCTGCTACGAGAATATCCAACTGGCGGTGGACCAGACCCTGAGCCGGGAGATGAACCGCAAGCAGCGCCACGAATGGGTGCTGGAGAACCTGGCGCTGGTCCACATGACCGCGGCCAAGGACAAGCGGCCGAACGAGATCAGTGGCGGCATGAAGCAGCGCATCGGCATTGCCCGTGCGCTGGCGATGAAGCCGAAGGTGCTGCTGCTGGACGAACCCTTCGGCGCGCTGGATGCGCTGACCCGCGCCCACCTGCAGGACCAGGTGATGGAGATCCATGCCCGGCTGAAGACCACCGTCATCATGATCACCCATGACGTGGACGAGGCGGTGCTGCTGTCCGACCGTATCGTGATGCTGACCAACGGCCCCAACGCCACGGTGGGCGAGGTGCTGGACGTGGCGATCGAGCGGCCGCGCGACCGGCTGAAGCTGGCGGCCGACCCGCGCTTCCTGTCCGCCCGCACCGCGGTGCTGGAGTTCCTGCATTCCCGCCACGCCAACCCGGCGCTGAAGGCGGCCTGAGATGCGGGTCGTGGTCGTGGGCGCCGGCCCTGCCGGCACGCGCTGCGCGGTGCGCGTGGCGCAGCGGGTGCCGGGGGCGGTGGTGACGCTGCTGGGCGCCGAACTGGCGCTGCCCTACGACCGCGTGGCGCTTTCCCGGTTGCTGTCCGGGGAAGCGGCGGTGGCCGACCTCATCACCCATCCGCTGGCCGAACTGGCGCAACTGGGCGTTGGCTTCCGCGCCGGGGTGGCGGTGGCGCGGCTCAACCTGGCGGAGCGCCGCCTGGAGACCACCAAGGGCGAGACGCTGGACTACGACCGCCTGGTGCTGGCCACCGGCTCCTCCGCGGTGCGGCTGCCGCTGCCGGGCGCCGAGTTGCCGGGCGTGCTGGCCTATCGCGACATGGACGACGTGCGCACCATGCTGCGGCTGGCGCAGGACAAGGGCCAGGCGGTGGTGATCGGCGGCGGCCTGCTGGGGCTGGAAGCCGCCACCGGCCTGGCCGCGCGCGGCATGAAGGTGACCGTGGTGCACGCCATGGGCTGGCCGATGGACCGCCAGTTGGACCCCGAGGCCGGCGACCTGTTGACCCGGCGCCTGGGCCGGCGCGGCATTCGCTTCGTCATGCCCGCCGCCACCGTGGCGCTGGAAGGCGGCCAGCACGTGCAGGGCGTGCGGCTGGACGATGGCCGCCTGCTGCCGGCCACGCTGGTGGTGATGTCGGTGGGCATTCGCCCCAATGTGGCGCTGGCGCGCGAAGCCGGGCTGGCGGTGGGGCGCGGCGTGGTGGTGGACGACGCCATGCGCACCTCCGACGCGGCGGTCTTCGCCGTGGGCGAATGCACCGAACACCAGGGCCGCACCATCGGCCTGGTCAAGCCGGCGCTGGAACAGGCCGAGGTGGCCGCCGCCGCGCTGGCCGGGGAAGCACCGCACTGGCTGCCGGCACCGGATGCCGCGGCGTTGAAGGTTTCCGGCACCGCGGTGTGGTCGGCCGGGGAGATCAGCGCCGAGCGCGCCGAGGCCATCATCCTGCGTGACGAGGGCGCCGAGGAATATCGCCGGCTGTTCCTGCGCGATGGCCGGCTGGTGGGCGCGGTGCTGTACGGCGACACCGCCGATGCCGGCTACTACATGCGCCTCATCACCGAACAGCAGCCGGTGCCGAGCCGCGCCGAGCTGGCGCTGGGCAGTTCCTTCGGGGAGCAGGCGGCATGACCCGCAGCACCTGCCCCTATTGCGGCGTGGGCTGCGGCGTTGTGATCGACGCCAAGGGCGGCGTGACCGGCGACCCGGCGCACCCGGCCAACCAGGGCCGGCTGTGCAGCAAGGGCACCGCGCTGGGCGAAACCCTGGAGCAGCCCGGCCGCCTGCTGCACCCGGAAGTGGACGGCAAGCGCGCCAGCTGGGACGTGGCGCTGGACGAGGTGGCCGAGGGCTTCCGCCGTGCCCTGGCCCAGGGCGGCCCCGACAACGTGGCGCTGTATGTCAGCGGCCAGTTGCTGACCGAGGACTATTTCGCCGCCAACAAATTCGCCAAGGCGGTGCTGGGCACGGCGAATATCGACAGCAACTCCCGCCTCTGCATGGCCAGTGCCGTGGCCGGCCACAAGCGCGCCTTTGGCGAGGACCTGGTGCCCGGCCTGTATGAGGACCTGGAGCAGGCCGACCTGGTGGTGCTGGTGGGCAGCAACCTGGCCTGGTGCCACCCGGTGCTGTTCCAGCGCCTGGTCGCCGCCAAGGCCGCGCGGCCGGCGCTGCGCGTGGTGGTGGTGGACCCGCGCCGCACCGCCAGTTGCGACGCCGCCGACCTGCATTTGGCCATCGCCCCCGGCGACGACGTGGCGCTGTTCGACGCGCTGCTGCTGCACCTGCATGCCCAGGGCCACACCCTGGCCAGCGCGCCGGGGCTGGAAGCGGCGCTGGCCGCCGCGGCCGGCGCCGTGCCGGCGGGCATCGCCGCGGCCGACCTGGCGCGGTTCTGCGCCTGGTTCGCCGCCACGCCGCGGGTGGTGACGGTGTTCAGCCAGGGCACCAACCAGTCCTCGGCCGGCACCGACAAGGCCAATGCCATCATCAACTGCCATGTCGCCACCGGGCGCATCGGGCTGCCGGGCAGCGGCCCGTTCAGCGTCACCGGCCAGCCCAACGCCATGGGCGGGCGCGAGGTGGGCGGGCTGGCCAATATGCTCGCCTGCCACCTCGGATTTTCGGACGCCGAACGCGCCGATGTTGCGGGCTTCTGGGGCACCGACCG
>CANBXZ010000368.1 GCA_947373495.1 Acetobacteraceae bacterium
CGGCGCCGGTGGCACGCTGGGCCTGGCGCGCTTCGTCGCCACCCGGCGCGGGCGGGCCGACAGCCTGCTGGTGGCCGGCGCCACCATGGTGGGCGCCACGCTGATCAACCGCACCCCGGTTTCCCTGGCGGATGTGGTGCCGGTGGCCCGGCTGACCGAGGAAGCCGGCGTCATCGTGGTGCCGCGCGACAGCCGCTTCGCCACCATGCAGCAGCTGGCCGAGGCGCTGCGGGCCAACCCGGGCGCGGTGCCGGTGGCCGGCGCGGCCGGCGGCTCCATCGACCATGTGATCCTCGGGCTGGTGCTGCGCGCGGTGGGGCGGCAGGCGCGCGAGGCCAGCTTCGTCGCCTTCCCGGGCGGTGGCCCGGCGCAGGCGGCCATTCTGGGCAGCCAGGTGGCGGCCAGCATTTCCGGCTGGGGCGAGTTCGCCGAGCCGGTGAAGGCGGGCCGGCTGCGCGCCCTGGCCACCACCGGCGAAAGCCGCACCGACCCCCAGGTGCCGACGCTGCGCGAATGCGGGCTGGACGTGGCACTGAGCAACTGGCGCGGCGTCTTCGCCCCGGCCGGCATCGCGCCGGCGGTGCGGGAAAGGCTGGCGGCGCTGATGGCCACGCTGAACACCCTGGCCACCTGGCAGGCGCTGCTGCTGGAACGCGGCTGGGACCGCGCCTTCCTGGCCGACGACGCCTTCCAGGCCTTCCTGCGGCAGGACCAGGCCGCCACCGCCGCGGTGCTGCGCGACCTGGGGCTGGCCTGACGGGCCTGGCGTGGCACAGTTGATTGACGCTGCCGGGCGTCACGCCCAGATTTGCGCCATGAACAAGGGAGGAACCATGCGCCGCGTCGCACGCCGCAACCTGCTGCTCAGCGCCCTGGCTGCGCCCGCGCTACTGCCCACCTTGGCACGGGCGCAGGAAGCCGAGTTCCCCTCAAGGCCGGTGCGCGTGGTGGTGCCCTTCCCGGCCGGGGGCGCGGCGGACATCCTCACCCGGGCCTTGCTGGACCAGTTGCGCCCGGTGTGGAAGCAGACGGTGGTGGTGGAGAACCTGCCCGGTGCCGGCGGCAATATCGGCGCCCAGGCGGTGGCGCGGGCGGAACCGGATGGCCATACCCTGTTCGCCAGCCCGCCCGGCCCCTTGGTCATCAACCGCTTCCTGTACCGGCAACTGCCGTTCGACCCCACCAGGTTCGTGCCGGTGACGGTGATGGCCAAGGTGCCGAATCTGGTGGTGGCCGGCCCCAAGCTGGCCGCGCGCACCGTGGCGGAACTGGTGGCGGAAGCCCGCGCCCGGCCGAATGAGCTGACCTATGCCAGCCAGGGCAATGGCAGCACCTCCCACCTCACGGGGGCGATGTTCGAGGCGCTGACCGGCACCCGGCTGATCCATGTGCCCTATCGGGGCGAGGCGCCGGCGCTGGTGGATGTGGTCGCCGGCCAGGTGGACCTGATGTTCGGCAACCTGACCGCGGCGCTGCCGCAGTACCAGGGCAACCGGCTGCGCATATTGGCGGTGACCGACCAGGCCCGCGCCAGCGTTATTCCGGCAGTGCCTACCGCGGCGGAAGCCGGCGTGGCCAACTTCATCTCCGCCGCCTGGTTCGCGCTGGCGGCGCCACCCGGCACCCCGGCGGCGCTGGCGGCGCGCATCAGCGCCCAGGTGGCGGAAGCCCTGCGCGCGCCGGCGCTGGTGGCCCGCTATGCCGAACTGGGCGCCGCGCCCGTGGGCCAGCCGCCCGCCGCCACCGCCGCCTTCTTCGCCGAGGAAGCCGAGCGCTGGAGCAACGTGATCCGCTTCGCCCAAGTGACCCTGGATTGAGGGAGGCCCCGATGCCGCTCGACACCGTTTGGCCGGAAGGCTCCATCCACCAGGTGCCCTACTGGGTCTTCCAGCGCGCCGAGGTCCTGGCGCGCGAACAGGAAGCCATCTTCCGCGGCGCCTGCTGGCACTACCTGTGCCTAGAAGCCGAGATCCCCAACCGCGGCGACTACCGCACCACCCAACTGGGCGAGCTGCCGGTGGTGGTGGCGCGCGATGCCGAGGGCAACATCAACGCCTTCGAGAATCGCTGCGCGCATCGCGGCGCGCTGATCGCGCTGGAGGATGGCGGCAACACCAAGGACTTCACCTGCGTCTATCACGCCTGGCGCTACGACATGGCCGGCAACCTGAAGGGCGTGGCGTTCCGCAACGGCATCGCCGGCAAGGGCGGCATGCCGAAGGACTTCAAGCTGGAGGAGCATTGCCCGCGCAAGCTGCGGGTGGCGACGCTGTGCGGCCTGGTCTTCGGCACGCTGAGCGAGGCAACGCCGCCGCTGGAGGACTACCTGGGCGCCGAGATCGTCGGCCGGGTGCAGCGCGTGCTGGCCGGCCGCACGCCGGAAGTGCTGGGCCGCTTCACCCAGGCATTGCCGAACAACTGGAAGCTGTACACCGAGAATGTGCGGGACAGCTACCACGCCAGCCTGCTGCATCTGTTCTTCACCACCTTCGAGGTCAATCGGCTGACGCAGAAGGGCGGGCTGATCGTCAGCGAGGGCGGCGGCAACCATGTGAGCTGGAGCGCGATCGAGGCTGGCGCGGCGGGCGGCGAATACGCCCAGCAGCAAATCCGCAGCGACAGCGACTACAAGCTGGCCGACCCGTCGCTGCTGCACGGCTTCCAGGAATTCGGCGACAATTGCACGCTGCAGATCCTCAGTGTGTTCCCCACCTTCGTGCTGCAGCAGATCCAGAACTGCATCGCGGTGCGCCAGGTGGTGCCGCGCGCGGTGGACCGCACCGACCTGCACTGGACCTATCTGGGCTTCGCCGAGGACACGGCGGAACAGCGCATCATGCGGCTGAAGCAGTGCAACCTGGTCGGCGCCGCCGGCTTCGTTTCCATGGAGGATGGCTGCGTCGGCGGCTTCGTGCAGCGCGGCGCCGCCGGGGCCGGCGACCAGCAGGCGGTGCTGCGCATGGGTGGGCATGACGCCGCCAGCAGCGACACCCGCGCCACCGAGGCCAGCGTGCGCGGCTTCTGGAAAGCCTATCGCGCGGCGACGGGGTACTGAGCGTGCTGAACGAGATCCACGGCTTCCAGGCCGCCTATGCCCGCTGCATCGACGACAACCGGCTGGAAGGCTGGCCCGACTTCTTCCTGGCCGATGGCCGCTACCGGCTGACCACGGCGGACAACCATCGCCGCGGCCTGCAGGCCGGGCTGATCTGGGCCAATAGCCGCGCCATGCTGCAGGACCGCATCTCCGCCCTGCGCCAGGCCAACATCTACGAACGCCACGGCTACCGGCACATCCTGGGCCTGCCCCTGGTGGAGCCGCAGGCGGATGGCACGGCGCGGGCGGAAACCCCGTTCATGGTGGCGCGCATCATGCGCGACGGCACCACCGACCTGTTCGCCACCGGCCGCTACCTGGACATCTTCGCCCGCGACGCCGCGGGTGCCCTGAAACTGCAGGAACGCGTGGTGGTGTGCGACAGTTCGCGCATCGACACGCTGCTCGCCATTCCGCTGTAAGGACCACCCCATGGCCACCGTGTTCAACTACCCGCCGATGCAGCGCGTGCATTCCGGCGCCGATTTCGTCGCGGCCGTGACGCAGGAAGCCGACCGCGCCGGTGCGCAGCGGGTCTTCCTGATGGTCGGCGGCACCATCAGCCGCGAGACCGACTGGGTGGAGCGCCTGGGCAAGGCCCTGGGGGGCCGGCTGGTGGCCAGCTACAACCGCATGGCCAGCCACACCCCGCGCGGCGACGTGGTGGCGGCCACCAACGCGGCGCGCGATGCGCGGGCGGACATGGTGGTGACACTGGGCGGCGGCAGCGTGACCGATGCCGGCAAGGTGGTGCGGCTCGGCCTGGCCAACGACATCCGCGCCGAGGCCGATTTCGACCGGCTGGCGACACGCATCGTGGACGGCAAGCGCCTCATCCCGCAGATGGTGGCGCCGACCGTGCCGATGGTGTGCGTGCCGACCACGCTCTCCGCCGGTGATTTCAGCAGCGGCGCCGGCGTGACCGACATCGCCAAGGGGCACAAGCAGGCGATCTACCACGTGGCGATGATGGCCCGCGCGGTGGTGCTGGACCCCTCGCTGTCCCACCGCACGCCGGAATGGCTGTGGCTTTCCACCGGCATCCGCGCCGTGGACCATGCGGTTGAGGATATCTGCTCGATCAGCGGCAATCCGTTCAGCGAAGGTGCCTCGATGCAGGCGCTGCGGCTGCTCTCACGCGGGTTGCGCGGCGTAAAGGCCCGCCCGGGCGACCAGGCCGCCTACCTGGACTGCCTGAACGGCGCCTGGCTGAGCATGGTTGGCTCCCAGAGCGGTGTCGAGAAGGGCGCCAGCCATGGCATCGGCCATGCGCTGGGCGG
>CANBXZ010000369.1 GCA_947373495.1 Acetobacteraceae bacterium
TGACTACGTCGAGCTCGATGCCCAGGGCAGCATTGGCCTCATCACCACCGGCGCCGGGCTTTCCATGATGCTGGTGGACGAACTCACCGCCCGCGGTGCCCACCCGATCAACTTCCTCGACATCCGCACCGGCCAGTTGCGCGGCAGCCCGGCGCGGCTGATCCGCGTGCTGGAATGGCTGGCCGAGCACCCGACGCTGAAGGTGCTGTTCGTCAACATCTTCGCCGGCATCACCGACCAGCGTGAATTCGCCAAGCTGCTGGCCGAGGCCCTGGCGGCACAGCCGGCGCGTGGCGTGCCGGTGGTGGCCCGCCTGGTCGGCAATGGCAGCGAGGATGCCCGCGCCTGGCTGGCCGAGGCGCGCCCGGACATCGCCATCTTCGAGGATCTGGAAGGCGCCATCGCCCGCGTGGCGGCGTACGCGGCATGAAGACGTTGATTGAATTCTCCGGCCGCACCCCGGTGCTGGTGCAGGGCGCCAGCGGCCGCATGGGCCGGCGCCACACCCAGTTGATGCGCGAGTACGGCACCAACATCGTCGCCGGCACCAGCCTGCGCGAGGCCGGCGGCACGCTGGACGGCATTCCGCTGTTTGCCGAAAGCGGCGCGGCGGTGCGGGCCACCGGTGCCGTTGCCAGCATCTGCATGGTGCCACCCTTGGAAACCCGCGCCGCGGTGGAGGAAGCCGTGGCCGCTGGCATCCAGCTGGTGGTCACCATCGCCGAGGGCGTGCCGGTGCACGACGCGCTGCACCTGCGCCGGCTGACGCAGGCCCAGGGCGTCACCTGGATCGGTGCCTCCACCCCGGGCATCGCGGTGCCGGGCCAGGCCAAGCTGGGCTTCCTGCCCAATGTGGCGCTGCGCCCCGGCCCGGTGGCGCTGCTGACCAAGTCCGGCACGCTGTCCTACGAGGTCGGCTATCGGCTGGTGCAACTGGGCCTTGGCCAATCCACCTGGATCGGCGTCGGCGGCGACGCGGTGAAGGGCACCCGCTTCGCCGAGCTGCTGCCGATGATGGCGGCGCATGGGCCGACCGAAGCCGTGGTGCTGATCGGCGAGGTTGGCGGCACCGAGGAGGAGGAGTTCGCCGACGCCCTGGCCGCCACGCCGCTGGGCAAGCCGGTGCTGTGCCTGCTGGCCGGGCGCGAGGCGAAGGAAGGTGTCGCCATGGGCCATGCCGGGGCGCTGACCTATGGCGGCGCCGGCACGCTGGAGAGCAAGACCAGCCGCCTGCAGGCCGCGGGCGCCGAGGTCTTCGCCACCACGGCGGCGCTGGTGGAACGCTGCCGCGCGCTGTTCGGCCCCCGCGCGTGAAGCGCCGGGCGCTGCTGGGTGCGCTGGCGGCCGGGCCGGCAACCCGCCCGGCACTGGCCCAACCGCGCTGGCCAGACCGCCCAGTGCGCCTGGTGATCCCCTTCGCGCCCGGCGGTTCCAACGACGTTATCGCCCGGGCGCTGGCGGAAAAATTGCAGGCCAGCTTCGGCCAGCCCTTCGTGGCGGAAAACCGCGCCGGGGCCGGGGGGCAGATCGGTGCGCAATACGTCGCGGCACAACCACCGGATGGCCATACCCTGCTGGTCGCCTCGCTGTCGGTCATCTCCACCGCCACGGCGCAGCCCGGCGCGCCGGACCCGGCCCAGAGCTTCGTGGCGGTGGCCCGGCTGGCCAGCGCCGCCCTGGTGGTGGCCGCCGCGCCCGACCTGCCAGCCAGCACCATCGCGGAACTGATGGCACTGGCCCGCACCCGGCCGCTGCGCTTCGGCTCGGCCGGGCCCGGCACCATCAACCACTTCGCCGGCGTGCTGCTCGGCCAGGTGGCGGGGGTGGAGATGGAGCACGTGCCCTATCGCGGCCTGGGCCCGGCGACGCTGGACCTGCTGGCAGGGCGAATCGACCTCATCATCGGCAGCCCGCCGGCGCTGGGGGCGCCGCTGAAGGCCGGGCAGTTGCGGCTGCTGGCCACCACCGGGCCAGTGCGGGCGCCGCATTTCCCGGCGACGCCCACGGTGCGCGAGGCCGGCCTGCCGTTCGAGGTGGCATTCTGGTGGGGCATCCTGGCCCCGCGCGGCACCCCGCCCATGGTACGCGAAGCCCTGGAAGCCGCCATCGGCACCGCGTTGGCGGATGCCGCCTTCAGCCGCTTCTTCGCGGCCGAGGGGGCCGAGGCAGCCTTCCTGCCCGGCGCGGCATTCCAGCAATTGCTGGTGGCCGAGTCGGTACGCTGGCGGCAGGTGGCGGCCAGCGCCGGGCTGACGGTGAACTAGCCCGGCCCCTGATCCACGCCCTAGCCGCCCTGGTCCCAGCGGCTGAACGGCGTGGCCGACTCGGCTGCCTCAACCCGGGCCAGCAGCCGGCGGAATTGCGCCAGGGCGGCGTCGGCCGCTATCGCGACCATCGGCGTCTCGCCCAGCTTCAGCATGGCCTGCTGCGCCGAGATCATCGCCAGGTCCTCGGCGAAGGCCTGCAGCAGGCTGGCATGGATGGCGCCGGGCAGGGTCGGGTCGTCCTGGCCGAAGCCGGCGGCCTGCATGAAGAAGTAATGCGTGCTCTCGGCCGATTCCGGGGTCAGCGCCTGGCAGCTTTCCAGCCGCAGCGCGCCGGTCATGTCGGCCCAGTCCCGGCCGGTGGGCTTCAGGCCGGAATGCATCAGCAGCACGCCGGGCAGCAGGAATTCATAGATGAACCAGCGGTCCACATTGCCCGGCAGGTCGCCGAAGCGGCGATGATAGGGCGCCGGCGGCACATCCCGCACCCGCCGGGTTACCCTGAGGCCGCGGTCCAGGCGCTCGATCTCGGCCCGGGAATGGGCGATGTCGGTGCTGCCGCCCAGGGTCTTCTCGTGGGTGTAGGACAGGTGGGAAAAGTCCAGCAGGTTGTCGCATATCAGCCGCCAATCCACCGGCCAGGTCTGCTGGTCCGGCACATGGGGCCAGGCCGGGTCGGCGCAGGCCCAGTTGTCGGGGATCAGCCCCGGGTCGGCCGCGGCCGGGTCGCCGGGCCAGAGCCAGACCCAATTGTTGCGCTCCACCACCGGCCAGGCGCGCTGGCGGGCCTCGCGCGGGATGGTTTGCTGCCCGGGTACCTCCAGGCAGGCGCCATCGGGGCCAAACAGCATGCCATGGTAGCCGCAGCGCACCGCGTCACCCTCGCGCCGGCCGCGGGAAAGCGGTGCGGCGCGATGGCAGCAGCGGTCCTCCAGCGCCACGGCCTGGCCGCTGGCGGTGCGGTACAGCAGCACCGGCTGGCCCAGGATGGTGCGGCCGAACAGGCCATCGGCCGGCAGTTCATGGCTCCACGCCGCCACGTACCAGCAATTGAGGGGGAAACTCATGCGCCCGGCTTGCGGAAAAAGGCGTCCGCGGCATTGCGCTGGGCCTCGCGGGAGCGGATGGCGGCCTCGGCCCGGTCGATCTCGGCCTGCAACGTTGCTATATAGGCACGCAGGTCATCCACGCCCCAACTGTCCAGCACCGGCGGGGTAAAGCTGGCGCGTGGGCGGGGGGCATCCTCCTCGAACATTCGCTTGCATCCTCCTGGAAATGCTTCGCCGGGCTTTGACCCCGCCCGGCTGCCTCTCTATATGCCACGCAACGCCCCGGTTGGGGGGCTGCCGGGCGCCACCCGCCCCACCCCCACCCGACGCCATAAGGTTTCGACGATGACCCAGCCGCTGATGCCCAAGGCCACCGCCGTGTGGCTCATTGAGAAGACCTCCCTGACCTTCGAGCAGGTGGCCGATTTCGTCGGCATGCACCCGCTGGAGGTTCAGGCCATTGCCGATGGTGAAGTCGCGCAGGGCATCATCGGCTACGACCCGGTGCTGAACAGCCAGCTGACGCGGGAGGAGATCGCCCGCTGCGAGGCGAATTCGGCGCTGCGGCTCAAGATCGTGGAAACCGGCTCGCCGGTGCCGAAGTCGCGCGGCAAGGGGGCCAAGTACACCCCGGTGTCCAAGCGCAACGACCGGCCGGACGCCATTGCCTGGGTGCTGCGCCACCATCCGCAGCTGTCGGACATCGCGGTGGGCAAGCTGCTCGGCACCACCAAGGAAACCATCGCCAAGGTGCGGGACCGCACCCACTGGAACAGCGCCAACATCAAGCCGCGGGACCCGGTCATTCTCGGCCTGTGCAGCCAGGGCGACCTGAATGCGGCGCTGATCGCCTCCGGCGGGCCGCTGGTGTCGGAGCATGTGGCGCTGGACGACGAGCACGACGCGGCCTGAGGCCGCGCCGCGCCCCCTACGCCATGCTCAGTGCGGCTTGCGCAGCCGCTCGATCTCTTCCTTGAGCCGCAGCTTTTCGCGTTTCAGCCGGACCAGCGCGGCGCCATCGGGTCGGGGCCGCGCATCCTCGCTGGCGAT
>CANBXZ010000370.1 GCA_947373495.1 Acetobacteraceae bacterium
GCGATGACCCCGCCCAAGGCGCCCCCACCGCCGCCGAAGCCGGAGGAGGAAAAGCCCCCGGTCGACATGACCATGACGGTCAGCGACCGCGAGCGCCTGCAAACCATGGATTTCGAGGCGATGTCCGCCACCGAGATCAACCAGGCCAAGGCCGAGATCCGCAAGCTGGTGCTGCCGCTGGATGCCCGCCCCACCCGCCGCTTCCGCGCCGACCCCAGCGGCCCGAAGGTGGACCTGCGCGCCACCATCCGCGCCAGCCTGCACCAGGGCGGCGAGATCCTTTCCCTGGAACGCCGCCGCCGGGTGACGCGCCCGCCGCCGCTGGTGGCGCTGTGCGACATTTCCGGCAGCATGTCCCGCTACGCCCAGGTGCTGCTGCACTTCCTGCACGCCGTCACCAACGACCGCGACCGGGTGCATTCCTTCCTGTTCGGCACCCGCCTGACCAACGTGACGCGGCAACTCCGCTCGCGGGACGCCGAGGTGGCGTTCGAGATGGTGAGCCACATCGTGCCGGACTGGTCCGGCGGCACGCGCATCGGCGAATCGCTGGAACTGTTCAACAAGCAATGGTCCCGCCGGGTGCTGGGCCAGGGCGCGGTGGTGCTGCTCATCACCGATGGCCTGGACCGCCAGGGCGCCGCCGGGCTGGCGGAAGCCACCGAACGACTGCGGAAATCCTGCCGCCGGCTGGTGTGGCTGAACCCGCTGTTGCGATTCGACGGGTTCCAGCCCAGATCACAGGGGATCCGGGCGATGCTGCCCCATGTGGACGAGTTCCGCCCGGTGCATAATCTCGCCAGCCTGCGCGACCTGGTCGCCAGCCTGAGCGACCGCAACGCGACCCGGAGGATGGCGGCATGAGCGACACTTCTGAAGACATCCTGGCCACCGCCGCCGGTTGGGTGGCGCAGGGCGAGACCGTGGCGCTGGCCACGGTGGTGCAGACCTGGGGCAGCAGCCCGCGCCCGGCCGGCTCCCGCCTGGCGATCAGCGCCTCGGGCAGGCTCGCCGGCAGTGTCTCCGGCGGCTGCATCGAGGGCGCGGTGGCGGATGCGGCACAGCAAACCATGGCCAGCGGCACGCCGCAGGTGCTCAGCTTCGGCGTTTCCGATGAAATGGCCTGGGAAGTGGGCCTGGCCTGTGGCGGCAAGGTGAAGGTCTTCGTGGAGAAGCTGGCATGAAGGCCGAGATCCTCGCCCGGTTGCAGGCGGCGCGCGCCGCCAAGCAGCCGGTGGCCCTGGTCACCCGCCTGACCGATGGCCTGCAACTGCTGTGGCCGCAGGACGAAGCCCCTGCCCCGCTGGTGGACGCCGCCCGCACCGCCCTGGCGGATGACGCGGCGCAGAATGTGGAATGGGAAGGCGCCGCCTGGTTCGTCCACCCGCACAACCCGCCGCTCAGGCTCATCATCGTCGGCGCGGTGCATATCGCCCAGGCGCTGGTGCCCATGGCGCAGCCGCTCGGCTTCGCGGTCACGGTGGTGGACCCGCGCCGCGCCTGGGCCACCGCGGACCGTTTCCCCGGCATCACCCTGATCCATGAATGGACCGACGACGCCATGGCCCAACTGGCGCCGGACAGCCGCACCGCCGTGGTGACGCTGACCCACGACCCCAAGCTGGATGACCCGGCGCTGGATGTTTCGCTGAAGTCGGCGGCCTTCTACATCGGTGCCCTGGGCAGCCGGCGCACCCATGCCAAGCGGGTGGCGCGGCTGACCGAGCTGGGCCACGGCCCGGAAGCCCTGGCGCGGATCAAATCCCCGGTCGGGCTGGACATCGAGGCGGTGACCGCGGCCGAGATCGGGCTTTCCATCATTGCCGAGGTTGTCGCCGTGCGCCGCGGCGCCGCGCTGGGCAACCGTGAGCGGGCGCCGGTTTCCGCATGATCTTTGGCCCCACGCCGCTGGCCGAAGCCCGCGGCAGCATCCTGGCGCATACGCTTCGCCTTGGCCCCAACCACGGCAACAAGGTGCTGAAGAAGGGCACCGTGCTGGACGAGGCAGCCATCGCCATCCTCCAGGCCGCCGGCCTGCGGGAGGTGATCGCCGCCACGCTGGAAGCCGGCGACGTGCCGGAGGACGAGGCCGCGGACCGGCTTTCCCGCGTGCTGGGCGGGCCGCTGATGGCCCGCACCCGCGCGGCCACCGGCCGGGTGAACATGGTGGCGGAATCCGCCGGGCTGCTGGTGGTGCGCGCCAGCGTGATCGACCGGCTGAACGCGCTGGACGAAGGCCTGACGGTGGCGACGCTGCCGCCCTACGTGCCGGTCAGCGCCAAGGAAATGGTCGCCACCATCAAGATCATCCCCTTCGCCGTGCCGGGCCATGTGCTGGAAGTGGCCGAGGCGCTGGTGAAGCAGGGCCCGCCGGCGCTGGAGTTGCACCCGTTCCGGCCGCTGAAGGTGGGCCTGGTGCTCACCGAGCTGCCGGGGATCAAGGAAAGCGTCATGGAAGGCGCGGTGGAAGCCACTGCCGCCCGGGTGGACGCGCTGTGCGGCACGCTGCTGCCGGTGGAACGCTGCCGCCACGAAACCGGCCCGGTCAGCGACGCGCTGACCCGGCTGCGCCGCCAGGGCGCGCAGTTGCTGCTGGTGGCCGGAGCCTCCGCCGTGGTGGACCGGCGCGATGTCGGCCCGGCCGGCATTGTCCGCGCCGGCGGCGTCATCGAGCATTTCGGCATGCCGGTGGACCCGGGCAACCTGATCTGCCTGGGCCGCATCGACGACACGCCGGCGCTGGTGCTGCCGGGCTGCGCCCGCTCGCCCAAGCTGAACGGCATCGACTGGGTGATGCAGCGGATCTTCGCCGGGCTGAAGGTGGGCCCGCAGGAGGTCATGGCCATGGGCGTGGGCGGGCTGCTGAAGGAGATCGAGGTGCGCCCGCTGCCGCGCGAGAAGGCCGCCAGCGCCGCCACCCCCAGCGCCGCACCGCGCCGCGCCCGCAAGATCGCCGCGCTGGTGCTGGCCGCCGGCCGCAGCCGCCGCATGGCGCCGCTGAACAAGCTGCTGGTGCCGGACGACGCCGGCCTGGCCATGGTGGCACGGGTGGTGGAGAACGTGCTGACCAGCCGCGCCCGGCCGATCGTGGTGGTGACCGGCTATGAGCGCGAGCGGGTTGAAGCCGCGCTGGCCGGCCGGCCGCTGCAATTCGCCCATGCCGAGGACTATGCCGAGGGGCTTTCCGCCAGCCTGAAGGCCGGCCTGGCGGCGCTGCCGCCGGATGTGGAGGGCGTGGTGGTGTGCCTGGGCGACATGCCGCTGGTCACCGGCGCCATGATCGACCGGCTGATGGCCAGCTTCGACCCCGAGGAAGGCCGCGCCATCGTGATGCCGACCTTCCGCGGCAAGCAGGGCAACCCGATGCTGTGGAGCCGCGAGTTCCTGGCGGAGATGATGACCATCACCGGCGATGTCGGCGCCCGCCACCTGGCCGGCAAGCACGCCGACCGCGTGGCCGAGGTGGAAATGGCCGACGACGCGGTGCTGCGGGACTTCGACACCACGGACGCACTGAAGAAGGCGCCGGGGTTCAGCGGGGTACGATAGACGCTCTCCGCTGGCTCCGTCTCAGGGCTGGCTACGGTCCAACACCACCAGTTCACGGCCGGACCTGGCAAGGTCCAGGTCGAAGCCCTGCAGGATGAGGCTGCGCATCAGGGCATCGATCGCGGGGCGGCCTGCCCTGGCGTAGTGCGTTTCCATCATGATCAGGCGGACGCCGGACAGATCCGCCGCCTGGAGCAACGCCGCCTCACCCCCTTCGATGTCCAGCAGCAGCACGTTGGCCCTATGGCGGGCAAGCTCGTCCTCCAGGCATACCCGCGGCACCGGCACCACCTGGACGATATCCGCCTCGGTCAGGTCAGCGCCGAGCCGTGAGGCCCAGAAGTCCCGGCTGATGCCGAAGTTGGCCGGGCCCGGGTCGCGCGCCCATTGGCCGCGGTTGGTCAGGACGCCGACCTTGGACTGAATGCCCTCCAGCCCATTCCGGGTGAAGTTGGCACGGGCATCGGCCGCGACCGCCGCATTCGCCTCATAGGTCAATACCGCCTCGGGTCCCACCACCGCGGCGGCGACCATGGCAATGATGCCAATGGCGGTGCCGGCTTCCAGTACGCGATCCCCCGGCCGCAAGACCTGCGCCGTCAGTTCGCGCTCCCGCGCCTCATAGTGGCCATCGGCCAGTGCCGCGACGATGCCCGCCGCGTAATTCCCCTGGTCGGCGAAAATGGCGAAGCCGTCCAGCGCAACGATTTTGCCGCTGCGCCCAGGCGGCAGGAATTGGCGGCGCAGCGCAGCCTGCTCCAACGCCAGCCGCCGCGTTGCGGCCTCGGCCGGTGTCGCGACCGTCCCCAG
>CANBXZ010000371.1 GCA_947373495.1 Acetobacteraceae bacterium
CGACCAGGGCTGGGCCGCCGCGCGGCCCCTGCTGCGGAGCGGGACCACCCGCCCGTGAGCGACGCGGTCGCCCGCCCGGACGACCTTGCGCGCGCCTTCCGCATTCAACTGCGGGTGCTCGGCGCCTTGATATTGCGGGAGATGTCCACCCGCTTCGGCCGCGACAACCTGGGCTACCTGTGGCTGTTCGCCGAGCCGCTGATGCTGGGCAGCGCCATCGGCGGGCTGCATCACGTGATCGGCCATGGCCTGCCCGGCGGGCTGCATGTGCTGATGTTCTGGGTCACCGGCTATGTGCCGTTCTACATGTTCCGGTCGGTGATCAACCGCGCCCCCACCACCATCCAGGCCAACCAGTCGCTGCTGTACCATCGGCGGATCACGCTGCTGGACATCATGCTGGCGCGCAACCTGCTGGAATACGGCGCGGTGATGGCCACCATGCTGGTGTTCATGGCCGCCTTCGGCATGTCGCTGGGGCTGTGGCCGCGGGAGCCGGCGCTGGTGTTCTTCGGCATGGCCGCCATGCTGGGCCTGTGCAACGGCGCCGGGCTGATGCTGGCCGCCGCCGCCATCTACACCGAGATGGTGGACCGGGTGATCCACCTGGTCACCTACGTGACCATGCCCTTCACCGGTTCCTTCTTCATGGTGTTCTGGCTGCCGACCGACATGCAGCGCCAGGCGCTGATGGTGCCGACCGTGCATTGCTATGAGATGATCCGCCGCGGGCTGTACGGCACGCAGGTGCCGACCACCTTCGATAGCGTCTACCTGGTCACCTGGATCATCCTGCTGAACCTGGGCGGGCTGCTGCTGCTGCGCGTGGCGCGGCGCCGGCTGGTGGTGTAGCGCCATGATCAGGCTGGAGAATGTGCATAAGAGCTACAAGCTGCACGGCGGCACCACCAAGGCGGTGCTGCGCGGGGTGAACGTGGAATTCGCCCGGGGCGAGGCGGTGGGCATCCTCGGCCGCAACGGCGCCGGCAAGTCCACCCTGCTGCGGCTGATCTCCGGTGTGGAACACCCGGAGGCCGGGCGCATCCTGCGGCGGATGTCGATCTCCTGGCCGCTCGGCCATGCCGCGGCCATGCACTACAGCATCACCGGCGCCGACAATGCCCGCTTCATCGCCCGCATCTACGACAAGCCGATCGCCGAGACGGTGGATTTCGTGGAAGATTTTGCCGAATTGGGGCAATATTATCGCCAACCGGTACGAACCTATTCCTCGGGCATGATGACGCGACTGGGCCTGGCCCTGTCGCTGGCCGTGGACTTCGATTGCTACCTGTTGGATGAGGTTGTCGCCGCCGGCGACAGCCGCTTCGCCGAACGCTGCCGGGCGGCCCTTGAGGCCCGGCGCGAGCGAAGCACAATGCTGCTGGTTTCCCACCAGGCGGAAACGGTGCGTGCCTTCTGCACCTCCGGGGCCGTGCTGAAGGATGGTAGGCTGACGCGATATGAAGATCTGGACCAGGCAATCGCCGCTTACCACGCCGTCTGAGGCGCCGCTCGGCACCTCGGGCTATGCTGGTTGGTCGGGCCCCGCCTCGGCGCCGCCGCCCGGTCTGCTGGCCAAGGCGTGGCGCCTGACCAAGCAGCACAGCTTCTTCAGCACGGTCGGCATCCCGACGCTGCTGGCGGCGCTGTACCTGTTCCTGGTGGCGGCACCGCAATACACCTCCGAGGCGCGCTTCCTGGTGCGCGGGCGGCAGCCGGCTGCGTCCGGCAGCATCGGCGAGATGATGAGCCAAGCCGGCTTCAAATCCGGCTCCGAGGATGCCATGGGCATCCGCGACTACCTGCGCTCGCACGACGCGGTGGCGGCGCTGCGGCAGAAGCTGGACCTGGTGGCGCTGTTCCGCCGGCCGGAAGCCGATTCCTGGGCCCGGCTGTGGTGGGCGGAACCGGCGGCGGAGCGCCTGCTGGACTACTACAACACCATGGTGCAGCCGGAATACGACACCTCCTCCGGCATCACCACGCTGCGGGTCCGCGCCTTCCGGCCCGAGGATGCGCGCGATGTGACCGCCGAGTTGCTCGGCCTGTCCGAAGCCCTGGTGAACCGGCTGAACCTGCGCGTGCAGGAAGACAGCCTGCGCGTGGCGCGGGAGGAAGTGAGCCGCGCCGAGGCCCGCGTGGTCAGCACCCAGGAACGCGTCACCGCCTTCCGCGAACGCGAACGCCAGTTGGACCCGGGCCGGTCCTCCGCCATGACGGTGGAAACCATCGGCCGGCTGGAAGGCCAGTTGATCCAGGCGCGGGCCGAGATGACCGAGGCGCAGACCTTCGCCCGCGGCGACAATTCCCGCCTGGTGCAACTGCGCAACCGGGTGCAGGCGCTGACCCAGCAGGTAACGGAGGAGCGCCGCCGCCTGGCCGCCGCCGGCACCGGCGTGGCCCAGCAGGTGGGCGAGTACGAACTGCTTTCCACCGAACGCGACCTGGCCCGCACCCAACTGGCCTCCTCCAATGCGGCGATGGAACGCGCCCTGGCGGACGCCCAGCGCCAGCAGATCTTCATCCTTCGGCTGGTCGAACCCAACCTGGCCGAGCGCCCCCTCTATCCCAAGGCTGCCCAAAGCGTGCTGTACCTGTTTATCTGCCTGTCGGTGATGTACGGCATCGCCTGGCTGCTGCTGGCCGGAACGCGTGAACATGCGGCCTGACCGTCTTCTCGCCGCCCTGCTGGCCGCGCTGCTCGCCCTGCCGGCCGCGGCGCAGACCCCGCCGCAGTTCAACCAGGCGCAGTTGCAGCAGTTCACCCAGCAGGCGCAGCAGGCCCAGCAGGGCACCCAGGGCTTCAGCGCCCCGCTGGCCAATGTGCCGATGCCCGGCGCCGGGCGCGGCCTGCAGCCGCTGCTGGGGCCGGACCGCGTCATCTCCCGCTTCGGGCAGGAAACCCAGTCCGAGGGCGGGCCGGTCGCGGTTGGCCCGCTGGGGGACAGCCAGCGCGCCGCCGGCGCCACCGCGGTGTTCGGCGCCAGCCTGTTCACCCGCGAAGCCACAGCGGTTTCCGACGCGCCCAACCCGAACTACATCGTGGTGCCCGGGGACCGTGTTTCGGTCCGCGTCTGGGGCGCGGTGGAAGCCGAGGCGCTGGGCATCGTCGACCCCGGCGGCAACCTGTTCCTGCCCAGCATCGGCCCGATCCGCGTCGCCGGCACCCGCGCCGGGGACCTGCAGCGCGTGGTGGAAGCCGAGGTGCGCCGCGTCTTCACCGCCCAGGTGCAGGTCTATGCGGTGCTGCTCAGCACCCAGCGCATCGGCGTCTTCGTCACCGGCTTCGTCCGCACCCCCGGCCGCTTCGGCGGCTCGGCGGCGGATAGCGTGATCGACTTCCTGGTGCGTGCCGGCGGGGTGGATGCCGGGCGCGGTTCGTACCGCGACATCTCCGTCCAGCGCGGGGGCCGCAGCGTGGCCACGGTGGACCTGTACCAGTTCCTGCTGAACGGCAGCCTGCCGCAGGTGCGCCTGCAGGAAGGCGATACGCTGCTGGTCGGCCGTCAGCGCGCCGTGGTGGGCGCCGATGGCGCGGTGCGCAACAACTACCTGTTCGAGGTGCCCGGCCGGGTGATGACCGGGCGCGAGCTGGTGGACTATGCCCGGCCGCTGCCCTCGGCGACCAACGCCATCATCAGGGGCACCCGCAACGGCCAGCCCTTCAGCCGCTACGCCAGCCTCGGCGAAATGGCCGATATCCAACTGGGTGACCAGGACAGCGTCAGCTTCATCACCGACACGCCGGCCCGCACCGTGCGGGTGACGGTGGAAGGCAGCCGCATCGGGCCTTCCGTGCTGGTGGCGGACCGCGACATCCAGCTTTGCCAGTTGCTGGACCATGTGGCGGTGGACCCGACCCTGGCGGATACCCGCAGCGTGTTCCTGCTGCGGCCTTCCGTCGCCGCCCAGCAGCGCCGCGCGATCGACGAGGCGCTGGACCGGCTGGAGCGCCAGTTGTTCATGGCGGTCAGCCCCTCCACCGGCGTGGCCACCATCCGCGCCAGCGAGGCACAGCTGATCAGCAGCTACATCCAGCGCGCCCGCCGCACCACGCCGGAAGGCCGCCTGGTGGTGAGCGACCGGGCCGGCGGCTGCGCCCCGGTGCGGCTGGAGGATGGCGACACCATCGTGATCCCCGAACGCAGCGAGACGGTGCTGGTGGCGGGCGAGGTGAATGCCCCGCGTGCCGTGGTCTGGCAGGCCAACATGCGCATCTCGGACTATGTCCGGGCGGCCGGGGGATACTCGCCGCGCGGCAATTCCAGCGTGATGATGATCCGTCGCGCCAGCGGCGAACTGGTGCTGGAGCCGGACCAGGCGCCGCGGCCGGGGGATGAGCTGATCGCCCTGCCC
>CANBXZ010000372.1 GCA_947373495.1 Acetobacteraceae bacterium
GATACCTCTTTCGCTCGCACCAGCCTGCGGCGGCGGGCGGCCCGCGGCAAGGTGCCGAATCTGTCATCAGGGCGCGGCGGGCGGCGCTGCCAGGCGGGCAACCCGCCGCCGCATCACCCGGGTCGGGTGCGGGCAACCCGCCATGCCCGATGCGCCTGCCCCCTGTGCGGGCGCTGCCGGAGAGTTCCGGCGCGGTTTTCGGCGCCACGGCGGCTGGTGCGCCATGGGGCGGCGCGGCAAGCTCGCCGCGCATGGCCGGGGCTGAACCCGGGCCGGCGGGCCGAGGAACCGGGCGATGCGACTGCTGCTGGCGAATGCGAACACCACCCAGGCCATCACCGCGCTGTGCGCCGCCCAGGCCCGCGCCGTGGCGGCGCCGGGCACCGAGGTGGTGCCGGCCACGCCGCGCTTCGGCCCCGCCGTCATCAGCACCCGGCTGGAGGATGCCATCGCCACCCATGGCCTGCTGGACGTGCTGGCCGACCACGCCGGCACGGTGGACGCCGTGGTGCTGGCGGTGAGCCTGGACACCGCGCTGGAAGCCGCCCGCCAGTTGATGCCCTGCCCGGTGGTGGGAATGACCGAGGCGGCCTGCTTCACCGCCTGCCTCAGTGGCGGCCGCTTCGGCCTGGTGACGGTGGGCGGGGTGGAGAGCTACCGCGAGCGCATCGCCCGCCACGGCCTGAACGAGCGCCTGGCCGGGCTGCGCGGCGTGGCCGCCAGCGCGCAGGACGCGGTGCGCGACCCGCAGGCGGTGGCGGCGCTGCTGCTGCCGGAGATCGAGGCGCTGGCGGCGGCGGGCGCCGACAGTGTCATCCTCGGCGGTGCCGCCATGGCCGGCATGGCCGGCTGGCTGCAGGCCCGCACCGGCGTGCCGCTGCTGGATGGCATCGCCTGCGCGGTGAAGCTGGCGGAGGCGCTGGTGGCGCTGCGGCTGCCGCGACCGGCCCAGGGCAGCTTCGCCGCGCCGCGCGGGCGGGACAGCGTGGGCCTCGGCGCCCCGCTGGCGGCGCTGCTGCGCGGCGGCGCTTGACAGCGGGCCTCACCCGCCGGCCATTCTGCCGGCGGTGAGGAAACAACACATGCAACGCCGAGCATTGCTGGCCGGATTGGCGGCGCCCCTTGTAGCGCGCGCCCAGGGCTTTCCGGACCGGCCGATCCGCATCATCTCGCCCTATCCGCCCGGTGGCGGCACCGACACCTCGGCCCGGTTGATGGCGCCGCACATGACCGAGTTCCTCGGCCAGCCGATCGTCATCGAGAATCGTGGCGGCGCGGCCGGGGCGCTGGGCGCCGCGGTGGTGGCCGAAGCGGCGCCGGACGGCCATACGCTGCTGGTGGATTCGCTCGGCCATGTGGTGAACCCGCACATCCTGCGCAACCTGCGCTTCGACTACGCCACCGCCTTCGCGCCGGTTTCGCTGCTGGTGGTGCTGCCGCAATTCCTGGTGGTGCCGGCCAGCGTGCCGGCCAATACCGTGGCGGAGTTCATCGCCTGGGCCCGCGCGCGGCCGGGGCAGCTGTCCTACGGTTCCTCCGGCAATGGCACCGGGGCGCACCTGGCGGCGCTGCTGTTCGTGCGCGAGGCCGGGCTGGACATCACCCATGTGCCCTATCGCGGCGGCAGCGCGGTGATCCCGGACCTGGTGGCGGGCAATGTGGTGTTCGCCTTCGCCACCGTCTCCACCAGCATGGCGCTGATCCGCGACGGCCGGCTGAAGGCGCTGGCGGTCACCTACCAGGACCGGCTGCCAAGCATGCCCGAGGTGCCGACAACGCGGGAGCTGGGCATGCCGCGGGTGGATGTGGACGAGTGGAACGCCATGTACAGCCGCGGCGGCACCCCGGCGCCGGTGCTGGAACGGCTGCACGCCGCCGCCGCCCACGCGCTGGCGCAACCCAATGTGCGGCAGCGCTTCACCCAGTTGGGCGGCATGGTGGTGAGCAGCAGCATCGCCGAGGCCACCGCCTTCGTGGCTGAACGGCGCGAGGCCATGGGCCGCCTGGTGCGGGCCGCCAACGTGGTGGTGGAATAGCCGCCGGCGCCGGCTTTGCGGTTGCGGGCCGGGACAGGTACTCTCATATGCAATCAATCATGTCTGGGAGAGTCGCCATGGAGATGCTTTCGGGCTTCGGCAACGAGTTCGCCACCGAGGCGCTGCCCGGCGCGCTGCCGCAGGGCATGAACAGCCCGCAAAAGGTGCCCTATGGGCTGTACGCGGAACAGCTTTCCGGCACCGCCTTCACCGTGCCGCGCGGCGAGGCGCGGCGCACCTGGCTGTATCGCATTCGCCCCAGCGCCGGGCATGGCGCCTTCCACCGCATCGACAACGGCGCGCTGTGCGGCCCGCTGGCGCCGCACAACCCCAACCGGCTGCGCTGGAACCCGCTGCCGCTGCCCGCCACGCCCACCGATTTCATCGCCGGGCTGGTGACGCTGGGCATGAACGGCACGCCCGAGGCGCCCGCCGGCATCAGCGTGCACCTGTACGCCGCCAACCAGGGCATGCGGCGCGTGTTCATGAACGCCGATGGCGAGTTGCTGGTGGTGCCGCAGCTCGGCCGGCTGCTGGTGGCGACCGAATGCGGCCGGCTGGAGGTTGCGCCCGGCGAGCTGCTGGTGATCCCCTGCGGCATGAAGTTCCGCGTGGACCTGCCGGATGGCGAGGCGCGCGGCTACATCGCCGAGAACCACGGCGCCGCCTTCCGCCTGCCCGACCTGGGGCCGATCGGGGCCAATGGGCTGGCCAATCCGCGCGACTTCCTCAGCCCGGTGGCGTGGTTCGAGGACCGCGACGAACCGACCGAGCTGGTGCAGAAGTACCAGGGTGCGCTGTGGGCCACCACGCTGGCGCATGCGCCGCTGGATGTGGTGGCGTGGCATGGCAACAACGTGCCGTACAAATACGACATGGCGCGGTTCATGGCCATCAACACGGTCAGCTTCGACCACCCGGACCCGAGCATCTTCACCGTGCTGACCAGCCCGACCGACACCGCCGGCGTGGCCAACATGGACTTCGTGATCTTCCCGCCGCGCTGGATGGTGGCGGAGAACACGTTCCGGCCGCCCTGGTTCCACCGCAACACCATGAACGAATGCATGGGCCTGGTGCATGGCGTGTACGACGGCAAGGCGGAAGGCTTCCTGCCCGGCGGCGTTTCGCTCCACCCGCGGATGAGCGCGCATGGCCCGGACGCCGCCACCACCGAACGCGCCATCGCCGCCACCCTGGCGCCGCACCGGCAGGAAGGCACGCTGGCCTTCATGTTCGAGACCTGCGCCGTGCTGCGCCCCACCGAAGCCTGCATCAACGCCGGCCACCTGCAGCGGAACTACGACGCCGCCTGGTCGGGCCTTGCCAAGACCTTCACCGGAGCACGCTGACCGATGCGCCTCGACGCCACGCACGACCCGAAGCTGAAAAGCTGGGTGACCTCGGCCAATGGCCATGCCGAATTTCCCATCCAGAACCTGCCGCTGGGCGTGTTCTCGGTGCAGGATGGCCCGAAGCGCGGTGGCGTCGCCATCGGCGAGCGCATCCTGCCGCTGGCCGAAGCGGTGCCCCACCTGAAGGGGCTGGCGAAAAAGGCGGCCAAGGCCGGCGCCGGCGCTACGCTGAACCCGCTGTTCGCGATGGGCCCGGCCGCGCGCCAGGCGCTGCGCGCCGGGCTTTCCGCGCTGCTGGCCAAGGGCAGCGCGGCGCGGCCCGACCTGGTGAAGCTGAAGGACGCCACGCTGCACCTGCCGGCCAGCATCGGCGACTACACGGATTTCTTCGCCGGCATCAACCACGCCAGCAATGCCGGCAAGCAGTTCCGCCCGGAAAACCCGCTGCTGCCGAACTACAAGCATGTGCCGGTGGCGTATCACGGCCGGGCTTCCTCCATCCGCCCCAGCGGCACGCCGGTGCTGCGGCCGAACGGCCAGCGCAAGCCGGGCAGCGCCACCGAGCCCAGCTTCGGCCCCAGCCGCAACCTGGACTATGAGATGGAGTTCGGCATCTGGATCGGCACCGGCAATGCGCAGGGCGAGCCGATCGCCATCGCCGAGGCCGCTGACCACATCGCCGGCTATTGCCTGCTGAACGACTGGTCGGCGCGCGACATCCAGGGCTGGGAAGCGCAGCCGCTGGGGCCGTTCCTGGCGAAGAATTTCTGCACCAGCATCTCCCCCTGGGTGGTGACGCCGGAAGCCCTGGCGCCGTTCCGCAGCCCCCAGCCGCCGCGCCCGGAAGGCGACCCGCAGCCCTTCCCCTATCTGTGGGACGAAGCCGACCAGGCGCAGGGCGCGCTGGATGTGGAACTGGAAGTGCTGCTGC
>CANBXZ010000373.1 GCA_947373495.1 Acetobacteraceae bacterium
GGCAGCCAGGGCTGGCCTTGCCGGGGTTCTGTCCTGGGCGATGGCTGGCACCGCTTTCGCGCAATCGGCGCCGCCCGTGCTCAATCCGGTGGAGCGGCTCAGCGCGCCGAAGCCACCAACACTCTCCCCTGCCATCAGCCCGCCGCCGGTGGTGGCCGCCACCGGCCCCAATGCCGGCGCCATGCTGCGGGTGGGCCGGGTGGCGCTGCGCGGCAACCTGGCGTTGAGCGAGGCCGACCTGGCCGGCGCCCTGGCCGGGCTGGCCGGGCATGAAGTGCCGCTTTCCCGCATCGAGGACGTTCGCCTGGCGATCCTGCGGGCCTATCGCGCCGGGGATTATCCCTTCACCGCGGTGAATGCCGGCGTCAGCCCAGGGGAGGCCGGCGCCGACCTGACCTTCGCCGTGACCGAGGGCTTCGTGGCCGAGGTGAAGCTGGAGGGCGATATCGGCGCCGCCGGCACCCAGGTGCTGCGCTTCCTCAACCGCCTGGTGGGCGAACGCCCGGTCACCGGGGCGCGAATCGAACGTGCCCTGCTGCTGGCCAGCGACATTCCGGGCGTGACCGTGCGCGGCACGCTGCGGCCGCTGACCTCCGAGCCCGGCGCGCTGCAACTGGTGGCGCAGGTCGAACACAAGACCGTGAGCGGTTACGTCAACGTCGACAACCGCGCCTATCGCTATGTCGGCCCCTGGCAGGCCCTGGTGACGTTCGGGGTCAACTCGCTGACCGAGTTTGGCGAGCGCAGCGAAATCTCCGGCTTCGGCACCCCGGGCGGGGCGCAGTGGTTCATTCAGGGCAGCGAGGAGTTCTACCTCGGCGGCTCGGGCCTGAAGATGCGGCTTTATGCCGGCACCGGCGTCACCCGGCCCTTCGGCAAGGTGGGCGCCAATGGCTACCAGGGCGAGGCCCAGGTGGGTGGCCTGTCGCTGTCCTACCCGCTGGTGCGCAGCCGGCCGTTCAACCTTACCGCCGTCACCCAGTTCGACCTGTTCGACAGTTCCGTCACCACCGGCTTCGGCGACACCCGGGTGCGCACCAGCCTGGACCGCATCCGCATCCTGCGCGGCGGGCTGGACTTCCAGTGGCTGGACAGTTGGGTGCCGCTGCTGCCGGCCGCCACCACGCTGGGCAATTTCCGCATCCACAACGGCCTGAACACGCTGGGCGCCACGGCTTCCGGCAGCCCCACCGCCGCCCGCACCGGCAGCAACTTCAGCTTCACCAAGGTGACCGGCGAAATGCAGCGTACCCAGCCGCTGTTCAGCCCGTTCGAGAATGCCATGGTCAATCTCCAGGGCCTGGTCGCCGGGCAATGGACCGACGACGTGCTGCCCTCGGCCGAGAAGTACTATCTCGGTGGCGCCCGGCTGGGGCGCGGCTTCTACAATGGCCAGGTCTCCGGCGACCGGGCCTGGGGCGTGGGCGTGGAATTGCAGTTGGACACGGCGTTCGAACTGCCGAGCGAGCCCTTGATCGGCAATGGCCGCTTCACCGCGCAATGGTACCTGTTCCGCGACTTCGGCCGCACCTATGAGAACCTGTCCACCGACCCGAACCGCCGGCTTTCCAGCTATGGCGGCGGCGTGCGCCTGGTGGCGAGCGAGACGGTGCAGTTCGACGCCGAGGTGGCGCAGCGGATAACCCGCCGGCCGGACGGTGCCGCGGCCGACCCGTTGCGGGAAACCGCGGCCATCTTCCGCACCCTGGTGCGCTACTGATGCGCCGCCCCGGCCTTCGCCTGGCCCTGCTGGCCGGCTCCGCGCTGTGGCCGGTGGTGGCGCTGGCCCAGGCCGTGGCGCCCAATGCGCAGCCGGGCGGTGGCCGGGTGGTGACGGGCAGCGCCAGCATCAGCCAGACCGCGACCACCACCACCATCAACCAGGCCAGCGGCCGCGCCGCGATCGACTGGAACAGCTTCAACGTCGGCGCCAACCAGAGCGTGCAGTTCAACCAGCCCAATGCGCAGAGCTGGACCCTGAACCGCGTCACCACGCCCGACCCCTCGGTGATCGCCGGGCGCATCACCGCCAATGGTGGCGTCGCCATCATCAACCAGTCCGGCGTGGTGTTCGCCGAGGGCGCGCAGGTGAACGTGGCGAACCTGATCGCCAGTGCCGCCAACATCACCAACCAGGATTTCATGGCCGGGCGCATGGCCTTCACCGGGCCGGCGCGGGCCGGTGCCACGGTGGAGAATCGCGGCAGCATCACCGTGGCCGACCACGGGCTGGCGGTGCTGGCCGGGCCGCGGGCGGCCAATAGCGGTGTCATCAACGCCCGGCTCGGCCGGGTGGCGCTGGCCGGGGCCGAGACCTTCACGCTGGACCTGGCCGGCGACGGCCTGTTGAGCCTGGACGTCACCCAGCAGGTGCGCAGCGCCCCGGGTGGCGGGGCCGCGCTGGTGACCAACAGCGGCACCATCAATGCCCAGGGCGGCAGCGTGCAACTGACCGCCAGCGCCGCCAGCGGGGTGGTGGAAACCCTGGTCAACAATACGCTGGTCGGTAACACCGGCAGCATCGCGGTCGGCCGCGGCCAGGCCGTGTTGCGGGCCGAGGGCGGCAATGTGGTGGCCGGCGGCAGCATCTCCGCCAGCAGCCGCCGCGGCCAGGGCGGCAGCATCACCGCCACCGCCACCGGTGAGGTCACGGTGCCGACCGGCGCGGTGCTGGACGCTTCGGGCGCCACCGGCGGCGGCCGCGTGGCGCTGGGCAGCGCCACCACCCGCGGCGTGACGGTGGCGGCCGGTGCGACGGTGCGGGCCAACGCCACCCGGCGCGGCAATGGCGGCACCGTGGTGCTGAACAGCGCCCAGTCCACCACTGTGCGGGGCCAACTGGAAGCCCGGGGCGGCCCGGATGGCGGCGATGGCGGGCTGGTGGAAACCTCCTCCGGTGGCGCGCTGCTGGTGGCGCTGCTGCCGGATGTGCGGGCCCCGGCCGGGCGCGATGGCACCTGGCTGCTCGACCCGGTCAACATCATCATCCGCGACATCGCCGCCAGCGGGGCCACCGAAACCGACCTGGCCGCGCTGCCGGGCGGCGGGGCCTTCACCACCGATGGCGCCGGCGGCAACCCCGTCAGCGTCATCATCACCCCCGGCACCATCCAGGCCTTCAGCGGCAATGTGGTGCTGGAGGCAACCAACAGCCTGGGCGTGCTGGCCGCGGTTACCCGCACCACCGGGCAGGGCTCGCTGGCGCTGAAGGCCGGCAATGCGCTGACCGTCGCCGCCACCCTGGCGGTGGCCGATGGCCTGCGGCTGGAAGCCGGCACCGGGGCGCTGACGCTCGGCGCCGCGATCAGCACCGCCAGCAGCGCCGGCGTGGTGCTGGTGGGCGGCGGCAGCATCACCCAGGGCGGCAACGTCATCACCACCGGCACGCTGGGCGTGACCGGTGGCGGCACCGTGACGCTGAACGCCGCCAACCAGGTGGACAGCGTCGGTATCGCGGCCGCCGGCAACGCCGCCAACTTCACCTCCACCCGGGCGCTGACGGTTACCGGGCTGACCGCTTCGGTCGGCAATATCCAGGCGCCCAGCCTCAGCCTGACCGGCGCGCTGGCCGCCACCACCGGCTTGACGCTGACCGCCACGGCCGGCGGCACGCAGCAAAGCGGCGCCGGGCTCATCACCACCCCCATCCTGACCGCCACGGCCAGTGGTGGCGGCATCGCGCTCGGGCTGACCAATGCGGTGGACCAGGCTGGCCTGACCGCCACCGGCCAGGCGGTGACGCTGGTTTCCAGCCGGGCACTGACGCTGACCGGCGCCAGCGGCACCAGCCTGAATCTCACCGGCCAGAGCCTGAACCTGACCGGCGCGGTGGGCGGCACCACCAGCGTGGCGCTGGCCAGCACCGCCGGCACCATCGGCCAGGGCGCGAGCGGCATCGTCACCAGCCCCACGCTCAGCCTGGCGGCCACGGGTGGTGGCATCACCCTCGGCCAGCAGAACCAGGTGGACAGCCTTTCGGTCAGTGCCGGCGGCCAGCCCGCCAGCGTGGTTTCCGCCCGAGACCTCGGCGTGACCGGCGCCAGTGCCAGCGTGCTCGCGCTCACCGCCCGCAGCCTGGCGCTGACCGGCGCGGTGGGCGGCAGCACCAGCGTGGCGCTGACCGGCACCGCGGGTGGCATCGGCCAGTCCGGCGCCGGGCTCATCACCACCCCGGCGTTGAGCCTGGCCGTCACCGGCGGCGCGGTGACGTTGGGGCTGGCCAATGCGGTGGACAGCGTCGGCATCGCCGCCAGCGGCCGCGCGGCCAGCTTCACCTCCACCCGAGACCTGA
>CANBXZ010000374.1 GCA_947373495.1 Acetobacteraceae bacterium
GCATGGACATAGGTGTGGCAAAGCCCTTCGGCATGGGCCAGCACCGGCACCCGGGCTTCCTCCATCACCCGCGTCACCAGCCCCTTGCCGCCACGCGGAATGATGAGGTCGATCAGCCCCGAGGCGCGCAGCATGGCGCCGACGAAGGCGCGGTCCGCCGTACTGGCCACCTGCACCGTGGCTTCCGGCAGGCCGGCGGCGCGCAGGCCATCCACCATGCAGGCATGGATGGCGCCGGCGCTGCGCAGGCTCTCCCGCCCACCACGCAAAATGACGGCATTGCCGGATTTCAGGCACAGCGCGGCGGCATCCGCCGTCACGTTCGGGCGACTTTCGAAGATCATGCCGATGACGCCGAGCGGTTGCGCCACGCGCTTCATCACCAGCCCGTTGGGGCGCTGCCATTCGGCCAGCACCCGGCCCACCGGGTCCTCCAGCGCCGCCACCTCCTCCAGGCCCTGCGCCATGGCTTCCACCCGGGCGGGGGTCAGGGTCAGGCGGTCGGTATAGGCGGCGGTCAGGCCGGTGGCGGCGGCCAGGTCCTCGGCATTGGCGGCCAATACCTCGGTGGCGCGGGCGCGCAGCGCGGTGGCGGCGGCCAGCAGGGCCCGGTCCTTCACCGGTCGCGGCGCGCGGGCAACCTGGCCGGCGGCGGCGCGGGCGGCGCGGGCGGCGGCTTCAAGCTGGGTGCTGGCGTCTTCGGCAATGGCGTTCATGGCGGGGCTCCTGCCGGCATAGGTAGCGTGGCGGCCCGGCTTTCGCCACCCGCGCGGGCTGCCTACACTGGTGGCTGGCGTAACGAAGGAAGCAAGCGATGCGGCTGGGCCTGGGGTTGGCGGTGCTGGGAGTATTGGCGGCGGCGCCGGCGCTGGCGGAAGGCTGCCGGCCGACCCGCGAGATTCGCTTCGCGCCGCGGGCCAGCAGCGCCGTGGCGGCCGCGACGCTGGGGCGTGGCGAGGTGGCCTGCTTCTTCCTGGCCGCGCGCGCCGGGCAACGGCTGGAAGCCGGCCTGGACAGTGCCGAGCGCAATGCGGTGCTGCAGATCTACCAGCCCGGTTGGCGGCTGAGCCCGGAAGGCGCCCCGGTGGGCCACACCCGGCCCGGGGGGGGCGCGGGCGAGGATGCCACGCTGTTCGCCGGCCCGGTGCCGGTGGCGGGCCGCTACCTGGTGGTGGTGGGCGCCACGCGTGGCGGCGTGACGTTCAGCCTGCACCTGGCGGTGCGGTAGAGCGTGATCGCCTGAGGTGGAATCACCGCAAGGCGTGAATCACGCGGCAAATCGATAATCTGGAGCATGGCCGCGAAGTTCGTCCGAGATCGGACGAACACGTCGGACCCGACACTGCCCACCAATGGCCGCCGGACGCCGGAGGCTGGTCCCGATGGCCGGCCTCCGGCGGTTCGGCCGGGCGGTGATGCCATCGGCCGGAGGTGCCCACGCGTGTCGAGGCCGCCACCCAGCGGCCAAGGTTTCACCGTTGCTATCAGTAGCTCTTGGCCAGGCCGAGCACGCGCTCGGCGATGTGGCTGAGGATGAGTTCGCGGGAAACCGGGGCGATGCGTGGGATCAGGCTTTCCCGCAGATAGCGTTCCACATGGTATTCCTGGGCATAGCCCATGCCGCCATGCGTCATCACCGCGGTTTCGGCCGCGGTGAAGCCGGCTTCCCCAGCCAGGTACTTGGCGGCATTGGCCTCGGCGCCGCACTCGCGACCCTGGTCGTACAGCTCGGCCGCCTTCCAGGTCATCAGGTCGGCGGCCTCCAGGTGGGCCCAGCAGCGCGCCAGCGGGTGCTGGATGCCCTGGTTCTGGCCGATGGGCCGGCCGAAGACGATCCGCTCCTTGGCGTAGGTGCTGGCCTTGGCCAGGGCGGCACGGCCGATGCCCACCGCCTCGGCGGCAATGAGGATGCGTTCCGGGTTCATCCCGTGCAGGATGTAGCGGAAGCCCTTGCCTTCCTCGCCGATGCGGTCTTCCTCGGGAATCTCCAGCCCGTCGAAGAACAGCATGTTCGAATCGACCGCGTGGCGGCCCATTTTCTCGATCAGCCGCACTTCCACCTTGGCGCGGTCCAGCGTGGTGTAGAACAGCGACAGCCCGTCGGTCTTCTTCTTCACCTGGTCCAGCGGCGTGGTGCGGGCCAGCAGCAAAATCTTGCTGGCCACCTGGGCGGTGGAGATCCACATCTTCTGGCCATTCACCACGTAGCGGTCGCCCCGGCGTTCGGCGCGGGTCTTCAGCTCGGTGGTGTTCAGGCCCACATTGGGCTCGGTCACGCCGAAGCAGGCCTTGTCGGTGCCGGCGATCAGCGGCGGCAGCATGCGGCGCTTCTGCGCCTCGGTGCCGAACACCACCACCGGGTTCAGGCCGAAGATGTTCATGTGGATGGCCGAGGCGCCGGACATGCAGGCGCCGGATTCAGCCACTGCCTGCATCATGATGCCGGCTTCGGTGATGCCCAGCCCGCCGCCGCCATATTCCTGCGGCATGGCAATGCCCAGCCAGCCGCCCTTGGCCATGGCGGCGAAGAATTCCTCCGGGAAGGTGGCGTCGCGGTCGCGCTTCAGCCAGTAGTCGTCGCCGAAATCAGCGCAGATCCGCAGCGTTTCCTCGCGGATCTGTTCCTGTTCGGCGGTGCGCGTGAACCCCACGATGGCGTCTCCTTGTTCCCACCCGGAACATGCGAAGGCCGCCGCGGGCTGTCAACGCGGGCTCAGGACTGCGCCGCGGCCAAAATCTCATAGGAACGGCGGCGCGCGGCGTGGTCGTGGATGTTCGCCGTCACCATCAGCTCATCGGCGCCGGTCTGGGCGATGAAATCCGCCACCCCCTGGCGCACCGCCTCCGGCCCGCCCACCACGGCGCAGGACAGGGTTTGCGCCAGCACGGCGCGGGCCCGCGGGTCCAGATTGGCATCGAACCCCTCCACCGGGCGCGGCAGCTTGCCCGGGCGGCCGGTGCGCAGGTTGATGAAGGATTGCTGCAACGAGGAGAACAGGAAGCGCGCCTCGGCATCCGTCTCCGCCGCCACCACGCTGAGGCCGAGCATGACATACGGCTTTTCCAACTGCGCCGAGGGACGGAAATTGGCCCGGTACACCTGGATGGCCTGCATCATCATCTGCGGCGCGAAGTGGCTGGCGAAGCCATAGGGCAGCCCCAGCATGGCGGCCAGCTGCGCGCCATAGGTGGAGGAGCCGAGGATCCACAGCGGCACCTGCAGCCCCTCGCCCGGCACGGCGCGCAGGCTTTGGCCGGGCTGGCCCGGTTGGAAGTAGCGCTGCAATTCCAGCACGTCCTGCGGGAACTCGTCGCCGCTGCTGTCCAGGTTGCGGCGCATGGCGCGCGCCGCCACCTGGTCGCTGCCCGGGGCGCGGCCCAGCGCCAGGTCGATGCGGCCGGGGTACAGCGCCGCCAGCGTGCCGAACTGCTCGGCGATGAGATAGGGCGCGTGGTTCGGCAGCATCACCCCGCCGGCACCGATGCGGATGCGCTGCGTGCCCTGCGCCACATGCGCCAGCGCCACCGCGGTGGCGGCACTGGCGATGCCGGCCATGTTGTGATGCTCGGCCATCCAGTAGCGGGCGTAGCCCAGCCGGTCGGCCAGCTGCGCCAGGTCGGCCGAGTTACGCAATGCGTCCCCGGCCTCAAGGCCATCGGGGACGGGGGAGAGGTCGAGGACCGAGAGAGGTGTCATGCCCGGCATATGGGAAGCCTCACGCGAAAATCTCACCCAGGCGGCGGATGCTGGCCAGCACCTTGTCCTGCTCCAACCCCGGCCATTGCACCCGCATGATGAAGTGGTCCACGCCCAGTTCCTCGCGGTAGCGGGCCACTTCCTCCTTCACGCTCACCTTGTCGCCGATGATGAAGCGGTCCTTCACGAAATCCTCGAACGGCATGCCGAACATTTCCAGGTCGCTGCTCTGCTTCGTCAGCCCCCAGCTGGCATAGGCGGCGTATTTGTAATGCAGCGCGCGGCGGCATTCCTCGTAGGCCGTGGCGTGGCTGGTGCCGACATAGCATTCACGCGCGATCGGGTATTCCAGCGGCGTGCGGCCGGCTTCCGCACAGGCGGCACGATAGACCGCCATCTGCCCCTTGATGGTGGCGATGTCGGCGGAGTTCACGATCAACCAGGCATCGCCCAGCCGCGCGGCGCGCCTGACCGCGGCATCCACCATGGCGGCCACATAGATCGGCGGGCCACCGGGCGTGACCGGCGGGCAGGACAGGCTGACATTGTCCAGCGTGTAGTGCTTGCCCTGGTG
>CANBXZ010000375.1 GCA_947373495.1 Acetobacteraceae bacterium
GGCCCGGCCGGTGAAGAGGTCCCGCGGGTTTTGCAGGCCGGCCTTCTCGGTTCCCTCCATCCTGTCGAAGATCGCCAGGGCGGTGCGCGGCTTGCCACGGTTCAGCGCCGCGCGGCCAAGATACATCAGGTATTGCGGGTGGCGCTTGCGTTCGCGGTCCAGGGCTGCCGCCACCGGCACCAGCGAGGTGCCGTTGAGGATGGCGCTGAACAGCGGCAGCAGCACGGTGAAGGGGCGCATCGCCACCACGCTGCGATGGCCCAGATAGGGGGTCACCAGCCGCTCGATCGCCGGGTCGAGTGCGGCAATGAGGTCGGCGTGCTCCCGGTCCTCCACCAGCGCGGAGTCATAGACCAGGATGATGCGGCCCTTCAGGTCGGCCGGGGTGATGCGCATGTCGGGGTTCAGGGCCGGGTCGAAATGGCCGGTGTAGCGGGTGTCCTTGATCGGCTCGGACGGGTCGATGCTGATCTGCGCGCCGCTGGCAATGGCGCCGGCAAGGTTCAGCAGCCCGGAATACTTGATGCTGGCATAGGCGCCCATGCTGTGGCCGTACCCGATGAGCGGCTTGGTGCTGAGCCTGGCAATGGCGGCCGCGGCCTTGCGCATCGACGTGGCGGGATACCAGTTGGCGGCCTTGGAGCAGAAGCCGAAGCAGTCGAGGCCGTAGCGTTCGCTCAACGGATAGCCCCAGAAGGTGCGGCCATTGGCCCGTTGGTTTCGAGGATTGAACAGTGCCAGGGCGTAGGGTGAATTACTCGGCCTGTGCAGCACCATGAGGTGTTCATCTTCGTAAACAATCATGGCACTCGGCTACTCATGCTGACGGTGAATGGCGCCGCAATATGTCAGACCGCTGCGGGAAAACAAACACCAGGCCGCCGGAGGCCGGGACCTGATCGGCCTGCGGCCGGCGCGGTGGCCGGCAGGGTGCCCGGGGCCGGCGCAGCACGCCCCGGCGGCTCAAGGTCAGGCCGGGTGGCCACGCCACCTTCCCCTATTGTCGCCAATGCGCTACACGCCGCCGCTTCACGGCTGCCGTCATGCGGGCGTGGTGAAATTGGTAGACACGCTGGATTTAGGTTCCAGTGGCGCAAGCCATGGGGGTTCAAGTCCCTCCGCCCGCACCACCTTCGGCGCCTATGCCACTGTCTTTGCTTGATTGATCTGGAACGGACGAGACGAAAATGCAGGTGACCGAGGTCGCGAACGAAGGGCTTAAGCGGGCCTACTCTGTGGTGGTGCCGGCCGCCGACATCGCGGCCGAACGCGAAAAGCGCCTGGCCCAGCTGTCCAAGGAGCTGAAGATTCCCGGCTTCCGCCCCGGCAAGGTACCCGCCAGCGTGGTCAAGGCCCGCTATGGCCAGGCCGTGATGGGCGAAGTGCTGGAAGGCAAGGTCAACGAGGCCACCCAGCAGGTCGTGGCCGACCGTGGCCTGCGCCCGGCCCAGCAGCCGAAGATCGACATCGTCAACTTCGCCGATGGTGCCGACCTGGAATTCCGCGTTGACCTGGAGATCCTGCCGGAAATCCCGATGCCGGACTTCTCGGGCATCGAGATCGAGCGCCTGAAGGCCGAGCCGGATGACGAGGTCATCGGCAAGGCGCTGGGCCAGATCGCCGAGCGCAACCGCAAGATGGAAGACATCACCGAGGACCGCGGCGCGGCCACGGGTGAGATTGCCCAGTGCGATTTCGTCGGCAAGATCGACGGCGTGGAGTTCCCGGGCGGCGCCGCCCAGGACATGCCGATCGAAGTGGGCGGCGGCGGCTTCATCCCCGGCTTCACCGAGCAGCTGGAAGGCATCAAGGCCGGCGAGAGCCGCACCCTGAACGTGTCCTTCCCCGAGGAATACGGCGCCAAGGAACTGGCCGGCAAGGCCGCCACCTTCGAGGTGACCTGCAAGGGCCTGAAGCAGGGCATCGTGCCGGCCGCCGATGACGAGTTGGCCAAGACCCTTGGCTTCGACGACCTGGACGGCCTGAAGAAGGTGCTGGTCGAGCAGATGCAGCGCGAATACGACAGCCTGTCCCGGCTGAAGGTGAAGCGCGCCCTGCTGGACCAGCTGGCCGACCGCGCCAGCTTCCAGGTGCCGGAAAGCATGGTCGAGCAGGAGTTCGGCCAGATCTGGCAGCGGGTTGAGCAGGACCTGAAGGCCGGCAACCTGGACGAGGACGACAAGGGCAAGGACGAGGCCACGCTGAAGGCGGACTACACCAAGATCGCCGAACGCCGGATTCGCCTGGGCCTGCTGCTGAGCGAGATCGGCCGGGTCAACAACATCAACGTCACCGCCGACGAACTGTCCCGCGCCATGCGCCAGGAAGCCGGGCGCTACCCGGGCCAGGAACAGCAGGTGATGGAGTTCTTCCGCAAGAACCCGCAGGCGGCGGAAAACCTCCGCAGCCCCATCTTCGAGGAGAAGGTGGTGGACTTCATGCTGGAACTGGCGAAGGTGACGGACAAGGCGGTGACCGCCGAGGAACTCAGCGCCGCCGCCGAGGCGGCCTGAAGCCACTGGTCAGGACCGTGGGCCGAAACGCCTGCGGTCCGGCCTTGCTGCCGGGGCCTGAACGTCAGGCGCCCAACGTGGCCTTCATCCGGCTGACCCTGGCATCCGCCGGGGCGGCCAGGCAGGCCAGCCGATAGTTTTCCCGGGCGGCGTCCACTTGCCCGGCCGCCAACTGGGCTTCCGCCAGGCGGAACCGCGTCTCCGCCGAATCGGGGGCCAGTTGCAGCGCCTTTTCGGCGATCAGCACCGCGGCCTGGGGCCGCTGTTCCTTCAGCAGCAGGTCGATCAACTGGTAATGCGCCGGCGCGCTTTCCGGCGCATGGCTGACCCATTGCTCGGCCAGCGCCCGGGCTTCCGCCACCGCGCCGCGGCGGGACAGCAGGGCGCTCAGCAGCCGCAGGCTGCCGGCATGCTGCGGCTGGCGTTCCAGCACACTCAGCAGGATGGGTTCCGCCAGCGCCGGCTGCGGGCGGGCCAGCATGTTGGCGCGGTCGAACTGCATCTGCACCCAGTCCGGCTTCGGCAGCCGGTCGGCATGGTTGCGGAACAGCGCCTCGCCCCAGGCGGCGTGGCGCCGGGTTGCCTCGGTGATGCCGGCCTGGGCGCGCGACCAGTGGCGCTTGCGCTGCTGCATGGCGAAACGCTGCACGGCGGCCTGGTCGCCCTGGCGGCACAGGGTGAACAACTGCTCCACAATGGCGGTGCCGGCGAAGGGGATGACGGTGCGGTGGCCCAGCAGGTGGCAGGCGATGCGCTTCACCCAGGGGTTCGCGGCCACGATCATGTCCGCCTGCCAGACATCCAGCGGGAAGAACGGGTCGTAGAGCATCAGGCTGTTGGCCGGGGCCTCGCCGGGGCCGATGCACATGCCGGCATGCAGCGCCGGGCGGAAGTAGCGGGCATAGCGCGTGTCGCCATTGGCCAGGTCGGCCGGGTTGATGCTGGCCTGTGGATTGAACGAGATGGCGGTGGTGGCGCCCACCAGGGGGCCATGCTTCAGCGCCGCGTAGCCCCCCATGGAGGCCCCGTAGGTGACCTTCTCCCCGAACTGGTCCAGCACCGGCTGGGCGGCGGCCACGGCGGCCAGCATATCGGCCGTAGGGTACCAGTTGTCGTTGGTGGTGACAAAGCTGAGGGTGTTCAGCCGCAGCTTGGCCGCGACTTCCTGGCCCCAGAAGCCGGTTTCCTGCCGAATGACGCCGCGCGGGTTGAAGGTTATCAGCAGCCAGTCGCTGTCGCCCGGCTGATGCACCACCCGAAGCTGGTCGTTCTTGAACAGCACCGAAATCGGCAGGCCAGACATGCTCCAAAACCCTTGTTAAGTCTCCGGAACATGGCAGTTGCCCCGCCATGGGGGAAGCCGCCGCGGCTGGAAGGCAGGGAAAAACGGCCGCCAAGGGCCTCCGCCATTCGGCCGCCCCTTCCGGCGCGGCTTGTGATGCACCACATTAACCAGCGGCGGGTATTGCTTCCCGCCGAGCCGCCCCGGGTCCTGGACCGGGTCGGCCCGTTCTGGCCGGCCACACTTGCCCGGCCAGGGCTGACCCAGGAGCTGAAAAGGGACCACCCATGCGGGACCGCGATCCGGTTGAAGTCTTCAACAACACCCTTGTCCCGATGGTGGTCGAGCAGACCGCCCGTGGCGAACGCAGCTACGACATCTATTCGCGGCTGTTGAAGGAACGCATCATCTTCCTGACCGGCGCCGTGTTCGACCAGGTTTCGTCGTTGATCTGCGCCCAGCTGCTG
>CANBXZ010000376.1 GCA_947373495.1 Acetobacteraceae bacterium
GATGCTCGCGGTGTCGCGCCGGTTGATCACCCAGCACGCCAACGTCACCGCCGGACGGTGGCACGGCAACGCGCCGCCGACCGTCCACGAGGTCCGCAACAAGGTGCTGGGCATCATCGGCCTCGGCACCATCGGCAAGAAGGTGGCCCGCCTGGCCAACGCCTTCGGCATGAACGTGCAATACTACGACGTGAAGCGCGTGCCGGAGGAAACCGAGGACGCGCTGGAAGTGCGCTTCCGGCTGATGAAGGAAATCCTCCGCAGCTCCGACATCGTCTCCCTGCACGTACCGCTGCTGCCGAACACCCGCCACCTGATCGGGCGGGAGGAACTTGCGCTGATGCAGCCGCACGCCTACCTCATCAACACCTGCCGCGGCCCGGTGATCGACGAGGTGGCGATGACCGAGGCGCTGTCCACCGGCAAGCTGGCCGGCGCTGGCCTCGACGTGTTCGACCAGGAACCGCCGCCGGCCGACAACCCGCTGCTGGCCCTGCCGAACGTGGTGCTGACGCCGCACTTCGCCGGCCCCACCTGGGACAACCAGGTGGCCCGCTTCCGCAACGCGTTCGACAATTGCCAGCGCGTGGCGCGGGGCGAAAAGCCGCTCTGGGTGATCCCGGAACTGGCGGGGATGGTCTAGCCCAGGTCCCAGGCCGGCCCCAGCGGCTTCTTGCCACCGCCGCCGGGGCTTTCCTGCACATAGGTCGGCCAGGCCAGGCCGCTGATGCGCCCGCGCAGCGCCACCAGCAGCGCGCGGCCCTGTTCCACCGGCACGGCGAAGCGCGCGGTGCCGGGGGCGGGGTCCAACTGGTGCAGGTAGTAGGGCTTCACCCGCGCCCGCAGCATGGCGCGGAACAGCGCCTCCAGCGCCTCCACGCTGTCGTTCACGCCGGCCAGCAGCACGCTCTGGCCCAGCAGCACCACGCCGGCCTGGTGCAGCGCCGCCAGCGCCGCCAGCGCGGCCGGCGAGAACTCCCGCGCATGGTTGGCGTGAACGCACAGGTACAGCGGCTTGTCCCGCGGCAGCGCGGCGCACAGCGCCGCCGTCACCAACCCGGGCGCCGCCACCGGCACGCGGGAATGCACCCGCAGCAGTTCGATATGCGGCATCGCCGCCAGTCGCCCCAGCAGGGCCCCCAGTCGGCGCGGCGAGAGCATCAGCGGGTCGCCGCCGGTCAGGATGGCCTCGCGCACCATGGGCGTGCGGGCGAACCAGTCCAGCGCCGCCTCCAGCTCCGCCGGCGCCAGCAGCCCGCCATCGGGGCCCACATGTTCGCGGCGGAAGCAGAAGCGGCAATAGACCGGGCAGGCCAGCAGCGGCTTCAGCAGCGCGCGGTCGGGGTAGCGATGCACCACGCCCTTCACCGGGGTGAAGGGGGCATCGGCGGTGGGGTCGTCCACTTCCCAGGGCGCGGTGGCCAATTCGGCCGCGTCCGGCACGTATTGCCGTGCAATCGGGTCGTTTGGCGCCTGGATCAGCGCCCGCACCGCCGGGGTGATGGCCACGGCGTAGCGCGCGGCCACCTGCTCCAGCCCGGGGCGGGCGGCTTCCGGCGCCAGGCCGGCGGCAATCAGCGCATCGACGGAGGTGAGGGTGCGAGGCATGGTGGCGGCGCAGTTAGTCCCCAGGGCCGTCCCCCGCAATGCCTCTCCCCCTTTGGCACCCCGAAAGCCTGGCCGCGCGGCTGCCCTTCCTGCGCGCCCGCACCGCGCTGACCGCGGCCACCCGCGCCTGGTTCGGCGCCCGCGGCTACACCGAGGTGGAAACCCCCTGCCTGGTGCCGGTGCCGGGCATGGAGGTGCATCTGCACGCCTTCCGCAGCGAGTTCACGCCGCATCTGGGCGCCGGCACCGGCCGCACGCTGTGGCTGCGCACCTCCCCGGAGCTGGCGCTGAAGCGGCTGCTGGTGGCCGGCGCCGGCCCGGTGTTCGAACTGGCGCGGGTCTGGCGCAATGGCGAGGTCAGCCCGCGCCATGCGCCGGAGTTCACCATGCTGGAATGGTATCGCCCCGGGCTGGAACTGGCCGGCATGATGGCGGAGACGGAAGCCTTCGTCCGCGCCGTCTCGCCCGCGCTGGTCGGCCATGCCGGCGTGGCCTGCGACCTGGCCCTGCCGTTCGAGCGCCTGACCATGGCCGAGGCCTTCGCCCGCCACTGCAACGGCCTGGACATTCTGGCCACCGAGGGCGACAGCGCCCGGCTGCGCGCCGCCGCCATCGCCGCCGGGCTGCCGCCGCGGGAAGGCGAGGAATGGGAGGACCTGTTCTTCCGCCTGTTGCTGGAACGGGTGGAGCCGCATCTGGGCCGTGGCCGCGCCACCTTCCTGACCCATTGGCCCACCCCCCAGGCCGCCCTGGCCCGGCGCGACCCGGCCGACCCGCGCGCCGCGCTGCGGTTCGAGCTGTTCGTTGCCGGGCTGGAACTGGCCAATGCCTTCGACGAACTGACCGACCCGGCGGAACAGCGCGCCCGCTTCACCCACGACGTGGCCGAGCGCCGCCGCCTGCATGGCGCCGAGGGCTGGGACCTGGACGAGGATTTCCTCGCCGCGCTGGAACACGGCATGCCCGCCGGCAGCGGCATTGCGCTGGGCTTTGACCGGCTGGCCATGCTGGCCAGCGGCGCCCGCGGCATCGAGGACGTGCAATGGCTGCCCTTCGCTTCCTGCTGATGCTGCTGCTGGCGGCCTGTGGCGCCAGCCCGCCGGAGGCCCCGGCCACCGCGCTCTCGCCCGACCTGGCGCGGATACTGGCGCGCGGCGTGCCGCTGGACGAAGGCTATCGCGCCCTGTTCGCCCAATGCGACCGCGAGGACCGCTTCGGTGGCGTGCGGCTGCCGGTGCTGGGGCGGGAAGGCCAGACGCATGAGGGCTGCCGCAACGACCCCAACCGGGTGCGCCTGCTGCTGCGCCTGCCGGAAGGCGCCATTGCCTTTGAAAGCAAGCTGGCGGTGGATGTGAATGGCGGCCTGCTGTCCTGCACCAGGCCGCGCCCCGGGGACCTGTGCGCCACCGCGCTGCAACCCGGCCGCCGCCCGCTGGACGCCGATACCGTGCCCTGGGTGGTCATTCCGTACAATGGCCCGGCGGCGGACCCGGCGCGCCCCGGCATCAACCTGTCGACCGAGTTCATGCAGCGCACCGGCCTGCGGCTGGGCGATGTCGGCGTGGTGGTGCTGGGCAGCCGCGTGGTGCCGGTGATCGTCGGCAATGGCGGGCCGTTCAACAAGCTCGGGGAGGGCTCGCTGGCGCTGCACCGGGCGCTGGGGCACGAGCAATGCGGCGCGCTGACGGCCGAGGGCCGTTGCGCCCGGCTGGCGCCCTGGTTCGGCAGCCTGCCGGGTGGCGCGGTGACCATCCTGTTCCCCGGCAGCGCCCCGCCCGGCCTGGCGCCGGGCAATGTGGCGGCGCTGACGGCGCAGCGCGTGGCGCCGCTGTGGAACGCGCTGCTGGCGGCGCCGCGCTGAAGGCTTGGCGCTGATCCGCGCCCGGCAGGTGCGGATCAGGCCCTAGGCCGCTTCGCTCGCGGCGGCGATGGCTGCGTTCATCGCCCGCACCCCGGCGGCCGGGCCCTCGGGGTGGTTCCACACCGCGCCGACCACGCAGAGGAAATCCGCCCCCGCCTGGACCAGCGGCGCGCAATTCGCGGCGGTGACGCTGCCAATGGCGCAGCAGGGGATCTCGAAGATCTCGCTCCACCATTCCAGCACGTCCAGCCCGGCGACATGCTCGGTGGCCTTGGTCTCGGTGGGGAAGAAGGCGCCGAAGGCCACGTAGTCGGCGCCCAGTTCGCCGGCGCACATCGCCAGGTGGCGGCTGTCGTGGCAGGTGATGCCCAGCGTCCGCTCGCCCAGCAGCTTGCGCGCCGCCTCGTGGTCGCCATCGGTCTGGCCCAGGTGGGCGCCGTCGCAACCCATCTGCACCGCCAACTGCGCGTTGTCGTTCAGCAGGAAGGCCACGTCGCGCGCATGCGCCACCGGCATCAGCGCCTCGATCGCCCGCTTCACCTGGTCGGGCGAGGCGTCCTTCAGCCGCAGTTGCAGGCAGCCCACATCGCCCGCATCCAGCGCCGCGGCCAACTGGTCGGCGAAGGTGGCGGGCAATACCGGCGGGGTGATCAAATACAAACGGCAGCCGGGGTCTTCCCCCAGGCTGCCGTCCGCATTCCCGTCACGGGAAGACGCCATCTCAGACCGGCGTCTTGTACACGTCGATGATCGCGCCCAGCAGTTCCAGCGCGTCGGCCT
>CANBXZ010000377.1 GCA_947373495.1 Acetobacteraceae bacterium
GAAAAGACCCACTACGTTGTGGCGGAGTACGACACGGTCGTCCGCAGCCCGTCGATCACGATGAAGCTGCCGTCCGTCCTGGCGCTGACAAAGTACCATCCGCAGCCGAAGCACGTTGCCTTCACCCGGTTCAACGTGTTCCTGCGCGACCGCTTCGAATGCCAGTATTGCGGCGGCAACTACCCGACGCATGACCTGACCTTCGACCACGTGATTCCGCGCAGCAAGGGCGGCCGCACCACCTGGGACAATGTCTGCACCGCCTGCGGGCCGTGCAACCTGCGCAAGGGCAACGCCCTGCCCCGGGACTGCGGCATGGTGCCGCGCGACCTGCCGCGCCAGCCCACCAGCTGGGAATTGCAGGATAACGGCCGCAGCTTCCCGCCCAACTACCTGCACCAGAGCTGGCGCGACTATCTGTACTGGGACAGCGAGCTGGAAAGCTGACGCGCCGCCCTACTGGTCCGGCACCGCGTCATCCGCCTCCGTGGCGGGGGCGCGCCCGAAGTTGGGCTTGGGCAGCGCAGGCGCGCTGGGGGTGGGCAGCGGCGCGGCCAGGCCGTTGCCGGTGGCCAGCATGCGGGCCAGCACGCCGGTGAAGTTGGCGGCCAGGGTCTGCGCCACCACCGCGCTGGCGGTGTCGTGGTTCACCCGCACCGCCGCGCTCAGGTAGCGGCCCTGCAGCCCGGTGACGCAGGTGTACTGCACCTGGGCCGAATCGGGGCGCGGCCGGCGCAGCACCGAACAGCGCAGCGGCGGGCCATCCTCATTCTGCACCCGCAGGTCGTTTTCCCGCCGCCAGGGGCCGAAGGGCGGGCTGGCGGCGCTGCCACCACCGGCCATGGTGGTGGTGAGCTGTTCCAGCAGCACCCGGGTCTCGGCGGCGTCGGGGCCATCCGGCACCTCGGGGCCCTGGGCCGGGCGGCCCAGCGTGACCACGGCGATGGCGCCCGTCACCTGGTAGCGCCGGCTGCCGGAAAGCGCCTGGCTGCTGGCCGGGCCCTGGGCGGCGAAGGGCCCGAGCTGCGCCGGCAGCCGGTTCAGCAGCGCGGCACTGTCCAGCGCGGCCAGCCCGCCGCCGCCGGCGGCACAGGCCCCCAGCAGCGCGGGCAGCGCCAAGGCCAGGCCGAACCGCCGCATGGCCAGGCTCAGCGCGCCTTGACCGGGCGCTTGCCGTGGCTGTCCTGCGGCACGCCGCGGCCGAGGCTCATGTGCGAATGCACGCCCACCCAGCGGCCATCCGGCTGCCTGGCCAGCATGATGGTGGCGCGGCCCGGGCGGTCGAAGCCGCTGCCGTCCGGGTGCCAGCCCTGGCTGCCCCAGGGGGTGACGGCCACCGCCATGCTGCCATCGGCGCTGGCCAGCACTTCGGTATGGGCCAGGTCGAAGCGGAATTCGGCGGTGCGCGGCCAGACATTGTCCCACTGGGTGTCGGTCCAGCGTTGCCGGCTCTTCACCAGTTCCTGGTAGGTGCCGAAGATCACGATGTCATCGTGCCAGAACGGATAGGCGGACTTGTAGTCCACCTCCCGCACGCAGGCGGCGAAGCGGTCCAGCCAGTCCAGGATCTCGGCCTTCACGGCCGGGGTGGCGATGGGCAGGGGCAGGTTGGTCATGTCAGATCCTCTCGCTGGCCTTGATCGCCAACTTGCAGCCGGCGCGGATGGCGGCGGTCAGCAGCCGGTAGCCGGGGGCCTGCTCGGCGCCGTTTTCCAGGCCGATGTCGCGGTGTTCCAGTTCTTCCTGGCGGAAGGCTTCGATCCGCTCGCGCAGCGGGGCTTCTTCCTCGCCCAGGGCGGCGTGCTGTTCGCGGTAGTGTTCGTCGATGCTCTCCTCCACCGCCACGGTGCAGGCCATGGCGGCCTTGGGGCCCAGCAGCGCGGTGGCCGCACCCAGCGCGAAGCCGGCGATGTGCCAGAACGGCAGCAGCGCGGTGGGGCGCACCTGGCGGTCGCCGATGGCCTTGGCGAAATAGTCCAGGTGCGCCTGTTCCTGGTCCTGCATGTGGCGCAGCGTGTCGCCATGCGGGCCGCGGCCCAGCACCGCCAGTTGGCCCTGGTAGATGCGCCTGGCGCCGTATTCCCCGGCGTGGTCCACCCGCAGGAAGCGCGCCAGGGTCTGGCGGCGGTCGGGGTCGCCGGGCTGGCGGTGTTCGGCGGTGAGCTTCGGCATTCGGGGTCAGGCCTTCCGCAGCGCGCGCTTCAGGGCAAAGCCGCCCAGCGCCAGGGCATAGATGAGGTTCATCGCCGCCATGGAAAGCGGCAGGCCGGGAATCAGGTAGGTCGGCGCGTCGCAGGGCTTGTTGGGGCGCAGCGGCATGGCGCTCAACATGTCCTGCACGCTGGTGCCGGCGGCGCGCGGCGCCTGGCAGCCCGGCAAGGGCGAGGGCCACCAGCCCTGCTCCACCCCCACATGCAGCACCGCCACGGCGCCGGAGGCCAGCACCGCCACGCCCGCCGCCAGCAGCAGCCCGCGCCGCAGCCGGGGGCTGGGCGAGAAGCACGCCACCAGCGCCAGGGCCGCGGCCGCCCAATAGGGCCAGCGTTGCCACAGGCATAGCTCGCACGGGGCGATGCCCCACAGCGATTCGGACCCCCGCGCGAACAGGGGCGCGGCGGCGGCAAGCAGCATCACGGCAAGGGCTGGCGGCATGGCGCAGTCTTCGCGCCATCCGTGCCGGCTGGCAACCATGGCGCGGGGTGATATGCCAAGCGCACGAAGTTCCGCCCTGCGGCCGCCAATTGCGGGCCGAGCCGCCGAAGCGTGGCCGCGGCTCATGCCGCATCGCCCAGGGCCGCGGAGGCAGCCCGCCCGGCGACCGAGGGGCACGAAGGTTTATCCTTGGTGCGTCAGGTATTACGCTGCGCGCCTGACCCAATGGGAGGGACCGCCATGCTGAAGATCTGGGGCCGCACCACCTCGTCCAACGTGATGAAGGTGCTGTGGCTGTGCGAGGAGTTGGGCATTCCCTACACCCGGGAGGATGCCGGCGGCACGTTCGGCCGCACCACCGAACCCTTCTACCTGGCGATGAACCCGAACAGCCGGGTGCCGACCATCGAGGATGGCGACTTCACGCTGTGGGAGAGCAACAGCATCCTGCGCTACCTGGTGGCCACGCGCGCCCCCGGCCACGCCCTGCACCCGACGGCGCCGAAGGACCGCGCCAATGTGGAACGCTGGATGGACTGGCAACTGGCCAGCCTGAACGGGCCGATGGTGACGGTGTTCTTCACCTATGTCCGCATCCCCGAGGCCAAGCGCGACTACGTCGCCACCGCGAAGGCGCGCGAGGAGGCCGAGGCGCTGTGGCGCATGGTGGATACCCAGATCGGCGCGAAGAACTACGTCGCGGCGGCGCAGTTGACCCTGGCCGACATCGCCCTGGCACCCTACGCGCATCGCTGGTTCGCCATGCCGATCGAGCGCGCGCCGATGCCGAACCTGGAACGCTGGTACGCCACCATCCGCCAGCATCCGGGCTGCGCGCAGCATGTCTGCGTGGAGTTGGCATGATGCTGACGATCTGGGGCCGGGCCAACTCGGTCAATGTGATGAAGGTGCTGTTCCTGGTGGAGGAACTGGGCGTTCCCTACACCCGGATCGACGCCGGCGGCGCCTTCGGCCGCACGCGGGACGCCGACTATGTGGCGATGAACCCCAACCCCAGCGTGCCGACCCTGGTGATGCCGAACGGCTATTCGCTGTGGGAGAGCAACAGCATCCTGCGCTTCCTGGCCCGCACCCAGCCGGGCGGCGAGGCGTTCTACCCGCGGGACCCGGAAGGCGCCGGCGATGTGGACCGCTGGATGGACTGGACCCTGGCCAGCCTGAACGCCCCGCTGCGCGACATCTTCTGGACCTTCGTGCGCACCCCGGAAGCCGAGCGCGACCTGAAGCAGGCCGCCGTGGCGCGGGACAATGCCGAACGGCTGTTCCGCATGCTCGAAACCCGGCTGGAGGGGCGGGACTTCGTCACCGGCCGGCTTTCCATCGCCGACATGGCGCTGGGCGGCTTCCTGCATCGCTGGTTCAACCTGCCGGTGGAACGGCCCAGCCTGCCCAACCTGCGCCGCTGGTACGACGCCCTGCTGGCGCGCCCGGCCTACGCGAAGCACGTGGCGGTGCTGCCGCTGACCTGAACGGCCAAGGGCGCTGGGGGCTATCCCTCCAGCGCCGCCAGGTAGGCCTTGCTCCAGGCCCGGGCGCTGCCCTCGCGCACCAGCAGCATCATCCGGCCCCAGCGG
>CANBXZ010000378.1 GCA_947373495.1 Acetobacteraceae bacterium
AGTTGCGGCCGCGCTACAACATCGTGCTCAGGGACGACAAGTCCTACCCCTGGCTGGTGATGACCGAGGACCACCCCTACCCGCAGATCGGCAAGCACCGGGGCGAGCGCCGCAAGGGCGCCAGCTACTGGGGGCCGTTCGCCAGCGTATGGGCGGTGAACCAGACGCTTTCCGCGCTGCAGAAGGTGTTCCTGCTGCGCTCCTGCGCCGACACGGTGTTCGACCAGCGCGACCGGCCCTGCCTGCTGCACCAGATCAAGCGCTGCTCGGCGCCCTGCGTGGAGCGGGTTTCCCAGCCCGAGTACCGCGAGCTGGTGGACGAGGCGAAGCAATTCCTGTCCGGCCAGACCCCCAGCATCCAGAAGCACCTGGCGGCCGAGATGGAGGCCGCCGCCGAAAAGCTGGAGTTCGAGCGGGCGGCCAGCCTGCGCGACCGCATCCGTGGCCTGACCTACATGCAGGGCCAGGACCGGGTGAACCTGGACGGGGTGGAGGATGCCGACGTGGTGGCGCTGCACCAGTTGGCCGGCCAAAGCTGCGTGCAGGTGTTCTTCTTCCGCGGCGGCCGCAACAACGGCAACCGGCCGTACTTCCTCTCCAAGGGGGAGGCCGGGCCGGAGGAGGTGATGGGCAGCTTCCTCGGCCAGCTCTATGACGACCTGCCGCCGCCGCCGCTGGTGCTGCTGAGCCATGAGCCCGAGGAAATGGCCCTGATCGCCGAGGCGCTGACGCTGAAGGCGGGCCGCAAGGTGGAGTTGCACCGGCCGCAGCGCGGCGAGAAGCGCCACGCGGTGGAACACGCCGAGACCAACGCCCGCGAGGCCCTGGAACGCCGCATGGCGGAAGGCACCGCGCAGGAGGCGCTGCTGGCCGGCGTGGCCCGGCTGTTCGACCTGGCGGGGCCGCCGGAACGGATCGAGGTGTACGACAACAGCCATATCCAGGGCAGCAACGCCTATGGCGTGATGATCGCCGCCGGCGCGCCGGGCTTCCTGAAGCAGGCCTATCGCAAGTTCAGCATCAAGTCGGCCATCACCCCGGGCGACGACTTCGGCATGATGCGGGAGGTGTTCGAACGCCGGTTCGGCCGGGCGATGAAGGAAGACCCCGGCCGCGACTCCGGCACCTGGCCCGACCTGGTGCTGATCGACGGTGGCGCCGGCCAGCTTTCCGCCGCCGCCGCCATCCTGGCCGAACTGGGGGTGGAGGATGTGCCGCTGGTGGGCGTGGCCAAGGGGCCGGACCGCGACGCCGGGCGGGAATGGTTCCACCAGACCGGGCGCGAGCCGTTCCAGCTGCCGCCGCGCGACCCGGTGCTGTACTACCTGCAACGGCTGCGGGACGAAGCGCACCGCTTCGCCATCACCACCCATCGGGCCGGCCGGTCGAAGGCCATCACCAAAAGCGAGCTGGACGACATCCCCGGCGTCGGCCCGGCGGTGAAGCGGCGGTTGCTGAACCATTTCGGCAGCGCCCGCGGGGTGCGCAACGCCGCCCTGCCGGACCTGGAGAACTGCCCAGGCATCGGCCCCGCCGTGGCGCGCAAGATCCATGGCCACTTCCACCCCGGCGGCACCGAGGGATAGCGAAGAGTTTTGGGCGGATTTCGCCCTCGGCGGGCGATTCCGCGCCGCCGGGCCGGGCTGCGGTCTTGCCCAAGGCCGTGCATCCCGCGCACAAAGGCGGCCTGATGTTGACCAACCTGCCCAACCTGCTGACCCTGAGCCGCATCCTGGCCATTCCCGTGATGGTGGCCCTGGCGGCCCTGCGCACGCCGCTGGGGGACATGGCGGCCTGCGTTGTCTTCGGCATCGCCGGCATCACCGACTACTTCGACGGCAAGATCGCCCGCGAGCGCCAGTTGATGAGCGCCTTCGGCCGCATGCTGGACCCGATCGCCGACAAGTTGCTGGTGGCCGCCGCGCTGATGGCGCTGGCGGGCATGGACCGGCTTTCGCCCTGGGCGCTGTTCCCGGCCATCGTCATCCTGCTGCGGGAAATCCTGGTTTCGGGCCTGCGCGAATTCCTGGCCGGGCTGCGCATCGGCCTGCCGGTGACGCAACTGGCCAAGTGGAAGACCGGCGTGCAGATGGGCGCGCTGGGCACCCTGCTGGCCGGCGACAGCGGCGCGCCGGTGGTGGGGCTGGGCTTCCTGCCGGTGTCGCTGATCGGCGAAATCATGCTGTGGACCGCGGCGGCTCTCACTCTGGTAACCGGTTGGGACTATTTGATAGCTGGCTTGCGGCATGCCGGGCATGCGCCACCTGGCGGTTCGGGGGGCAATGCCCCGCGTTCCACCGGCCCGGCGCTGCACCCTTGAGAGCGGCGCCTTGCCAGCGCATGTTGAGGCCTCGTGGGCAGGAGTTGGGTATGCGATTCGTTCCTCAGGTGACAGGCCTGGCCTCGGCCCTTGGCATGGCGGTGCTGCTTTCCGGCTGCGCCACCTATGACAACGTCACCTCCAGCATCGGCGCCGGCGCCTCGGCCGCGTTCGAGGGTGTGGTGAACCTGGGCGAGGGCGTCGCCCCCTGGGGCGGCACCCGCCCCGCCAGCCCGGGCGACAGCCTGACGGTGCAGCGCGTGCGCGGCGGCCCCGCCAGCGGCGAGCCGCTGCTGCCGGAGCCGGGTAATGTCTGGCCGGAACCGGAAGCGCCGCGCGCCACGCTGATGAACCCCGACCAGGCGCTGCGGGGCATTTCCAACTACCCCACCCCGGGCGCGCTGAGCGAACCCGCGCCGCGCCGTGGCGCTGGCGGCCCGCAGGTGCCGGCGCCCGGTGAGGCCGCGCCGGTGGTGCCCGCGCCGCAATCCGCGCTGCCGCCGCTGGCCCCGCTGCCACCGGCCGCGCAACGCGGCGGCCAGGTGGTGCGCACGCCACAGGGCGACATCACCCCCGCGACCGGCGGCGCCACGGCGCCGTTCAACTCCCCCAGCGGCGGCGGCACGGTAACCCGGGACGGCAACACCAGCGTCATCAACCGCCCGGGCGAACCGCCGCAGATCATTCAGAACCCGCGGTGAGGATCCTCTACTTCGCCTGGGTCCGGCAGAAGGTCGGGCGGGCCGAGGAAGAGGTTGCCCCGCCGCCGGAGGTGGTGGACGTGGCCGGGCTGGTGGAATGGCTGGCGGCGCAAAGCCCCGGCCATGCCGACGCCTTCGCCAACCGGCGCACCATCCGCTGCGCGGTGAACCAGGAATTCGCCCGGCCCGACCAGCCCGTGCGGCAGGGTGACGAAGTGGCATTCTTCCCACCCGTCACCGGGGGCTGAGCCATGGCCACGGTGCGGGTGCAGCAAGCGGTATTCGACCTCGGGGCCGAATCGGCGGCGCTGGCGGCCGGCCGCCATGATATCGGCGGCATGGCCAGCTTCGTTGGCCTGTGCCGGGCCGATGACGGCCTGGCGGCGATGACGCTGGAACACTACCCGGGCATGACCGAGCGCGCGATCGAGGCGATTGCCGCCGAGGCCGAGGCGCGCTGGCCGCTGACCGGTTGCACCATCATCCACCGCGTCGGCCGCCTGCCGCCGGGGGAACAGATCGTGCTGGTGCTGACCGCCTCGGCGCATCGGGCCGCGGCGCTGGAAAGCTGCGCCTTCCTGATCGACTGGCTGAAGACCCGGGCGCCGTTCTGGAAGCGCGAGGAATTCGCCGATGGCCAGGAACGCTGGGTGGAAGCCAAGGCCGAGGACGACGCCGCCGCCGAACGCTGGGCGCGGGGATGAGCCGCCTGGCCCGGATTGAACTGGCCTGCCGCGACACCCGCCGGCTGGCCGAGTTCTACGCCCGCGTGCTGGAAAAGCCGGCCAGCGGTGGCTATGGCGCGCCGCGCTTCCAACTGGAAGGCGTGGAACTGGTGCTGCGGTCGCGCGGCGACGCGCTGTTCCCGATGAGCAGCGGGGCCGGCGCCCTGCTGGCCTTCGCCCTGCCGGAAAGCGACCTGGAAACCTGGCATCGCCGGCTGGTGACGGCCCGCATTCCGGTGCTGGAAGCCCCCGGCCATGCCGGCGCCCCGCCGCGCCACCTGCGACTGGCCGACCCGGAAGGCAATGTGGTGGAGTTCTTCGCCGCGCCATGAGGCGCCCTGCCCCCCGCCCAGCCGCCCCGCCAACCTCGCGGCAGGTGCTGCTGGCGCTGGCCGGGGGCGGCCTGCTGCTGGTGTGGCCGGCGCTGCTGAATGGCTACCCGCTGCTGTTCAGCGACACCGGCGCCTTCCTGCATCAAACCCTCGGCCCGCTGATGATCT
>CANBXZ010000379.1 GCA_947373495.1 Acetobacteraceae bacterium
CCGCCGCGGCGCGGCCGCGTGGCCGTGGCCGGGGTGGCCCGGCCCGTGGTGGCCGCGACGGTGCCGCGAGCAGCAGCAGCCGCGACTCCGGCCGGCGTGATGGCCGCCGCGAAGGCCGTGGCCGCGGCGAAGGCCGCGCCCCGCGTGAGGAAGCCGCCCCCCGCGCGCCGCGCGAGGAAGCCGCCCGCGCGCCGCGTGAAGCCCGCCCGCCGCGGGAGGATCGCCCGCGCCGGGAGGACCGCCCGCGCCGCGACGACGCCGCCCGCGCGCCGCGTGAGGAACAGTCCCGCGCCCCGCGGGATGACCAGCCGCGCGCCCCGCGTGAGGAAGCCCGCGCCGAGGCCCCGCGCCGCGACGACCGGCCGCGTGACGACTCCCGCGCCGCCCGTGATGACCGGCCGCGCCGCGAGGAGTATCGCCGCCGCGACCGTGACGATCTGGGCCCGACCGTCCAGGGCTTTGGCGACCAGGTGCCGGCCTTCATGCTGATCCCGATTCCGCGCCCGCGGAAGGAAAGCCAGGCCGAGATCGACGCCGAGCGCGACCAGGAAGCCGCCTGATCCTTCAGGCGTTCCGTTTCAGTTGAGGTAACGACGGGGGTGCCTTGGCACCCCCGCAGAGGAGAGCAGTACCGTGGCCGGACCGCAGCGCAGCCTTGCGACCTTCAAGTGGGAGGATGCGCTCCTCCTGGACGACGTGCTCACCGAAGATGAGCGGCTGATCCAGGACTCGGCGCGCCAGTTCTGCCAGGAACGCCTGCAACCGGGCGTGCTGCTGGCCAACCGGCACGAAACCTTCGACCGCTCCATCATGAATGCCTTTGGCGAGATGGGCTTCCTGGGCGCGACGCTGGAAGGCTATGGCTGCGCCGGGGTTTCCTATGTCGCCTATGGCCTGATGGCGCGCGAGGTCGAGCGCGTCGACAGCGGCTATCGCAGCGCCTTCAGCGTGCAGTCCAGCCTGGTGATGTTCCCGATCCATGCCTATGGCTCGGAGGCACAGAAGGAAAAGTTCCTGCCCAAGCTGCGCACCGGCGAGTTCGTCGGCTGCTTCGGCCTGACCGAACCGGATGCCGGCTCGGACCCCTCCTCGATGCGGACCCGCGCGAAGAAGGTGGATGGTGGCTACCTGGTGAGCGGTTCCAAGACCTGGATCACCAACGCCCCGATCGCCGATATCGCCGTGGTCTGGGCGAAGGACGACGAGGGCACGCTGCGCGGCTTCATCCTGGAACGCGGCATGAAGGGCCTGACCTTCCCGAAGATCGAGGGCAAGTTCAGCCTGCGTGCCAGCATCACCGGCATGATCATGATGGACGAGGTCTTCGTGCCCGAGGAGAACCGGCTGCCGCTGGTGAAGTCCCTCGCCGCGCCATTCTCCTGCCTCAACCGCGCCCGCTACGGCATTGCCTGGGGCGCCATGGGTGCCGCCGAGGACTGCTTCCACCGCGCCCGCGACTACACCCTGAACCGCAGGATGTTCGGCCGCCCGCTGGCCAATACCCAGCTGATCCAGAAGAAGCTGGCCGACATGGTCACCGAGATCACCCTCGGCCTGCATGCCGTGCTGCGCGTGGGCCGGCTGTTCGACGAGGGCAAGGTGGCGCCGGAGATGATCAGCCTGGTGAAGCGCAACAACTGCGGCAAGGCGCTGGATATCGCCCGCATGGCGCGCGACATGCACGGCGGCAACGGCATCGTCGACGAATACCATGTCATCCGCCACGTGATGAACCTGGAGACGGTGAACACCTACGAAGGCACGCATGACGTGCACGCGCTGATCCTGGGTCGTGCGATCACCGGTCTCAACGCTTTTGGTAACTGAACTCACCATCGAGCAGATGGGCCTGGCCGGGGACGGCCAGGCCCGGTTGCCTGATGGCGGCGACTGTTTCGTGCCCCTGGCCTTGCCGGGCGAAACCGTACGCGCCCAAGTGGACCGCAGCCGTGTCAGCCTGGAAGCCGTGCTGACCGCCAGCCCGGACCGCGTCACCCCGCCCTGCCCGCACTTTGCCGAATGTGGCGGCTGCGCCCTGCAACACTGGGCCGACGCGCCCTATGCCGCGTGGAAAGCCGCCAAGCTGGGCGAGGCCCTCTCCCGCGCCGGCTTCGCCGATGTGGCGGTGGCACCGATGCAGCGCAGCCCGCTGCACGAACGCCGCCGCGCCGACCTGGCCTTCCGCCGCAGCACCACCGGGTTGGCCCTGGGCTTCCATGCCCGCGGCAGCAGCCAGGTGGTGGCGCTGGACAGTTGCGAGATTTTGGACCCGCGGCTGGTGGCGTTGTTCGCGCCACTGCGGGAATTGCTGCGTCGGCTGCCGGCGGTGCAGAAGGACGGCTCGGCCGTGCTGAACCTGCTGGACAGCGGGCCGGACCTGCTGCTGCGCACCGATGGCCCGCTGGACCATCACGGCCGCGCCGCGCTGGCCGCCTTTGCCAATGAGCATGGTCTGCGCCGCATTGCCTGGGCGCGTGGCGCCGGGCTGCCGGAAATGGCGGCGCAGCTTGGCGCGGTCCACATCACCCTCAGCGGGGTGCGGGTGGCGCCGGCGCCGGGCGCCTTCCTGCAGGCCAGCCCGGCCGGGGAAGCCGCCATCATCGCCGCGGTGATGGCCGGGCTGCCGAAGAAGCTGGGCCCCAAGGCCCGCATCGCGGAGCTGTATGCCGGCATCGGCACCCTGAGCTTCCCGCTCTCCCAGCGCGCCCGGGTCACCGCCTATGAAGGCTCTCCCGAAGCGGTGGTGGCGTTGCAGGCGGCCTCCGGCAGCCATCGCATCCAGGTGGAACGCCGCGACCTGGACCGCCGCCCGCTGCTGCCGCTGGACCTGAAGGTGTTCCAGGTGGTGGTACTGGACCCGCCCTTCGCCGGCGCCGCCGAGCAGGTGGGGCAACTGGCGCGGGCCAAGGTGCCGCACATCATCTACGTGTCCTGCAACCCGGCGGCGCTGGGGCGGGACGCGGCGCTGCTGCGCAAGGCCGGCTATCGGGTGGTGGCTGCCACGCCGATCGATCAATTCCCCTACTCGCCGCACCTGGAAGCGGTGGTAGCCTTCGCCATGTAACGGTTCCGCCCGTCCGGGCGAACCGCAAGGCAGCGAGGGAGGGGAATACCCATGAGCATCGAACGTCGCGTGCTGCTGTTGGCCGGCGCCGGAACACTGGCGGCTCCGCTGAGCGCGCCGGTCTTCCTGCGCCAGGCCCAGGCACAGACCGCCCCCGCCGCACCGGCGGCCACGCCGCAGGCCCCAGGCTTCTACCGCTACAAGCTGGGCGGCCTGACCGTGACCATGGTGCATGACGGCTTCTTCCAGCGCCCGTTGGACGGCTTCGTCACCAACAAGCCGCTGGCCGAGGTGCAGGGCGTGCTGCGGGACAACTTCATGCCCACCGACAGCCTGCGCATTCCCTTCACCGTCACCTTCATCGAAACCGCCCGCGGCATCGTCTGCTTCGACGCCGGCAACGGCGTGCTGCCGGCCGGCGCCACGGCGGGCAAGATGATCGCCAACATGGCCGCCGCCGGCATCGACCCGGCGCGGGTTTCCACCGTGGTCATCAGCCACTGCCATGGTGACCACATCAACGGCCTGGCGCGGCCAGACGGCACCCGCGCCTTCCCGAACGCCGAGGTGGTGATCGCCGAGACGGAATGGAAGTTCTGGTCCGACGCCAGCAATGAAAGCCGCAGCCCACAGGGCCAGCGCGCCTATTTCCGCAACATCGACAAGGCGTTCAACCCGTATCGCGGCCAATTGCGCGTGGTGGGCGACAATGCCGAGGTGCTGCCCGGCATCCGCGCCGCCGCCGCGCATGGCCACACGCCGGGCCACACCGCCTTCCACATCAGCGATGGCAACGCGCAGATGATGTACGTGGCCGACATCACCAACCGGCCGATGCCGCTGGCGCTGCACCCGGATTATCGCATCATCTTCGACTTCGACCCGGAGGCGGCGGAAGCTACCCGCAAGCGGATGTACGACCGCGTCGCCACCGACCGCGTGGCCCTCACCGGCTACCACTTCCCCTTCCCGGCCTTTGGCCACATGGCCAAGGAAGGCAGCGGCTTCCGCTTCCACCTGGCCGACTGGTCCAGCCAGATCTGATCGAGGAATGACGACCATGATGAACCGCCGTTCCGCCCTGCTTTCCGGTGCTGCCGCCCTGGCCGCGCCGGCGCTGCTGGCCGCCTGCGCCGAACCCACCGCCACCCCGGTGGTGGCCGCCGGCCCCGCCGTGCCC
>CANBXZ010000380.1 GCA_947373495.1 Acetobacteraceae bacterium
GCCACGTGCTGCCGGTGATGATCCGCCAGCAGGGCGGCGCCGTGGTCAACACCGCCTCCATCGCCGGGCGGGTCGGCACGCCGGGCATGCCGGCCTATGTCGCCTCCAAGCATGCCGTCATCGGGCTGACCAAGGTGGCCGCCGGGGAGGTTGGGCCGCTCGGCATCCGGGTCAACGCGGTGTGCCCCGGCCCCATCGCCACCCGGATGATCGCGGATATCGCCAAGCAGGTGTCGCCGAACAACCCGGACAGCGTGGAGGCCGCCTATACCGCCGGCATTCCACTGCGTCGCTACGGCACCGCCGAGGAAGTGGCCAATACCGTGCTGTTCCTGTGTTCCGACCTGGCGAGCAACGTCACCGGCGCGCAATACGTGGTGGATGGCGGCCGCACCGCGGCACCGGCCGGGGTGGCGCAGGCCGGCCTGCGCTGAAGCGGGCCCCCCCGGCGGCCCGCGCCGCCGGGGCAAGCGGCTAGTGGAACACCCGCCCGGCGTCGATCACCACCGTCTGGCCGGTCATCGTCTCGCTCCGGCACATGGTCACCACCATGTCGGCGCAGTCCTCCTTGTCCGCCGGCTTCTTCAGCAGCGCGGTCGCGGCCGAACGCTCGATGAAGCCGGGGGCCAGGTTGGCGGTGGCCCGGGTGCCTTCCAGCAGCCCGGGCGCCACGCAGTTCACCAGGGTCTCCGGCGCCATCGCCACCGCCATGCAGCGCGTCAGGTGGATCAGCCCGGCCTTGGAGACGGCATAGGCGATGGAGGAGCCATTCGGCCCCAGCCCGGCCACCGAGGCGATGTTGACCACCCGGCCGCGCCCCTGCGCCTTCATCACCGGCGCCACCGCCTTGGTCAGCAGCATCGGCCCGGTCAGGTTCACCGCCATGATCTTCTCCCACAGCGCCGGGGTCAGGCCATCCAGGTCCTGGAAGGCGACGGCCTTGTTGTAGGCGGCGTCGTTCACCAGGATGTCCAGCCGGCCGAAGCGGGCGGTGACCGCCGCCACCAGTTGTTCCACCGCCGCGGCGTCGGTGATGTCGCAGCCGAAGGCGGCGGCGTTCACCTGGTGGCTGGTGGCCAGGTCGCGGGCGACGGCTTCCGCCGCCTCCCGGCTCTGGGCGTACATCACCGCCACATGCACCCCCTCGCGCGCCAGCGCGTGGCAGATGCGCTGGCCCAGGCCGCCATTGCCGCCGGTGACCAGCGCCACCGCTCCCCGCAACTCCATCCGCTTGCTCCTCGCCGGCGCGGCTACAGCAGGCCGCCGGCCGGGGCCGGGCGGGCGCGCTGGTTGTACAGCAGCGCGGCGCGCCGATCGCGCTCCTCCTGCGGCAGCGTCGCCGGGTCCTGGGCGAAGTCGGCGCCCACGGCCATGCCGGCCTGCACCGCCGGGCGGGCCGCCAGCTCGTGCAGCCAGCGCTTGAAATAGGGGAATTCCTCGATGTCCTGGCCCTGCGCCTGCCAGTTGGCGGCCCAGGGGTAGCAGATCATGTCCGCCACCGAGTATTCCTCGCCGGCCAGGTAGCGGCGGTCGTACAGCCGGTTGTTCATCACCCCGTACAGCCGGTTGGCTTCATCGCCGTAGCGCTTCAGCGCGTAGGACTGGTCCCCCTTGCTGTCGCCCAGGCGGCGGAAATGCCCGCCCTCGCCCAGCTTCGGGCCTTGGTTGGCCATTTGCCACATCACCCATTGCTGCACCTCCGCCTTGCGGCGGGCCGATTGCGGCAGGAAGCGGCCGAGCTTGGAGGCGATGTAGAGCATGATGGCGCCGGATTCGAAGACGCTCAGCGGCGGCCCGCCATCGGCCGGGGCGTTGTCCACCAGCACCGGCATGCGGTGGTTGGGGTTGATGGCGAGGAATTCCGGGGTGAACTGGTCGCCCCGGCCGATATTGCAGGGCACCACCCGGTAGGGCACGCCCAGTTCCTCCAGCAGGATGGTCACCTTCTTGCCGTTGGGCGTGGGCCAGTAGTGCAGGTCGAACATCGGGCGCTCCTCCGTTGCTTGGCGTGTTGTCGCCAGCTTAGGCATGCCGGCGCCCGGCTTCACAGGTGCTTGTCACGCCCGGGGCCCACGGGCGGGGGCCTGCCCCCGCGGCTCGCCCTCAGCCGCGCGGCGGCGGCGCGCTGGCCAGCATGGCCGGGTGGGCCAGCAGCCGTTGCAGATAGGCCGCCACCTTCGGCGCCGCGGCAATGGCGGCGGCCCCCTCGGGCTGCGTGTTGATGTAGTGGAGAATCGGCACCAGGTCGGCATCCACCGCCGAGAACCCCATCGGCAGGACGAAATCCCCGGTCAGCTGCGTCTCCAGCCAGGCCACCTGCTTTTCCAGCGCCGCCACGGCCGGCGCCACCGCGCCGCGTTCCACCTTGCCGAACACCAGCGGCACGATGAACTGGCGCATGCAGACCTGGTCGATGGTGGTGTTGACCAGGCTGAGCCAGGCTTCCGCCCGGGCCATCGCCACCGGGTCCTGCGGCAGCAGCTTCGGGCCGGGGAAGACGGCGTCGATGTAGCCGATGATGGCGCGGGTCTCGAACAGCGTCACCTCGCCATGGCGCAGCGCCGGGATCTTGCCGAAGGGGTGGATCGCCAGCACCTCGGGGCTGTGCGGCCGCGCCGGGTTCAGCCGATAGGGCACGCCCTTGGCGGCGCAGCAGGCCCGCACCGCCCAGACGAAGTTGCTGAACGGAACGCCGATGATTTCCAATTCGGCCATGCGCCCGATCCTCCCTGGTTACGCCGGCACGGTGTAGCATGGCGCCATGTGTGGTCGCTATTTCCAGTACCGGGCGCCGGCGGCGCTGGCGCGGGCCTTCGCCACGCTGAACCCGCTGCCCAATACCGCGCCCAGCTTCAACCGGGCGCCGACCCAGCCCGGGCTGGTGGTGCGCCGCCACCCCGAAACCGGGCAGCGCCACCTGGATGCGCTGCGCTGGGGCCTGGTGCCGCGCTGGGCGCAGGACGCCAGCGGCGCCGCCCGCATGATCAACGCCCGCAGCGAAGGCGTCACCGAACGCCCGGCCTTCCGCGAGGCCTTCGCCCGCCGCCGCTGCATCGTCACCGCGGACGGGTTCTATGAATGGCAGGTCAACGGCAAGGCCAGGCAGCCCTTTGCCGTGGCCCTGGCCGACGGCGCGCCGATGCCGCTGGCCGGGCTGTGGGATGGCTGGCGGGGGCCGGATGGCAGCATTCTGCGCAGCTTCACCATCATCACCACCGCGGCCACGCCGCGCCTGGCGCCGCTGCATGACCGCATGCCGGTGATCCTGCCACCCGCCACCTGGGGCCAATGGCTGGGGGAGGAAGCCGCCGATACGGCGGCGCTGCTGGACCTGCTGCGGCCCTGCCCCGGCGACCGGTTGCGGGTCTGGCCGGTCGGCCGCCGCGTCGGCAAGGTGGCCGAGGATGACGCCGGCCTGCTGCACCATGACCCGCTGGCCGTGGTGCCGGCGGGGTTGGATGACGGGGCGATGGAAATCCCCGCCGACTGAATGGCTCAGTCGTCGCGGTGAACGCGTTCCATCTTCTCGTGGCGCTCCTGCGCCTCGATGCTCAGCGTGGCGATGGGCCGCGCTTCCAGCCGGCGCAGGCCGATCGGCTCGCCGGTTTCCTCGCAATAGCCGTAGGTGCCGTTTTCCACCCGCTCCAGCGCCTGGTCGATCTTGCCGATCAGCTTGCGGGCGCGGTCCCGGGTGCGCAACTCCAGCGCCCGGTCGGTTTCGGCGGAAGCACGGTCGGCCAGGTCGGCCTCGGACATGCCGCCGCTGGTGGAGAGACTGGCCAGCGTGTCCCCTGCCTCGCGCAGCAGGTCCTGGCGCCACTTCAGCAATTTCTGCCGGAAATATTCCAGCTGCTGTGGGCCCATGAACTCCTCGGCAGACGAGGGGCGGTAATCCGGCGGCAAGGTGCTCAGCATATGTGGACGACCCCTTGAGCGGCAGGCCGGCTCCCGAACAACCCGGCCCCCGAAGCGGGCGGAGCATTAACACAAGCCACCGTTCCGCCAATAGGGGGTGTGCCTCCAAATCCCCTTGGCGTGAAAGTTTCACCGGCCCGCCACGCTCAACCTGGCCGCCGCATCTCCCGCCGGGCCAGTTCCACCTGGGCGCGCAGGGCAATTGCCTCCACCACCTCGCGCAATCCCGGGTCGGCACCGGCCTCTCCGCTGCTGGCCAGCGCCGCCAGCCGGGCCAGCCGGGTGGAGTCGGCGGTGCCGCCGAGCAGCTCCGCCTGCAGGCCGG
>CANBXZ010000381.1 GCA_947373495.1 Acetobacteraceae bacterium
TCCGTGGACTGGGTCCAGAGGAAGCGGCCACCCAGGCTGTCGGTGGTGCTGGTGTCACGCGGGCCAACACCGGCGATACGGAAGCCGCGCAGGTTTTCACCACCCAGGAAGAAGCGGTCGACGATGCGGTCACGCTTGTTGAACAGGTCTTGCAGGTAGCCCACGCCGCCGGTGAAGGACAGGACGTATTCCGGGCTGCCCAGATACTGCTCCAGCGGCACATGGTATACCGCGTCAAGCCGGGTGCGGATATAGGCCGCGTCGCCGCCCAGGCCGGCAAAGTCGGTGCCCAGCCGCAGCAGGCCGCCGCGATGCGGGTCGATCAGCGAATCGCGCCAGTCATACGACAGCGTCTGGCCAACCTGGGAAAGCAGGGTCGTGCCCTTCTGCTCCAGGATGTACTGCGACGCATTCGGCGCAATGTTGTATACGGTACGATTGCTGAGCGTATAGGTCCAGACCTGCCGCAGCCGGTCGTTGAACGCATAGCCCATGCGCAGGGCAAAACCCTCACGCCGTTCCTGGTAGGACGCGATGGTGAGCAGGTTGCGCTGGATGTAGAAGATGTCCGCGCCCACCGCCAGGTTGCGGTCCAGGAAGTACGGGTCGGTAACCGAGATGTCCAACTGGCTGCGGCGTTGCGCCAGCGTGCCACCCACGCGGGTGTCGATGCCGGTGCCGAGCAGATTGCGCTCGCGGATGCCGGTGTCGATCAGGAAGCCGGCGTCGGTGGAGTAGCCACCACCCAGCGAGATTTCACCGGTCGGGCGTTCCGACACCGCGGTGGTCAACACCGCACGGTCCGGCGCCGAACCAGGGCTGGAGGAAACCTGCACATCGGCGAAATAGCCGAGGTTGCGCAGCCGGTCGCGCGAGCGACGGACCTGCGCGGCGTTGAAGGCATCGCCTTCGGCCACGCGGAATTCGCGCCGCAGCACCCGGTCCTGGGTGCGGCTGTTGCCGGTGATGTCGATGCGCTCGATGTAGATGCGCGGCGCCTCGTTCACGTCGAAGGCCAGGTCCACCCGGCGCGCCTCGCGGTCGCGCGTCACCCGCGGCTGCACTTCCACGAAGGGGAAGCCGCGCAGATTGGCACTGTCCTGCAGCGCGGTGGTCACCCGCTCCACCGCGTCACCGTCGTACCAGTCGCCGGTTTCCATTTCGCGGGCCGCGATCGGGCGCAGCGAATCGGCTTCCAGGTTGCGCAGGTTGGAGACGATATCGACCTTGCCGACGCGATAACGCGGGCCTTCGTCGATCGTGTAGGTCAGGAAGAAGCCGCTGCGGTCGGGCGAAAGCTCGGCCGTGGCGTTGGTGATCTGCACATCGGCATAGCCGGCGCGCAGGTAGTAGCGGCGCAGCAGCTCGCGGTCGAAGGCCAGACGGTCCGGGTCGAACTGGTCGCTGCTGGAGAAGAAGCGGTACCAGGCCTGCTCCCGCGTCGCGACAATCTCGCGCAGCTTGCTGTCGGAGAAGTTGGAATTGCCGACAAAGTTGATGCGCGCGACCAATGCCGCATCGCCCTCATGCACCTCGAAGATCACGTCGACCCGGTTCTGGTCCAGTTCGATGATCTTCGGCTCCACCGAGGTGGCGAAGCGGCCGCGGCGGGCATAGGCGTCCAGGATGCGTTGGCGGTCGGCCTGCACCTGCTGGCTGGTGAACACCGAACGCGGGCGCAACTGCACCTCGGCATTCAGGTTCGCATCGCTGAGCTTGCGGTTGCCTTCATAGGCCACGCGGTTGACCAGCGGGTTTTCCGCCACCTGCACGATGACCTTGCCGCCTTCGCGGCTGATGCGGACATCGCGGAACAGGCCGGTGGCGTACAGCGACTTCAGGCTGCGGTCCTGCCGGTCGGCGTCGTAGGTGTCGCCGGGTTGCAGCAGCATGTAGCTGCGGACGGTATCAGCCTCGATCCGCTGGTTGCCGCGAACCTCGATGGACTGCACCACGCCTTCCGGCGCGGCTGGACGAACAGCGGGCGCAGGCAGGCGCGGGCGCTGCTGGGCGGCAGCCTCCGGCGGCAGCAAGGCCGGCACAAGGCAGGCGGAAGCGAGCAGAAGGGCGCGTGCGGTGCGGTGCAAGGGCGGTGGCCTGGCTCGTGGTTTGGGCGGCGCGAAGCATAGCGGCGGGATAACCCCGCCGCCACCCCCGCGCCTCTCAGGTACGCGATTGCCATGCGCGGTGACGCTGGGCAAGCGCCAAGGCGGTTACGGCTGCGTCAGGGAAGCGATCAGCCCAAAAGGCCGGCGACCCAGCGGCCAATGCTGCCATGGGCAATATCGTTCCAGGACGCGAACAGAAACAAGGTCACCAGCACCGCAAAGCCAGCGCGGAAGCCATATTCCTGCGCCTTGGGCGGCAATGGGCGGCCACGAATCGCTTCGGCGGCGTAGAATACCAAGTGCCCGCCATCCAGCATCGGAATCGGGAACAGGTTCAGCAGCCCCAGGCTGACCGATAGCAACGCCATCAGGTTCACCAGCGGCGCGATGCCGAGCGACGCGGCCTCGCCGCTGATCTCGGCGATGCGGATCGGCCCGCCCAATTCCTTGGCGCTGCGCTGGCCCATCAGCATTTCACCAATGCCAACCAGGGTTTGCCAGCTGATATCGGCGGTCTGCACCGCCCCGGCCACCAAGGCCCCGGGCAGGCTGAGGCGTTCGAATCGCACCGCGCCGCCCTGGATGCCCAGCACGCCGTTGGTCTGGCCATTGGGCAGGGTCCGCGCATCGGGCGTGGCGCGCACCGTCATCTCCACGCCTTCGCGGGCGATGCGCATTTCCACCGGCTGGCCGGCGCGCGGCTGGATGTGCCGCTGCACCTGGTCGAACCGGGTCACGCGCTGGCCATCCAGCGCCAGAATCTCGTCGCCGGCGCGCAGGCCGATGCGGGCAGCCGGCGAATCGGCCACCACGGCGCCGACACTGGTGCCGCCCACCGGCTGGCCCAGCGTGGCGAACAGGCCGGCGAACAGCAGCATGGCCAGCAGGAAATTGGCCACCGGCCCGGCCGCCACCACGATGGCGCGGCTGGCCACGCTCTTTTCATGGAAGGTCTGGCCCGGGCGCCACTTGGCGCGCTCCTCCGGGCTGGCATCGGCCGGGGTTTCCTGGCCATGCAGCTTCACGTAGCCGCCGAGCGGAATCCAGCCCAGCCGCCATTCGGTGCCGCGCCGGTCGGTCCAGCGCAAAATCGGCTTGCCGAAGCCAATGGCAAAGGCATCCGCATGCACGCCGCGCCAGCGCGCCGCCAGGTAGTGCCCCATCTCATGGATGAAGACGAGCACGCCCAACACCACGGCGAAGGCCAGAAGAGTGCGCAGCAATTCCACCGCCGAAGCTCCTTCGTTCAGGCTGGCACGCGCAAGGCGGCGAGGCGAAGCGCCTCCGCCCGGGCCGCGGCGTCCAGCGCGATCACGTCATCAAGGCCGTTCACCGTCGGGGCGCCCAGGCGCTGCAACGCTTCCTCCACCACCGCGGCGATGTCGAGGAAGCCAAGCCTGCGCGCCAGGAACAGCGCCACGGCGGCTTCATTGGCCGCATTCAGGATACATGGGGCGCCAGCGCCGGCGATCAACGCCTCCCGCGCCAGGCGCAGCGCCGGGAAGCGCACCAGGTCGGGCGCCTCGAAGGTCAGGCTGCCCAGCTTGGCCAGGTCCAGCCGCGGCATCTGCACCGCCATGCGTCGCGGCCAGCCGAGCGCGTGGGAAATGGGCGTGCGCATGTCCGGCGCGCCCAACTGCGCCAGCAGCGAGCCATCGGCGTACTGCACCATGCCATGCACGGTGGACTGCGGATGGACCAGCACCTCCAACTGCGATTCGTGCACCGGGAACAGCCGCTCGGCCTCGATGACCTCCAGGCCCTTGTTCATCATGGTGGCGCTGTCGACGCTGATCTTGGCGCCCATGCTCCACATCGGGTGCTTCACCGCCATCTCGGGCGTTGCCGTGCGCATCACGCTGATATCGGCGGTGCGGAACGGCCCGCCCGAGGCGGTGATGATGATCTTCTCGATCAGGCTGGGGTCGGAGCCGTCCAGCGCCTGGAAGATGGCGTTGTGCTCGCTGTCCACCGGCAGCAGCAGCGCGCCATGGGCCTTGGCCGCCGCCAGCACGATGGGCCCGGCGCACACCAGGCTTTCCTTGTTGGCCAGCGCCACGGTGCCGCCATGGGACAGCGCGGCCAGCGTTGGCTTCAACCCGGCGGCGCCGACGATGGC
>CANBXZ010000382.1 GCA_947373495.1 Acetobacteraceae bacterium
CTGGCCGGCCGCCGTATCCCATTCCATCGTCGTCGGGCCGGGCCGGGGCGAGCAATCCGCCACGCCTTCGGCCACCCGGGCGAACTTGGCGGCCGAGCCCATCGGCTGGATGCTGGCCACCTGGCGGCCGGCCAGCAGCGGCGCCAGGGCTTCCGGGCGGGAATGGCTGCGGCTGTCCAGCACCAGCCAGCCTTCGGGCGGCACCGGGCGGGTGTGGATGGGCAGGCGCGGCGCCCCCGGCGCGGCCTGCTTCCAGGCGCCGACGCCGACGATGCCGCCGAACAGCTCCCCGGTGGCGGGCAGCATCAGCACGCCCAGGCGCGGCGCGCCGGCCTGCACCAGGCCGATGCACACCGCGAACTCGTCCAGCCCCTTGGCGAACTCGCGGGTGCCGTCCAGCGGGTCCACCAGCCAGAACCTGTCCCCCACCGTCGCCACATGGCCACCGGCGATCTCCTCCTCCGCCACCACCGCAATGCCCGGGGTGGCGGCGCGCAGCCCTTCCAGGATCAGCGCCTCGGCCACCCGGTCGGCCTCGGTCACCGGGGAATAGTCGGCCTTGTGGTCCACCGCGAAACCGGCCTGGCGCACCGCCATGATGGCGGCGCCGGCGCGGCGGGCCAGGCCGGCGGCCAGGTCCAGAAGCTCAAGATCGGTCATCCCGCCCTTGTGCCGCAGCGCCGCGCCGCCGCCAAGCTGGCCCTGGGCGGCCAGGGTGTTATCCTATGCGTCTCATTGTCTCGCGGATGCCCTGGCCCATGCCCGATATCGCCTTCGTCAAGCCCGCCATGCCCAAGCACGGCGCCCTGGTGCTGCCCCTCGCCGAGGACGGCGTGCCGGCCGGGCTGCATGCGGCGCTGGAACAGGCCAGCGGCGGCGCCATCGGCCGCGCGCTGGAAGCCGCCAGCTTCAAGGGCCGCAAGGGCCAGACCGCCACGCTGTGGGCGCCGGTGGAGGGCATCACCCGCGTGGTGGCGGTGGGCCTGGGCAAGGCGGCCGAACTGACCCCCGAGGCCGCCGAGGCCGCCGGCGGCGCGCTGTACGCCCTGCTGGCCAAGGAACGCGAGGCGGTGGTGGCGGCCGAGGCGCTGGCCGCCCCGCTGGCCGCCGCGCTGGCGCTGGGCCTGCACCTGAAGTCCTACCGCTTCGACCGCTACCGCACGATGGAGAAGGAGGAGGACAAGCCGAAGCTGGAGAAGGTGAGCTTCGCCACCGACGCCGCCTCCGCCTGCAAGGCCGCCTGGGCACCGCTGCGCGCCATTGCGGACGGCGTGTTCCTGGCCCGCGACCTGGTCAGCGAACCGCCCAACGTGCTGCACCCGGTGGAGATGGCTGAGCGCTGCAAGCCGCTGGAAAAGCTGGGCGTGACGGTGGAGATCCTGGGCCCGAAGGAAATGCGGAAGCTCGGCTTCGGCGCATTGCTGGGGGTTTCCCAGGGCAGCGCGGTGGAACCGCGCATGGTGGTGATGCAATGGCTGGGCGCTTCCGGCGGCACCACCGCGGCGGCGAAGAAGAAGCCGGCGCAGAAGCCGGTGGCCTTCATCGGCAAGGGCGTCACCTTCGACACCGGCGGCATCAGCATCAAGCCGGCCGGCGGCATGGAGGACATGAAGTGGGACATGGCCGGCGCCGGCACCGTCATCGGGCTGATGGCGGCGCTGGCCGGGCGCAAGGCCAAGGTGGACGTGGTCGGCCTGGTCGGCCTGGTGGAGAACATGCCATCGGGCACCGCGCAGCGCCCGGGTGACGTGGTGAAGACCGCCAGCGGCCAGACCGTGGAGGTCATCAACACCGACGCCGAGGGCCGCCTGGTGCTGTGCGACGTGATGCACTACGCCCAGGAACGCTTCGACCCGCGCTTCATGGTCGACCTGGCCACGCTGACCGGCGCCATCATCATCGCGCTCGGCCATGAACACGCCGGCATGTTCAGCAACGACGACACCCTCGCCCAACAGCTCACCGCCGCCGGCAAGCCGGTGGGCGAGGCGGTGTGGCGGATGCCGCTGGGCGAGGCCTACGACAAGCAGCTGAAGAGCGAGATCGCCGACATGAAGAATGTCGGTGGCCGGCCGGGCGGTTCCATCACCGCGGCGCAGTTCATCCAGCGCTTCGTCAACAAGGGCCGCCCCTGGGCGCACCTCGACATCGCCGGCGTGGCCTGGAGCAGCAAGGACCTGCCGACCGCGCCGAAGGGCGCCACCGCCTTCGGCGTGCGCCTGCTGGATCGGCTGGTGGCCGACCACTACGAGGGGTGATCGGCACCGAGGTCAGGCTGCGCCCGGCCCCCAAGCCGGGCGTACCGCTGGCGGTGCCCGAGGGCAGCGGCGGCAGCGACACCACCGAATGCCGCGACGAACTCACCCCCGAAGGCCGCGTGCTGTGGCTGGCCAGCCCCGGCCACGGCCTGGCGCTGGACTGGGAGGCGCTGGGCCGCCATGCGGTGGCCAAGGCCGGCCCGCTGCCGCGGCTGGGGTTGGACGCGCGCGGCCTGGCGCCGGCGGCGGCGGTGGCCTTCGCCACCGGCGCGGCGCTGGCCGCCTGGCAGCCGCGCGACACCATGCTGAAGCGGCTGGACCTGGTGGTGGACCAGCCGGCCGCGGTGGCACCGCCGTGGGCGCGGGCCTCGGCGGCGGTGCAGGGCGCGCTGTTCGCCCGCCAGCTCACCGCCCTGCCCGGCAATGTGCTGCACCCGGCGGCCTTCGCCGAACGGCTGCAAGACCTGGCCGGCCATGGCATTGAGGTGAAGCTGCTGGGCGCCGCCCGGCTGCGCCGCCTGGGCGCCGGCGCCCTGCTGGCGGTGGGGGCCGGCGCGCGGCATGGCCCGCGGCTGGCGGTGCTGCGCTGGCCCGGGCGCCTGGCCACCCGGCCGGTGGCCTTCGTCGGCAAGGGCATCACCTTCGACACCGGCGGCATCAGCATCAAGCCGGCCGAGGGCATGGAGCGCATGACCAGCGACATGGCCGGCGCCGCCGCCTGCGCCGGGGCGCTGCTGGCCATGGCGCTGCGGCATTCCCCGGCGCCGGCCGTGGCGGTGCTGGCCATTGCCGAGAACACCACCGGCGCCACCAGCTATCGCCCCGGCGACGTGCTGCGCACCCTGTCCGGCCGCACCGTGGAGGTGGTGGACACCGACGCCGAGGGCCGCCTGGTGCTGGCCGATGCGCTGCACTACGCCGCCACCCGCTGCCGCCCGCGCGCCATGCTGGACCTGGCGACGCTGACCGGCGCCATGGTGACGGCGCTGGGCACCCATCGCGCCGGCATCTTCGGCAACAACGCCGCGCTGCAGGGCCAGGCGGTGGCGGCCGGCGAACAGGTGGCGGAACGGCTGTGGCCGATGCCGATCGGCCAGCGCCACCGCGACGACCTGGCCAGCGACATCGCCGACCTGAAGCAGTGCTGCACCGGCCGGCTGCTGCCGGATGCGTCCCACGCCGCCGCCTTCCTGCGCGAGTTCGCCGGCCCCACGCCCTGGGCGCACCTGGACATCGCCGGCACCCGGCTGGACGACAAGGGCCTGCCCACCGGCTTCGGCGCCCGGCTGCTGGACCGACTGGTGGAATTGCACTTCGAGGACCCGGACCGGCCCTGATGACCGATATCGGCTTCTACCACCTCACCCGTACGCCGCTGGACCAGGCGCTGCCGCGGTTGCTCGGCCGGGTGCTGGCGCAGGGCGGCCGCGCCCAGGTGCTGGTGGGCAACGCGGACCGCGTGGCGGCGCTGGATGCGGCGCTGTGGTTGGCGCCGGAGCCGGATTGGCTGCCGCACGGCAGCGCCGCCATGGGCCACGCCGCACTGCAACCGATCTGGCTGACCGAGCACGACGAACCCGCCGCCAATGGCGCCCGCTTCCTGTTCCTGGTGGATGCCGCGCAATCCGCCCGGCTGGACGCGTATGAGCGGGTGTTCGACCTGTTCGACGGCAATGACGAAGCCGCCCTGGCCGCCGCCCGGGACCGCTGGAAACTGGCCAAGGCGGCCGGCCACCTGCTCAGCTATTGGCAGCAGGGCCCGCGCGGCTGGGAAAAGAAGGCCTGATACCGACGGCAGGCGGCCGTGACCCGTGCCGAAGCCGCGCATGCGGCCCGCGGCCCATGCCGCGAAGCCAAGGCAGCCGCAGGCTTCCGCCCGGCAACCGAGGGCCTGAAGCACCCCATACCGGAGCCCGGGGTGTGAGCCGCATGCGGCTGGCACCTGCGTCCGCCTGG
>CANBXZ010000383.1 GCA_947373495.1 Acetobacteraceae bacterium
TCGGCCGGGCGGGCGCGGGCGTCATCGGCCTGGGCGCGCACGGTCAGCACCGCGTCGTCGCGCCGGGCCGCCGGGTAGGTCAGCCGCACCGTCACCGGGTTGCGGGTGTGGTCGAACAGGAACTCCTCGCGCGAGGTGCCGGTGACGCCGGGCACCACCGGCGCCTGCAGGCGCAGGCCATCGCTGGGTTGGAGGTCGGCCTGCCAGCCCACCCACACCAGGGTGTAGCCCTGGCGCAGCAGGTAGCCATTGCCGGCATCGGTGCCGGTGGCCAGCTTGTTCGCGCCGTTGATGTCGTTGAACAACTGCCCGGCCAGCTCGCGGCCACGATTGGGCACTTCCACGAACAGGGTGCCATTGCCGCGCTGGGCTTCGGTGGGGCGCAGCACCACCACATCGGCCACGGCTTCCACCCGGCCCTGGGCGTTGCGCGGCGCCAGGTGCAGGTCGGCGATGCCGGCATTCTGCGCCTCGTCCGGGTCCAGCGCGATGGTGGCGCGGCCAACCAGGCGTTCATAGCGGCCGGTGGGGCCGAACTCGGCGCCGGCAAAGGCCGGGGCGGTGGAGGTCACCTCGAACCGGGTCACCTCGGCCTGCGCCGATGTGACCCAGGCGGCGGTGGCCAGGGCGGCGGTGGCCAAGGCAGCCGTAACCGGGGCAGCCAGGGCCAACAGGCCGGCGGCGAGCTTTTTCATGCGGCGGTTCCTCCACCGCGAAGTCTTGCATCACCCCAGGCGTTGCGCCACCCATTCGGCCCGGCTGAGCCGGTACAGCACATGCGGCCGCAGCGGGTGGCCGGCCGGCAGGTCGGGATGGTCGAAGCCGCCAGCCGCCCGCAGGCCCAGCCGCTGCATCAGCCGCCAGGAAGGCTGGTTGGCCGGCACGGTGAAGCTGACCACCGCGGCCAGGTCCAGCGGGCCGAAGCCATAGGCCAGCGTCAGCCGCGCGGCTTCCTCGGCCAGGCCCTGGCCCCAGAAGGCCGGCAGGAAGCGCCAGCCAATCTCCACCGCCGGGGTGAAGCCGGCGGTGAATGGCACCTGCGCCAGGCCGCAGGTGCCGGCCAGCCGGCCGTCATCCAACTCCACCGCCAGCCAGCCGAAGCCGTGCCGGTCCACATGCGCCATGATCCGGGCCAGCATGGCGTCACTCTCCGCCCGGCTGAGCGGGGCGGGGAAGTGGCGCATCACCGCCGGGTTGGCGTTCAGCGCGGCGAAGCCGGCGCTGTCCTGCTGGCGCCAGGGCCGCAGTCGCAGCCGCGGCCCTTGCAGCAGCGTGCTCAGAACTTGCCGCCGCCGCCGGAGCGCCCGGGCGGCGGGGGCGCCACCGCGGCCTTGAAGGCGTGGCGCACCTGTTCAAGGATCACCCGGCCTTCCTCGGAAGCGGTGGCGGCATAGACGAAGATCACCGCCACCCGGCGCTCGGCGATGCAGCGCACGCTCACGCCGTCCTGCCCGCGCCAGCCGAAGGTGGTCTGCGGGTTGACGGTGACGGTGAAGTTCATGCTGCGCAGCGCGGAAGCGGCCTGTTGCAGGCAGTCATCCTGGGTGGCCGGGGTGTCCTCCCAGCCGGTCCACATCCAGGCGGCCTGTGCCGCGGGGGCCATGCCCAGCCCCAACGCAACCAGCCCCAGGGCGGCGAGACGGGTGGCCAAACGTGCCAGCATGCGAACCTCCTGTTATGTCGCTTGCCGCCACAGTAATGCGATGCGACGCCGGGCGAAACGCCCGAACCCCTTCGCAGGACCGCCGGCGGCGGCTAGCTTGCCGGGCGGAGGAGACAAGCATGAACCTCACCGACCTGGAGAGCCTGGCCGCGCGGGTGCCGGATGGCAGCCGCCTGGCGATGCCGCCCGACAATTCGCTGCCCAGCGTGGCGCTGGCCAAGGCGCTGGTGCGCCGCGGCGCCCGTGGGCTGCGGCTGGTGGGGGTGCCGACCTCCGGCTTCGCCACCGACCTGCTGGTGGGCGCCGGCTGCGTGGCCGAGGTGGAGACCAGCGCCGTGAGCCTGGGCGAGGCCGGCTTCGCCCCGCGCTTCTCCGCCGCGCTGCGGGCCGGCGAGATCGTGATGAAGGACGCCACCTGCCCGGCGATCCACACCATGCTGCAGGCCAGCGAGAAGGGCGTGCCCTTCATGCCGCTGCGCGGCATCATCGGCAGCGACATCCTGGCGCACCGGCCGGACTGGAAGGTCATCGACAATCCGTTTGCGGCAGGCGGCGACCCGATCGTGCTGCTGCCGGCGCTGCAGCCGGATTTCGGCATCTTCCACGCGGTGATGGCGGATTCGAAGGGTAATGTCTGGCTTGGCCGCAAGCGCGAATGCGCCACCATCGCCCATGCCAGCCGCGCCAGCCTGGTGACGGTGGAACGCGTGGTGGAAGGCGATTTCCTCACTGACGAGAAGCTGGCGCCGGGCTGCATCAGCGCCACCTACATCGACGCCATCGCCATTGCCGAACGCGGCGCCCGGCCGGTGGCGCTGCTGGACGAATACCGCATGGATACCGCCTATATCAGCGACTACGCCCGCATGGCGAAGACCGCCGAGGGCTTTTCCGAGTGGCTGGCGATCCATGTGTTCGAGACCCGGGCGGCGGCAGTGGCATGAGCAACTGCAAGCCCGAGGAATTGCTGGCGGCGACCATCTGCCGCCTGGTGCTGGACCCGTCCCAGCCCACCGCGCGCCATGTGGCCGTGGGCGCCGCCAGCCCGGTGCCGGCGGCGGCCTGCTACCTGGCGCAGAAGCTGGGCTACCCCATTCGCCTCAGCCTGCTGGCGCGCAACCTGGGCAACCCCTTCACCGACGGCACGCGCGAGCTGTTCGACCTGACCGGCCAGGGGCGGATCGACCTGTTCTTCCTCGGCGGTGGGCAGATCGACGGGCAGGCCAACCTGAACCTGGTGGGCACCGGGGAATGGCCGGGCAAGGGCGTGCGCTTCCCCGGCAGCTTCGGTTCCGCCTTCATGTACATGATGACGCCCCGCATCATCCTGTTCCGGGAGGAGCATTCGCCCCGCGTGCTGGTGGACAAGGTGGACAACATCTCGGCCAATGGCACCTCGCCGCCCGGCGTGTTCCGCCGTGGCCATGCCCAGGCGCTGGTGACCGGACGCTGCGTGTTCCGCTTCCATCCGGACCGCGCGCGGTTTTCCCTGGCCAGCGTGCATGCCGGGGAAACGGTGGCGGGCGTGCGTGCCGCCACCGGCTTCGACTTCGACGTGCCAGGGGGCGATGATACCGCGGTGCCGGAGACGCCGGCGCCGAGCGACCAGGAATTGGCGCTGCTGCGCGGCGCCGTATGTGACGAGATGCTGGAAACCTACCCGGATTTCTGCGCCCGGGTCTTCAACAGGAAGCAAGCTGCATGAGTGAGGGAATGGGCCTGGCGAAGTCCGCCGGGGCGCTGGCCGGGCTGAAGGTCATCGACCTGACGCGCGTGCTGGGCGGGCCGTACTGCACGATGGTCCTCAGCGACCACGGCGCCGAGGTCATCAAGCTGGAGCCGCCGCAGGGCGACGAGGTGCGCGACTGGGGCCCCCCCTTCGACAGCAATGGCTCGGCCAGCTACTTCATCAACATCAACCGCAACAAGAAGTCGGTCGGCCTGGACCTGTCCAAGCCCGAGGGCAAGGCGGTGCTGCTGCGCCTGCTGGATGGCGCGGATGTCCTGATCGAGAACTTCAAGCCCGGCAGCATGGAGAAGTGGGGCCTGGGCTATGAGGCGGTGCTGTCCAGGCAATTCCCTGGCCTGATCCATTGCCGCGTCTCCGGCTTCGGGGCGACCGGCCCGCTGGGCGGCTTCCCGGGCTATGACGCCGTGCTGCAGGCGATGACCGGGCTGATGAGCATCAACGGCACCGCGGACAGCGGGCCGACCCGGCTCGGCACCCCGATCGTGGATATCGCCACCGGCCTGTTCAGCACCATCGCCATTTTGATGGCGCTGGCGGAGCGGTCCAAGTCGGGCCTCGGCCAGTATTGCGACATGACGCTGCATGACTGCGGCATGGCGCTGCTGCACCCCCACGCGCCGAACTTCTTCCTGAACGGCAACCGGCCGAAGGCCACCGGCAACCCGCACCCGAATCTGGTGCCGTATTCGAAGTTCCGCACCAAGACCTGCGAGATCTTCGTCGCCGCCGGCAACGACCCTGCCTTCCAGAAGTTCTGCGCCTTCCTTGGCATGCCGGAGACGGCCAAGGA
>CANBXZ010000384.1 GCA_947373495.1 Acetobacteraceae bacterium
CTTCTGGATTTTGTTCCTCACCTTCACGGTGTGCGGGCTGTCCACCGCCGGGCTGGTGCAGACCCACTTCATTCCGCTGTGCAGCGACTTCGGCATGGCCGAGGTGGAGGCCGCCGGCGTGCTGGCGCTGATGGGCGGCTTCAACTTCGTCGGCACCATCGTGTCCGGCTGGCTGTCAGACCGCTACGACTGCCGCAAGCTGCTGTTCTGGTATTACGGCCTGCGTGGGCTCTCGCTGCTGTTCCTGCCCAGCAGCGACTTCAGCTTCTATGGCCTGTCGATCTTCGCCGTATTCTACGGGCTGGACTGGATCGCCACGGTGCCGCCCACGGTGAAGCTGGCGGCGCAGAGCTTCGGGCGGGACAAGGCGCCGCTGGTGTTCGGCTGGGTCTTCGTGGGCCACCAGGTGGGTTCGGCCATTGCCGCCTTCGGCGGTGGCGTCACCCGGGACGCCCTGGCCAGCTACCTGCCGGCCTTCTACACCGCCGGCGCCGCCTGCATCCTGGCCGCGCTGCTGGTGCTGACCATGGCGCGGCCGGCCAAGGCGCCTGTCGCTGCCTGAGCCAAGGTGGGGGGCCGCTGCCCCCTGCCACCCAGGCCGCGCCTACATGCCAAGGGCGCGGCGATACAGGTCGAGCAGGGTCTCCTGCTCCTCCACTTCGGCCGGTTCCTTCTTGCGGATCGAGATGATCTGCCGAACCACCTTGGCATCGAAGCCGGCCGACTTGGCCTCGGCGTAGATGTCCTTGATGTCGTTGCCGAGCGCCTTGCGCTCCTCTTCCAGCCGCTCGATCCGTTCAATGATCGAGCGCAGCCGGTCCACCGCGATGCCGCCCACCTCGGGGTCGGCCGTGGCGACCTGGCGAGCGCGGCTCTCGGCGGCTTCGTCGTCGGTGTCGAAGGGTACGTCGGCCATGGATGGCACTCTCATCTGGTCTGCGGCTGGCCCGCACGGGGGCGGGGTGCCCCCCGGGCAAGGCCGGGGGGTCTAGCCCATCGGGGCGCGGCGCGGAAGGGCGCCGCTGCGGCGGCTACTGGTGCGCCTTGATCGCCTGGGTGAAGGCGGCCTGTTGTTCCGGGCTGGCCGGCGCCTGGTACTTCGCCTGCCATTCCTTGTAGGGCATGCCATAGACCAGTTCACGCGCATCCGGGTCGGCGATGGTCAGGCCCTGCTCGGCGGCGCCTTCGCGATACCAGCGGGACAGGCAGTTCCGGCAGAAGCCGGCCAGGTTCATCATGTCGATGTTCTGCACGTCGGTGCGGGTGCGCAGGTGTTCCACCAGCTTGCGGAAGGCGGCGGCTTCCAACTGGGTGCGGGTGGCGTCGTCAAGGTCGGGTACGGGCATCGGGTGTCTCCTGTGCTGCGGTCAATTTGGGGCAGCGACGGGCCGGGCGCCAGGGGTAAGCCATGGCCCCGCTTGTTCCATACCACCAGAAACTTTAGCATCTTTCCCTGCACCCCCTGGCGCCCTGGCCGCCGCAAGGCAATGACTGGGGGGAGGAGAACGCCATGCCCTGGACCGACGATACCGCCCGCGCGGCCCTGCTGCGGCTGTTCCAGGCCGCCGTTCGCGCCGCCGACCCGCTGGCGGTGCTGGCGGCGCACCTGCCGCAACCGCCCAAGGCCGGCCGCGTGGTGGTGGTGGGCTGCGGCAAGGCCGCGGCCAAGATGGCCCAGGCGGTGGAGCAGGCCTGGCCCGAGGTGCCGCTGGCCGGGCTGGTGATTGCCCCGCATGGCGCCGACATTCCCACCCCGCCGGCCCAGCGCCGCATTGCGGTGCGGTTTGGCGCGCATCCCCGGCCGGATGCCTCCGGCGCCGCGGCGGCGGCCGAGATCCTTGCCCTGGTGCACGGCCTTGGCGAGCAGGATTTGGTGCTGTTCCTGGTCTCGGGCGGCGGGTCCTCGCTGTCCACCCTGCCGGCGCCAGGGCTTTCGCTGGCAGACCTCATCGCCGTGAACACCGCCTTGCTGAACAGCGGCGCGCCGATCGGGGAGATGAACTGCATCCGCAAGCATCTTTCCGCCTTTTCCGGCGGGCGGCTGGCAGCGGCGGCCTTCCCGGCCCGGGTGGTGACCCTGGCCATCAGCGACGTGCCCGGCGACGACCCGGCGGTGATCGCCAGCGGCCCCACCGTGGCCGACCCCAGCACCTTCGCCGAGGCTCGCGCCCTGGTGGCGCATTACGGCATGGCATTGCCGCCGGCCGTGGTGGCGCACCTGGCCGCCGGCGCCGAGGAAAGCCCGAAGCCCGGCGACCCGCACCTGGCCCATGCGGAGTTGCGCATGGTGGCCACGCCGCTGCTGGCGCTGCGGGCCATGGCGGCGGAAGCCCGCTCCCTGGGGCTGGTACCGCTGGTGCTGGGCGACGCGTTGGAAGGCGAGGCGCGCGAGCTGGGCAAGGCCCTGGGCGGCATGGCGCTGGCCGCCCGGTTGCACGGCGAGCCCCTGCCCGGCCCCTGCGTGCTGCTTTCCGGCGGCGAGACCACGGTGACCATCAACGGCCCGGCCGGCGAAGGCGGGCGCGGCACCGAATGCCTGCTGGGCATGGCCCTGGCGCTGCAAGGCACCCCCGGCATCTGGGCACTGTGCTGCGACACGGATGGCATCGACGGCAAGTCCGAGGCCGCCGGTGCCATCTGCACCCCCGACACGCTGGCCCGCGCCCGCGCCCTGGGGCTGGACCCGCGCGCCAGCCTGGCCGGGCACGACAGCACCGGCCTGTTCCGCCGCCTGGGGGACCTGGTGGTGACCGGCCCGACCCTGACCAATGTGAACGATGTCCGCGCGCTACTGATCGGCTGAATATTAAGCTTAAGCGACAGCGTTAAGCTTAAGTTGGCGACTAAGCTTATCTGACGTAAGCTTCGCGGCATGCGTGATCCCATTCTTGAAGACATCCTCGCCCGCCGCGGCGCCGTGACCCAGATTGCCACCGGCCTCGGCATTTCCGCCGCCGCGGTCTCCCAGTGGCAGCGGGTTCCGGCGGAGCGGGTCGGCGAACTCGCCACCCTGCTCGGCCTGCCGCCGCACCAACTGCGGCCGGACCTGCACGCCGCGCCGGAGGGCAAGCCCCGCCAGGCCAGCCGCATTCCGCTGCGCCGCCGGCGCCGCACCAAGATCATCGCCACCCTCGGCCCGGCCAGCGCCGCGCCGGAAATGCTGGAACGCCTGTTCCGCGCCGGCGCCGATGTGTTCCGGCTGAACTTCTCCCATGGCAGCCATGAGGACCACGCCCGCAGCATCGGCCTGATCCGGGCGCTGGAGGCCAAGGTCGGCCGGCCGATCGGCATCCTGGCGGATGTGCAGGGCCCGAAGCTGCGCGTCGGCCGCTTCCAGGGCGGCCGCATCCAGTTGCAGACCGGCCAGGGCTTCCGGCTCGACCTCTCCCCCACCCCGGGCGATGTGCGCCGGGTGCAGTTGCCGCACCCCGAGATCATCGCCGCGGCGCAGATCGGCACCACCCTGCTGCTGGACGACGGCAAGCTGCGCCTGCGCGTCACCCATGTGCGGCCCGACCACCTGGAAACCCAGGTGATGGTCGGCGGCGCGCTGTCCGACCGCAAGGGCGTGAACGTGCCGGACGTGGCGCTGCCGATTCCGGCGCTGACGGTGAAGGACCGCGAGGACCTGGCCTTCGTGCTGGAACACGGCGTGGAATATATCGGCCTGTCCTTCGTGCAACGGCCGGAGGATGTGGCCGAGGCGCGGGAGATCGTGCAGGGCCGCGCCTGGATCATGGTGAAGATGGAAAAGCCCCAGGCGGTGGAAAACCTGGACGGCATCCTGGCCCTGGCGGATTGCGTCATGGTGGCGCGCGGCGACCTGGGCGTGGAATTGCCGCCCGAGGAAGTGCCGCTGGTGCAGAAGCGCATCGTCCGCGCCGCCCGCGCCCTGGGCAAGCCGGTGGTAGTGGCGACGCAGATGCTGGAAAGCATGATCGCCGCCCCCTCCCCCACCCGCGCCGAAGCCAGCGACGTGGCGACCGCGGTGTTCGACGGCGCCGACGCGGTGATGCTCTCGGCCGAGACTGCCGCCGGGCAGTTCCCCTATGAGGCGGTGAACATGATGGACCGCATCGTGGCGCGGGTGGAGCAGGACAGCGACTGGCGCCGCCTGACCGACGCCGCCCGGCCCGACCCGGAACGCAACAGCGCCGGCGCCATCGCCGCCGCCGCGCGCCAGGTGGCGCACACC